>CAZRND010000131.1:0-13473 GCA_964601345.1 uncultured Acidobacteriota bacterium | reverse complement strand
ACCTGGAACTTGCGGTAATTCTTGTAGGTGTTCTCGACTCCTCCGTCGTATTTCTTCAGTAGCGCCAGTCGGGCCGCGCCGCGCATATACAAGCGCCGCGGCAGCCAGACTTCGTCGTTCACGCGGGTGGCGGCGAATTCCATGTGCGTACCCTTGTGGACCCGGAACAGAAACAGGCCGAACGAGATTGTGTCCGTCACTTCCACTTCCCCTTTGACCCACGCGAATTCCTGCTTGTCGATCCAGAGCCGTCCCTTCAACTTCGGAAGGATCTTGCCTTCGCGTGTCTTGGGCTGGAAGCCGGGACGCGGGTTCGCCTCGATCACATAGAGGTCGCGTCCCTCGAAGAGTTCTTCGCCGGTGAGTCGGAAATCGTAAGCGTCCATCACTTCGCGAAAGAACTTGCGAGTCTCTTCGCGGCCTTTCTCGCGTTGTTCTTTGCGCTTGGCCTTTTGGGCGTCGGTTTCTTTCTGCCGCTCGGCAATACTCTTCTGCAGGCGTTCCTGCTCTTTCTGCTCTTCCTTGGGCGTGAGGGGCTTGTCGTTCCTTTCAATCAGCCGGCTGTAGGGCGCTTCCTCGAGCATCGTGACGTCGTACGTCTGAGACTCCTTGGACTTGACCTTGCCCTGCCCGTCGAACTGGCGCTCCTCCTCGCGCGCGATGAAGGTATAGAGGTGCGCCACCCGGACGCTCTGGTCGTTGCGTTCGACTGCACGCTGCATGATCTCTCTCGCGTCGGCACTCTGCGCGAGGGCCGCGGCCAGATAGGCGATGACGTATACTCCGGTCATGGCAGTTTCCTCAGCCGCGCCACGAGTGCCGCCAAGTCGGTAGCTTCCTGGAACAGGCGGATCGCGGCGATCCCGCGAGCGCCCGCCCGCAAGCACGATGCTGCATTGGCTTCGGTGATGCCGCCGAGCGCCAGCACGGGGATCGCGACGCGCGCGGCCTTCTCGATAGGTCCAAGGCCGAGCGGCGCGCCCTTGCCCGGCGAGGCGAAGATCGGACCGAGCACGACAAAGTCCGCGCCTTCCGCGGCCGCCCGCTCCACCTCATCGACGGCGTGACAGGAGACGCCGATCTTGAATCCTTGCGGCGTCAGGTGTCGCAGCGCGGAGGGCGGCGGGCTTCCCGCCGGCAAGTGCACGCCTGCCACGCCGGCGGACAGCGCCACGTCGAGACGATCGTTCACTAGCACACGCGAGTTTGCTACCTGTTTCACGAGCGCAAATAGCTCCCGCGCGGACAGATGCTTTTCGCGCACTTGGACGTAGTCCACGCCGGCCGCGAGTGCCGCGCCGATTTTCTCCGGCAGGCCCCGGCCAAGCGCCATGCCGTCGGTGATGTAGTACAGCAGGGGACTCAAGTCTTTTCGATCGGTTCGAGCTGCGCGGCCTGAGCCTCTTGCAACTCCATGGCCCGGATGCGATCGCGGAAATGCCAGGCCTCCCCGAGTCCGAGAAGGATATTCACCAGGCCCAGCCCGCTGACTGCGCCGCGCAAGAAGGGACTCTGGAGAACTCCTCTTAGCAGAGGAATGAAATCCAGAATGAGATTGCGCTCCCAGGCCGGCGACCAGGGAAAGAGCACCAGGAACAAGCCGATCTCAAATGAAAGGAGAATGAAAACGACTAGGAAGAGGCGTTTCCACATGGTGCACCGGCCGCTTAACCGGCTTTGAGAGAACTAATGCGGTCGGCGACATCCCGATAGTCGATGTTCATGGCGTACACCTGCATGAAGCTCTCGAGCGCCTTGTCCTTATGCCCGGCCGCTTCCTGGGCCGATCCGATTTCGTAACGCAAGGCCATTTCGCCTTCGCGGTCGAGGTCCTGGAACTTGAGGGCTTTCTCCAGCCAGGTCACGGCCAGCTCAGGGAGGTTCTTCTCTATGAAGCAGTGCGCCAGCAGCGAACAGCAGGGGATGAAGTTGGCGTAGTGCGGAATGGCGGCCGCGCCGTTGTAAGCCTTCTGAAATTCGCCGATGGCCTCGTCCCAGAGGGCCATTTCCTTGAAGGCTACGCCCATGTTGTAGTGGTTTTCGACGTCCGCTTCGGCCGCGGAATCGACTTCCATTTCTTCCTTGAACTCGGCGAAGACGTCCGAGAGGCCGCCCTTCGGGGCCGCCGGTTTCGCCGGCGCATGCGCTCCGGTCGGTTGCTTGGCGGCCTTGGCCGGGGCAGCCGGCGGCGGAGGCGGCGTCAGATCGGCGAGCTCGGAATCGAGCGAGCCGAGCAAGTCGTCCATGCCGGACTTGCCGGCAGCGGCGGGCGGCGCGGCGGGCGGCGCGGCGGCGCGAGCCGGCGCGGGCGCCGATTCTTCCAGCGACAATTCGAAGTCGCCGCCCTCTTCCTGCGCCCCGAGATCGAGCGCCAATTCTTCCTCTGCCGCCGGCGCGGGCGCCGGTGGGGGAGGCGGAGGCGGCGGAGGTGGAGGCGCAGCCTGGACCGGCGGCGGAGGTGGCGCCTGCAACTTCGCTACCTTGTCGGCCAGTCCTTTGAACCTCGGATCGTTCGGCGCTTCGGCGCGCAATCTTTCTAGCGCCAAGGCGGCTTCGTCGGCCATCCCGCTCTGCAAATACTTTTGGATCTCGTCGACGATCGCGTCGCCCGGCGGTGGCGGCGGAGGTGGAGGCGGCTCGGGGGGAGCGGCCGGCGCCTCGGGCGCCATGAGTGATTCCCACTCGCCGGAGAGGTCGACCTCGCGCGCCCCTGCTTCTCCCGTGGACGAATCGATGTGCTCGGAGGCCGCCGCAAACCCGAATTCCTTTGCCGGCTCCGGCGCGGACACGTGGGTGTCCGCTGTCATCATCGGGAATTCCGGCGCAGCGTCGCTTTCCGGAATCTGGAACTCGGCGACCTTGGCGTCGTCGTGGGGCAACGAGGAAACATCCGGCGCACCTTCGGCCAGTTGCTTGTAGTGGACCAGCTTGTCGCCGTAGCGCGTGGCGTTCTCGCCGTCACCGGACATGACGAACGCTTCAGTCAGGATCTCGCAGCGCTCGGCGGCCTTCTTCCAGTTGCTGGTTTGTTCGTAGAGGCTCTCCAGGCGCTGGTTGAGCGTGATGTTCACCGGCAACTGCGGCAGAATTTTCTCGAGCGGTTCAATCGCCTTGAAGTGCTGCTTGTAGGATTGCTGCAGGTCGCTCTCGGTAAGAGCTTGATCGAGCAATTCCTGCATCTGCGGATCGAGCGGCGCGGGCGGAGGCGGCGCGGAGGGCGCGGCCTCGAGATCGGTCATGAAGTCGCCGGCGATGGCGGGAGCGCCTTCCTTAGTCTCGGCAACGGGCGCCCGGCCCATCTTCTGATCCATCTGCTGCATGTGCAGGCGATGCTGCGAATTGGTGGGCTCGAGCTTGGCCAGCTTGGCGTAGATGTCGTGCGCCTTCTGGAAATCGCCCATGTGGGCCACGACGTCGGCGAGCTGTTCGCTCGCGTCCGTAAACTCGCCGGTCTGCTTCGAGTCTTCGTAGACCTTGCAGAGCAGCTCCCGCGACGGGATGTGTTTCGGATTCGACGTGATGATCTGCTTCAGGCTGTCGATCAGCGGTTGCGTGTTGCTCTGCGATACCAGGCGCTCGGCCACGCGCGCGTAAGCCTGAACCGCTTCGTCGATCTGATGGCGTTCGAGCATCATGGCGCAAACCTGCTCGAGTCCGGCGAAGTCGTCGAAGTGCTCGAAGATCTGCGCGGCCACCTCTCCCGCTTCGTTGGGATTGTTCGCCCCCATGTAGGCATGGAAGAGCAGGTTGAGCGCGGCCTTGTTGTTTTCCTTGTCGGGGATCTTGTTGAGGATGTCGATCGCTTCCGAGCCGCGGCCCGAATCGACCAGAATGCGCGCTTGCAGGACGGCGAGCTCCGGACCCTTGGAACCCAAGTCGCGCGCCTTGGTGATAGCCTTCTCGGCTTCCACGGGACTGGCCCGGTCGGCATAGCCCTCAGCCAGGCTCAGATACGTCGACGCGGCTTCCTCTTTGCGTCCGACCTGTTCGTAGAGCGACGCCAGGCGCTGCCGGACACCGAGATTCTCGGTGTCGAGCAGGTACAGGCGCTCCACAAGTTCCGTGCATTTCGCGGTGTCTCCGCGCTGGGCGTAGTAATCGACGGCCTGGTTGTAAAAACTGCGGGACTCGTTTAGTTGTCCCTGCATCGTATAGAGATCGGCCAGGCGCGTGACGGCGGCGATGGCGCCGGAATCGGCGCGCGTGATCTTCTTGAAGACGGCGATGGCGTTGCGGATGAAGCCGTCTTCCACGTACGCTTCACCCAGCTTGTAGAAATACGAGAAGGCTTCCTCGGTCTTGTTGAGGCGCAGGCAGAGATCGCCCACGGTGTTCAGGATCACCAGGTCGCGCGGCTCTTTTTCCAGGATCTTCTGATACTCCTCGAGCGCCGCAGGGATCTTGCCCTGCATCACGAGTTTCTCAGCCGCGGCCAACAACTTGGCCTTGTTGAAGCCCAAACCGAACGCCATTCAGGTTCGCTCCGCTATTTCTACGCCACTATACACGCCCTCCAAAGGAAGGCACAACTGCCCAGTATACAGGCGTTCGTCTTGCAACCACCACTCAAAAGGCTCTTCCGCGAAACGCGATGCGGCGGCGACGGGCGCAAAACTGCGCCGGTGCAGCGGCGAAGGGCCAAATTCCTCAAGCGCCGCGCGATGCTCCGGTGTTGCGTATCCCTTGTTCTTGGCGAGTTGGTATTGCGGAAGGATCGAGTCCCATTCCCGCATCAGCGCGTCGCGTTCCACCTTGGCGACAATGGAAGCGGCGGCGATCGAATGGCTCAGCGCGTCTCCGTGGATGAGCGCCTTCTGGTCCATCGCGACATCGAGGCGCACCGCATCCACCAGGACGTAGTCGGGTTGCGGTTCCAGGGCCACCACGGCCCTGCGCATCGCTTCCCTCGAAGCCTGGTAGATGTTCATGGCGTCGATCCGGGCCGCATCCACGGCGGCCACTTTCCAAGCCAGACAGTCGCGCTTGATGCGCACCGAGAGGCGTTCCCGGACTTCCGGGTCGAGCTGCTTGCTGTCGTTCAGGCCGCGCACCGGCCGGTTGGGATCGAGAATCACGGCCGCGGCAAGCACCGGACCGAACAACGCGCCTCGTCCCACCTCATCAGCCCCGGCGATGGCCCGATATCCATCCCGCCGGGCGCCGCGTTCGTATCGGCTGGTGCACCGCACTCGCGCAGTTTATAACAACTTACGGTAACGGTGCAGCTTTAGGCCGGCACTTCTTCGTGCTGCTCTTCGGCCTTGCGCTCCCGCTCGCGGAGGCGCGCCGCCTTGCCCTTCAGTCCGCGCAGATAGTAAAGCTTCGACCGGCGCACCTTGCCCGCGCGCATCACTTCGACGCGCTCGATGACCTTGGAGTGCACCGGGAAAATGCGCTCGACGCCCTGTCCGAAGCTGACCTTGCGGACCGTAAAGGTCGCGCCGAGGCCGGTGTTCTTGCGCGCGATCACCGTGCCCTCAAACGCCTGTGTTCTCTTGTTGTCTCCCTCGCGAATGGAGACGTAGACGCGAACCGTATCTCCCGGCTTGAATTCCGGAATATCCGTGCGCTTCTGCGGATTGGCGATTTTATCGATTAGGCTCATTTGACTCTCCGTTCCTTCATGATTTCGGCCAGCAACTCCCGGTCGCCGGCGCCTAAGGGCGCGCGTTCCAGCAGCTCCGGACGTTGATGCAAAGTCTTCTCCAACGCTCTCTTCCTCCGCCAGCGGCGGACTTCCTCGTGATGCCCGGAGAGCAGGATCTCCGGCGCGGCCATGCCGCGGAAGACCGCGGGGCGCGTGTAGTGCGGATAATCCAAAATCCCGCCCGGCGCGCTCTCCGTCGAGAAGGATTCCTGCACGCTGCTCTCTTCGTTCCCGAGCGCGCCTGGCAGCAGTCGGGTCACCGTGTCGACCACGATCACCGCCGCCGGCTCTCCGCCCGAGAGCACATAATCGCCGACGGACAATTCCTCGTCGGCCAGCGAGGTCGCCACACGTTCATCCACGCCTTCATACCGCCCGCAGAGCAGAATCACATGCTCGAGAGCGGCCAGTCGCGCGGCCACGCTCTGCGTGAACAGCCGACCCTGCGGCGAAAGCAAAACCACTCGCGCACGCGACTCGCCGCCTCGCAACTTCTCAACCGCGGCGAAAATCGGTTCCGGCTTCAGCACCATCCCGGCTCCGCCGCCGAAGGGCCGGTCGTCGACGGTGCGATGCCGGTCCGAGGTGAACTCCCGCAGGTCCTGCAACTCCACCGTCAGCAATCCGTTTTCCCGGGCCCGGCGGACGATGCCGTGGCTGAGCGCTCCGGAGAAGTACTCCGGGAAGATGGTGACGATATCGAATCGCACGTCAGGTCCTTCCGGAATTCAGATCGCCGGAATTCAAATCGCCGGAATTCAAATCACGAAGTCCCGGGGGCAAGGCCACCTCAATCCGCCGCGCTGTTACATCTACGCGGAGGCAAATCTCGCCGGCAAAGGGCACCAGCAGTTCCCCCTGCGGCGTCTCCACGATCAGAACCGGCTGGCTGCGATCATCGACTTCTGAGACCGTCCCCAAACGCGTTCCGGCTTCCCAAACCTCGCAACCGATCAGGTCGGAGACGTAAACCGCATCTCCCTTCAGCTTCACCCGGCCGCTGAGAGGAACCTGCACTTCCCATCCGGCCCACAACTCCGCCGAGGAAATATCCCCGGTCCCGCTGAACTTCAGGACGACTCCGTCCTTGTGAAACCAGACTTCCTCGAGCGTCCTTTTCTCGCGCGAAGCGCCACTCTTCCACAGGAAGAATTCGCTGCCGGGCTCGAACCGCTCCGGAAAATCCGTGAGCAGGTCGGCGATCACTTCGCCGCGCCGTCCCTGCGGGCGGCGGATACGCGCCACCGTGACGAACTCGCGGTCTATTCCAATATCTCCAGGGTGAAGCGCTTGTGCAGCTTCATCCCCGCGGCGTTCAGGATGGTGCGCAGGGAGCGCGCCGTGCGGCCCTGCTTCCCGATCACCTTACCCAAGTCGGCCGGATCGACCCGCAACTCCAGCACGACGGACTGCTCGCCCTCGACGACGTTCACCGACACCTGGTCCGGCTTGTCGACGAGAAACTTGGCGATATGTTCGACCAGTTCTTTCATGTCCCGCTTGCCTTAAGCGGCTTCGGCCGCTTTTACTTTGAGCAGGCCGCGCACCGTGTCCGACGGCTGCGCGCCTTTTCCGATCCAATAGTCGATGCGTTCGCGCTTCAGTTGAATCGTCGATGGCTTGGTCAGCGGGTTGTAAAATCCCACCACTTCGACGGGACGGCCTCCGCGGGCCTGTTCCCTCTCGATGACCACCACCCGGTACGACGGTTTCTTCTTGGCGCCGATTCTGGTTAAGCGAATTGCCAGCACGTTTCTGTTCTCCCTTTCGTTTATCTCGTCATGAGTTCATCGAGCTTCATCTTGGCCAGCTTGCGGCCCATGAAGCCCGTAGAAAATGTTCGCATCATCTTGCGCGCCTGCGCGTACTGGCGCAGCACCTGATTCACTTCCTGCACCGTGGAGCCGCTGCCCTGCGCGATCCGCTTGCGCCGGCTGCCGTTGATGATCTGGTGATTCTCGCGCTCCCGGATCGTCATCGAATTGATGATCGCCTCGAAGCGCCCCAGCTCCTTCTCGTCGACCTTGGCTTTCTGCAATTCCTGGAGTCCGCCGATCTGCGGCAGCATCGAGAGGACCTGGTCCATCGGACCCATCTTGCGCACCTGGCGAAGCTGCTCCCGAAAATCCGCGAGCGTAAACTCGTTCGAGAGCATCTTCTTTTGCAGGTCGAGGGCCTGCTTCTTGTCCATGGCCTCTTCGGCCTTTTCCACCAGCGATAGGACGTCGCCCATGCCCAGGATGCGTCCGGCGATGCGATCGGGATGGAAGACTTCGAACGCGTCGTTCTTCTCGCCCGTGCCCACGAACTTCAGGGGCTGGCCGGTGACCGCGCGGATGGAGATCGCCGCACCGCCGCGAGCGTCGCCGTCCATCTTGGTGAGGATCATCCCCGTGAGTCCGAGCCGCTTGTGGAACTCGGCCGCGGAATTCACGGCGTCCTGGCCGGTCATGGCGTCGGCGACGAACAGGATCTCGGTCGGCTGAAGCTGGTCGCGCAACTGCTGCATCTCTTTCATCAAATCGTCGTCGATGTGCAGGCGTCCCGCGGTGTCCACGACGAGCACGTCGCGCCCGCTCATCACCGCTTCGCGGCGGGCCTGCTTGGCCAGCTCGAACGGCGACTTCTCCTCGGGAGGGCCGTCGAAAACCGCGAGTCCCGCCTGCTTGCCGACGATCTTCAACTGCTCGCGCGCCGCGGGCCGGTAAACGTCCACCGAGACTAGCTGCGGCCGGTGGCCGTTCTTCGAGAGCCACGTGCCGAGCTTCGCGGACGAGGTCGTCTTTCCCGATCCTTGCAAGCCGGCCATCAGGATCACGCTGGGCGGCTGCGAGCGGAACTTGAGCTTCACCGCCTGTCCGCCGAGCAGTCCGATCAGCTCGTCGCGGACGATCTTGGTGAGCTGCTGGCCCGGAGTCAGCGCGGTCATCACCTCGGCGCCGAGGGCCTTGGTCTGGATGCGCTCGATCAAGTCCTTGGCGACGTTGACGTTCACGTCGGCGTCGAGCAGGGCCACACGGATCTCGGCTACAGCCGCGGCGATGTTCTCGGGAGTGAGCTTCCCTTCGCCGCGCAGGTTTTTGTATACGCGCTGTAGCTTCTCTGTCAGGCTCTCAAACATGAACGCCGCCCCAAGGCCGAACTTCAAATTTTACAGTACTTTCGCGTTTCCGGCAAGCCTGTTAGGGGAGCCCTTGGGGCAACTCGCCGAAGTCAAAATACTTGTGGGTGATGCCGGAATCGGTCACGTTAGCGACGCATAGGCCCGATTTGCCGCCGCGCAGGGGCATGCCGACCGGTCCGGTAATCACGATTTCGAGGTCGCCGTCGTGCGCTTCGAGTGGCGCGTGATAGTGTCCGGCAAAAAGCTGCTTCACGCCAAATTCGTGCAAGAGCTTGAGGTACCGCTGCCGCGCCTCTTTGGGCGTGTTCTCATAGGCGTCGGCTTCGTCGACGTCCTTGAGGAAGGGCGGGATGTGCTGAAAGACAATCAGATGCTTGATGCCGTCGCGGGTGGCCTTGGCGAGTTCTGACCGGAGCCAGGCTTCCATCTTGGCCGCCTCATCGGCGACGCCCGGCGCTTTCCAGAGACTCGAATTCACGACAAAGCCGGCCATGCTGCCGATGCGGAAGGTGTAGTAGTCCGGTCCGAGCTGCCGCCGGTACCAGGCCAGCGACTCCGCGTTCGGTTCATTCGAGACATCGTGATTTCCGGGGACGGAATACAGCTTGATCTGCGGATCGAGCTTGGCCACGATGCGCTTGTACTCGGCCATTTGCGCGCCGCTGCCGGCCTTGTTGATGAGGTCGCCGGTGACGACGACGAACGCCGGTTTCAGGCGATTGGCGGTCGCGATCGCGAATTCGAAATTGGCCGTCTCGTGCTCAAAGCCGGCATCTTTCGCGTACATGCCGAACTGCGGGTCCGACATTTGGATGAAGCTCTGCGCGGCCAGCGAGCCTGCGAGGCTGAGAGCGGCAAGAATCGAGCGAATGCGCATCAGAAGATGTTATCGCTTCCCCACATGCAGGACTTCACCTGCCCGAACCTTAGTGACCGCAGCCAGAAGATCACTGGCCAACTCCCGGTAGAACACGACTTTGTTTCTGGTGACGTGGACAATCACAATTCCCAGCGACAATTCCTTGACATTGTGCTGGTACTCAAAGCCTCGATCCATCGTTACGAGAACGTCGAATTCCCTCTACGCGCGATCCAGTAACACATGGTCGGCTAAGTGGTCCCAATTCAATTGGAAGGCTGTTCTGACGTTGTGGGCTGTGAAGACGCTGGCTGCGCCTGGATCAATGCAGGCGTCTAAGAGGACACGCATGAAATCTGTTCGACGGTAAGATCCTTGCTTAGTTCCAGGAAAGCGTGGACTTGCTCTTTCGTTACGTAGGGGAACGCCTTGAGAAAATCGTTCACGCTCTCTCCCGTTTCCAGGAAGTCAATCAGAGTCTGCACTGGAACGCGCGTCCCGGCAAAACAAGGTGTGCCGTGCATGATGTCCTTATTCACGGCAACAACACTGGCAAGCGCAGCTTTTCGGTCTGTGGTCATCGCAGTCAAGACGACTTTAGCACCAATCGGCGGCGAAGCCGTCTTTGACCGAGTGGGAGCAGCTATTCGTGCAGGTTGGATTTAGTCTGACATCCGAGCACGGTGAGCACCTGCTCGCGGGTGATGGGCGGATAGAGTTGAATGAACGCGTCAATCGTCTCGCCGCCTTCCAGAAAGTCGATCAGGCTTTGAACAGGAACACGAGTTCCCCGGAAGCAGGGCGTTCCGCTCATTCGCTGCGGACTGGTCCAGACGGCTTGGTCGAGCTTGTTTTTCTGTTCGACGGTCACTACCCTTAAAATAGGCCATATCCGGGACGACTGCAAGCAGCGGCCGACTTGCAGCCGGGCGTCCTTGCCGCCGGCTGCAAATCGACAGGCTATTCGCGCGCCCTTCGAGTCTTTCCATCAGGGCCAAATAGACTTCCAAAGCGTTCGGTTCACGAATCCTGGGTTGAAGTTCGCGTAGGGGTCGGCTTTGCTCTGATCGATTGGATGCCAGCCATACGGGTCGACTGGCCTCACCTCTCCGTTTCTTTCCAAACCAACCTCAAAATGAAGATGAGGTCGGACACCGCAATGCAAGCCGTGCGCGCAGTGTGCCGAATCGTACCAACCATTGGAGTAGTTCCCTGTGTAGCCGATTGTCTGGTTGGCGCGAACCCACGTCCCCGGTTGCGCCCAACCGTCCGCAGCGAAACACGTTACGATCACAGCCCCATCCGGAGTCAGGCTTCGCTTCACGACGTTCATTTCTCCGAACGATGCGAGGTGCAGATAAAACACATAGTAACCCGAGGAACTGGTTGCATTGGCACAGCCGCCGGACGGTTCCACCTCAGAAGGTATGATGGTAAGAACATGGAAGCCGACAGCATTCTCGCCCGGCGCGTCTTTGGAGTAGGAGACGCAGCCGCTGACTGCTGCTTGTACAGGAGTCCCGAACGGGAAGGCGTAGTCGTAACCGGGGTGACTGTCGTATTGCAGTGCCCGGTTACCACTTTCAGACTCGACGCCTACGTAGTGAACGTCACTTAGAAACTCTTGCCCGCCGCTCTTGTAGCCATACAGCCGCTTGCACGCCCCAGCGCCGGGATGACCGCTCACATTGGCTATGCCGCCGGCCGATTCGCCTCTAAAGTCCATTACGGTGCCCCAACCAGAATCCGTAGCCGGTCTGCACTCATATGATGTCTTCATCGAGTGGTCGAAGACTGCGACGATTGGAGCCGTGCTAGGGCTGCATACGCCGCCCAAACACGAGCCGTCGCTTGATACGGGGAAATTCAGAAATCCGTTCGGAACCAATACCCACGTATCTCCAAGCGCGGCGGCCCCATCCGCGCCCCCGAAAAGCACAACCTCCGATCTCACGGTATCGTACGCCATCGAATAGAAGCTCCGAGGCGCTGGGCTTGTATCAGGGACCTCTTGCATCCAACTCGAACCATCCCAGCGCCATGTGTCATTGAAAGTCGGCGCGTTCCCAGGGCCCGCTCCTCCAAAGAGCACAACATGTCTACGCAAAGCGTCAAAGGCTAGCCGGTGACCTTGCCTCGGCGTGGATGGGCTTGGACTCGGGGTGCTCGCGATCCAGGCGGTTCCGTCAAAAAACTCGGTGTCGGTCCAAAAGCTACAGTCAAGCGATCCGCATTGGCCTCCACCAAAGACAACGGTTTGGCCGCGCGTGGAGTCGTATGTTGCTCCGAAAGAGATACGCGGAAGAGGGGGCGAAGCGATCATCGTCCAATTCGCGCCATCCCACAACCAAGTTTCTTGAAAGGAATTTGACGAACCATCACTGCCGCCGATGAGCAGAATCCCCTGGATTACTGGATCAAAAACCATCGTCCCATGAAGGCGAGGCGACGGGCTTGTAACAGGGTGTTTTTCGGTCCACGTAGTGCCGTCCCAAATCCAAGTCTCATTCGTGATCTGGGCTCCACTCGCGCTCGCTCCGACCGCACCTCCAAATATGACGATTTGCCCGCGAGCGGCATCATACGCCATGGCGAAGGCGGTTCGAGCCGGCGGCTTTGTGGCCGGGAATCTCTGGTTCCAATTTGACCCATCCCAGGCCCAGGTCTCATCGAAGACCACGTTAGTATTGGGATCATAGCCTCCGAATAACAGGATTTCGCCGCGTGCCTCATCGTAAGCCATATTGCCGAAGCTGCTAGGGTGGGGCCCGCAAGACGAGCATTTTTGGGTCCATGTGAGAGTCTGTGCGACGCACACGAGGGGCGCGAAGAACGCAACGAGCAAGACGAATACCGTCCTAGATTTATGTAACATCGGAGCTCCTTTCTTGAGCGGCTTCTTTGATAAGGCAATCCGGTATACTCTGCAACCAGACAAAAGCTGCCAAATGATGCCAATTTCATGACGGACCCGCGAAAAGAGAGGCTTGATTCCTGGAAGGAGATTGCCGACTACCTGAACAAGGCGGTCCGCACAGTCATCAGGTACGAGCGCGAACGGGCCATGCCAGTTCATCGCGTGCCCGGCGGGCACGGTCCCGGAAGCGTTTATGCGTATTCTCAAGAACTGGACGCTTGGCTTGCCGGTAACCCCGACGCGTCCGGGTCTCCAGGCGATCTCGGAATTGGGTCGGTCCTCCGTAGACGTTTGCTCTGGGGGGTGGGATGTACGCTGGCCGCAGTTCTTGGACTGGCGGCATTTGTCGTGACGAGGCCTGGTCGGCCCGCAGAGGTCAGAATTGTCGGCCGCTACTTGGTCGCGAAAGATGAGAGAGGACGGCTGGCATGGCGGTTCGAGCTGCCGCAAGGCGCCGGTGATGCGACCGATCTGGAGTTCAGCAGGCCCATACGCGTCGTTGATGTGGACGGGGACGGTCGACCTGAGGTTCTCGCCACGCTACGCTACTGCTTGGAACCCACCTGCAGGGGATACGAGCACGAACTACTCTGTTTCGCCGGTGACGGTACCCTTCTCTGGCGGTACAAGCCGGCCTTCACGATGGAGTCTGTGCAGGGCCGATATGAAGGGGGGTGGCACTTCACAGAACTTGTGGTGTCCCCGGCGGAGGGAATAGGAAGGACGCCACGGGTAATCTGGGTGGCCGCAGCCCATCGCGACCTTTGGCCTTCGTTTGTGGCTCGAATCACTGCCGATGGACAGTCGAGTATCCGTTTCATTAGCTCCGGGTTGGTATACCACCTCGCCTCGTTTCGTGAAAAGTCAGGCTCCGATTTTCTGGGGTGGGGCTGTGAACACCCCCAAAAAGGCGCCTTTACCTCGGG
>CAZRND010000130.1:0-13606 GCA_964601345.1 uncultured Acidobacteriota bacterium | reverse complement strand
ATCGCCTCGGCGGCGATGAGGATGCGCTCGGCATTCCAGCCGTCGATGATGCACCGGAACCCGCGCCCTTCTCCGCCGACGAGATTCCCGGCGGGAATCTCGACGTCCTCGAAGAAGACGGTGTTGGTGTGGTGATTCAACATCAGGTCCAGCGGCTGGACGTCGAGGCGGCCCTGGACGTTGCGCAAATCCAGCAGGAACAGGGAGAGCCCCTCGGTCTTGTCCGCGACTTCGTCGTAGGGCGTGGTGCGGGCCAGGAGCAGCATCAGGTCCGATTGCTTGACGCGCGATATAAAAATCTTCTGGCCGTTGACGATGTAGCGGTCGCCTTTACGGACGGCGCGTGTCTCGATGCGCGTGGTCTCGGACCCCGCATTCGGCTCGGTGACGCCGAAGGCCTGCAGGCGCAGCTCGCCGCGCGCGATCGCCGGCAGGTAACCCCGCTTCTGCTCATCGCTGCCGTGCCGCAGCAGCGCGCCCATGGTGTACATTTGCGCGTGGCATGCTCCGGCGTTGCCGCCCGAGCGGTTGATTTCCTCGAGGATGATGCCGGCCTCGGTTACACCGAGCCCCGCTCCGCCGTACTCCTCCGGAATCAAAGCGGCCAGATAGCCCGACGCGGTCAGCGCCGTGACAAAGTCGCTCGGGTACTCTTCGTTCTTGTCCGTCTTGCGCCAGTAAGCGTCGGGGAAATCCTTGCAGAGCTCGCGGACGTTCTGTCGAATCGCCTGCCGGTCTTCCATGATCTGGCCTTTAGGCTAGCATATGCGGCGAACTGGATTAATCCAACTTCAGCTCTGCTTGTTGCGGGATAGGGCAATACTCACACGCGTTGTTGGCCCGCTTTCGAACAACTTCGCGCAGACTTGCGTCCATTCTAAGCGGATTGTTTAGACAGGAACCGTCGGGCTTTTGTTTGGACGATCGAGATCAGATCAACGGCCTCAACAAAATCCTTGTACTCGGCGTCTTCGGATGGGGTGATCGTCCCGTCGTTCGCCTTCCGCCGTAATTCTTCGATATGGGCTTCCGTCTCCGAGTCCGCCCGGAGTTTCAAGATCGCCGAAGCCATTTCCGGCGTGAAAGCGCTCGTCAACGGATCGAGCAGGCGGTCCAAATAGCTCGTGGCAGCCATGCATTCATTATAGCTTCTTCGCAGAGGATTCGGTACTGGCGGCTTGTGATACATCTATACCCTTGCTTAAAATGAAACAGGATCGCCAATTAATTCAGGGCATGGGATTGCCGCAGGCCACGGCGGCCAACATGCTCAACATGATCGGAATCGGTCCGTTCATCACCATCCCGCTGATTCTCACCGCCATGGGTGGGCCGCAGGCGATACTCGGATGGCTGCTCGGCTTGTTGCTGGCGATCTGCGACGGGCTGGTCTGGGCCGAGCTCGGCGCGGCCATGCCCGGTCCGGGCGGCAGCTACATCTATCTGCGCGAGGCGTTCAACCCCAAGACCTGGGGGAACATGCTTTCCTTCCTCTTCATCTGGATGACAGTGTTCGTCGCCCCGCTCACCGCCGCCTCAGGCGCCGTGGGCATGACCGAGTATTTGAAGTACCTCTGGAAGGACATGTCTCCGCAAGCTGCCGTAGCCGTCGCTATGGCAGTATGCGTGGCAGTGACGTGGCTGCTCTATCGCAACATCGAGTCGGTGGGCCGGCTCTCGCTGGTCATGCTCGCGGTGGTGGTCTTGACCACGGCGTGGGTCATCTTCGCGGGGATGCTGCACTTCAATGCGGCGCGCGCCTTTTCCTTTCCACCTCATGCCTTCGATCCCAACGCCGCATTTTTCCGCGCGCTGGGCGCGGCCACGCTCATTGCGATCTACGACTACGGCGGATACAACACCACCTGCTACCTGGCGGGCGAAGTGAAGGACGCGGCGCGCAACGTCCCGCGCTCGGTGATACTCGCGATCCTTGCCGTAGGGGCGATCTATGTGCTGATGACCACGAGCATTATCGCGGTCATTCCCTGGCAACAGGCCGCCAAGTCGACGGCCGTCGCGTCCGACATGCTGGGAATCCTGTACGGCCCGCGCGCCGGGCAGGCGGTGACTTGGTTGATTCTCTTCACCAGCTTCTGCTCGGTTTTCGCGCTCATGCTTGGCAATACGCGCATTCCGTATGCCGCGGCCGCCGACGGCAAGTTCTTCGCCGTCTTCGCCAGGCTGCATCCCAAGGAGCGGTTTCCACATGTTTCGCTTCTCGTGATGGGCGCCGCATCGATGATCCTCTGCGTGTTTCGCCTGGACGAGATCATCAAGGCTCTTATCGTCATCCAGATTGTCTTGCAGACGCAGGCGCAAATCGTGGCCGTGACCGCCATCCGCCGTCACCGTCCCGACATCGAACGTCCCTTCCGCATGTGGCTCTACCCGTTGCCGAGCATCATCGCTTTTGGGCTTTGGACCTACGTCCTGGTCACCTCCGGATGGAAGTACATCGCGGCGGGATTCGGAGTGCTCGTTGTGGGCGTGATTCTTTACCTGGCGTGGAGCAAGCCGCGCGGCGAATGGCCGTGGTCAGCCGCTTAGCACGCGCATCAGTTCGTTCCGCAGGGCCGCCTGCCATTCGAGATCGAGCGCCGCACCGTGGCGCGTGATGTAGAAAACGTCCTTGGCCTTGTGCCCCTGCGTATCGACGAGCACGACTTCGATATTGCACTCGTGCGCCGAGAGCATGCTGGAGATGCGATAGAGCAATCCGGGCCGGTCGTTGGTGACGACTTCGAGCAAGGTACTCGTGGCCGACGCCGAGTTGTCGAAGTGGATCTCGTTGGGAATAGGATCGCCGCCGCGGCGGAGCGCGAAGCTTGCCAGACGGTTGCCGATCAGCTTGGCCACCTCGGTCCGGCCGCTGATCGCCTCCTCCATGGTGGCGAGCAGCCTTCGGCGCTGCTCGGCGTTGTTTTCGAGCGAGCGATGCAAATCCTCGAACTCGAACGTATCGAGGATCAAGCCGCGGCGATTGGAAAACGCTTCGGCCTTCAGAATGTTCATTCCCAGCGCCGCCAGCGTCCCGGTGATGGAGGCGAACAGAAACGGATGGTCCTGCGTGAGGACCAGCAGCCGGTAGTGATTGCGGTGGTGTGTGAGGCCCATCTGCACCGGCCGCTTCGCCAGGTCCTGCGCCAGATGAAAATGCGAAAGGATCTCCGCCGGCGTGTGGGTCTTGAGGTAGCGCCGGGGAAAACCTTCCAGGAATTCGACCACCTCGGGCCGAAAGACGCCGAGCGTCTCGGCCGGAGTGGCACGGTCGCTGTCGAGGCGGCGGGTCAGCTCTTCCTGCGCGGCGGCATACAACCTCCAGAGCGCCTCCTCCTTCCATGACGTGAGCGCGGCGGGTCCCACGGCCTTGAGGGTCGCGTAGGTGAAGAGGCAGAGCATGCGCAGCCGCTCGGCGGTCCCCGCGCGCGAGGCGAAATCCTGAACGATCGCGGGATCGGCGATGTGGCGCGAGCTCACCGTGGACGCCATCAGGCGGCGATGTTCCAGAAGGAAGAGCGTCAGCTCCCGCTCCGGCTCGGACACCGCGAGGCGCGCGGGGATTTCGCCCATGCGATCGACGAAGAGCGCCAGCAGCAGCGGCCGCAGATGCTCGACTTCTTCCATCAGCAGGCCGAAGCGCGAATCCGGCCGCAGGTCGTGCAGGTGCTGGATGGCCAGCAACGAATGCTGGTCCTCGGTGTAGCGATGGTAGCCGTCCCGCAGCAGGGAGGACTCGATCTTTTTGAACTCGGGAAAAATCGCGCCGAGCGCGCCCAGGTCGCGCATCGCCGCGAGAGCCGAGTAAGCGTGCTGTTCCGTCAGGATGTCCCGGAACGCCGGCCAAAGGTCGCCCATCTCGCGGGCCCATGCGGCCATATCGTGAAGGCTGCGCTCCAGGCGTCGCTCGGTCTCCAGGCCGAGCGCCGCGCCGTGGCGCGCGGCAAAGGTGAACATTTCGATCCACAGCTCGGGATTCCGCGACATCCCGCTTGGATGACGCAGGAAGACTTCGCCGCGCGTGATGGTGAAGTCGGCGCTGGCAATCCGCTCGTGGCGGCGGTCGGGCACGGCCAGCATCAAGAGGTGGCGCGCCAGCCGGTCGACGTGCCGCGCGTGGCGGAAGTGCATGCGCATCCACTCCGCGGCGCTCGCCGGACCGCCCGCTTTTGCCGCTCGCGCCGCCACCTGCTCCTGCCGCGCGAAGGTGAGGATGTTGGCATCGCCGCGCCCGAGAAGATGCAGATGGGCGCGCTCGGCGGCCAGAAAACGGCGGGCCGCCTGCAATCCTTCGCGCCACGGCGCCGGATCGATTTCGAGCAGCCGCGTCAGCACGTCGACCAGGTGGCAGTCGAGCAATCCGCCCGGCGAGCGCATCACGTCCGGCTCGGCAATGTAGACCGTCCGGTCGAATTCCTGATGGCGGGCCTGGACCTCGTGAATCAGTTGCATCAGCAACGCCCCGTGCTCGCGTCTCATGAGCGACGGCAGCGTCTCCTTCTTCAACTCTTCGTAGACGTCTTCGTTTCCCGCGACGAAGCGGGCGTCGAGGAGATCGAGCGGCAAGTCTCCCGTCTCCGGCATCGGCGCGCGGCGGACGTCGAACTGCAACTGCGCGCCGCTCAGGGGCTCGAGCGAAGGCCCGTCGCCATCCGGGCCCAGCAGGAGCAGAGAGACGGGGGAATGCGGGTAAAGCTCCGAACGGCCGTACTCGCCGAGCGCGATCAGCGAATATCCATCGGCGCCGCTCTTGCGCCAGAAAGACAGAAGCAAAGTATCGAGGGCCGCGGCTCGCCCATGCGCCAGCGCCAGGCCGTCGCCGGAGGCGATGAACTCCTTGTGGTCCTGTCCACAGCGTCCCTGGAAACGGCGAAGGTCGGCTTTCATCCCAGTTTGTTCATCATAGAATACAACAACGATGACAACCCGCCGTTTCGAATGCGTCGCGGGATGTTCGGCCTGCTGCCGGCGCGCGGGAACGCTCGTGCTGACCCGTCCGGACATGACTCGCCTGGCCGCCCACCTTGGGCTGAGCCTCGGGAAGTTCGAGAAGAAGTATCTGAACCGGATTCACGGCCAATACCACGTGCGCATGAAAGGCCCGAAGGAGCTCTGTCCATTCCTCGGCGGCGACGAGACGCACGGCTGGTGCCGTGTCCACGAGGCCAAGCCGACGCAGTGCTCGACCTATCCGTTCTGGAACGGCGTAGCGGACAATGACGCGGCCTGGGCGCGGGAAGCGAAATTCTGTCCCGGCATCGGGCAGGGGCCGGTGATTCCCGCGTCGCTGGTGCAGATTCAGATCGAAGCGGCGACTCTGGTGGACAAAGTGCGTTAGTGGATGCCGCCGGGGGCCGTCACGGCCCGCGCGCCGCATTCATTTCCTCGTTCGAGACACTTCTCAACCGGCAACTTCTCGAGGTAAGCAGCAAGAAACCCGGCGGCGAAGGCGTCGCCTGCGCCCGTCGAGTCGACGGCCCGGACGCGTCGCGCCGGCGCATGGACGGCTCGCCCGTTCACCCAGGCGATTGCGCCGCGCGCGCCCATTGTGATGACGGGCAAGGGAACGAACTTGGCCAGCGCGCGCAAGGCCCGCGGCGCGCTGCCGAGGCCCGTGAGGACGCGCGCCTCGACCAGGTTGGGGAAGAAAATCGTGACGCTGCTCAGCCATTTCCAAAAGCCGGCCTCGCGCTCGATCCCTGGCGCGCAGCTCACGTCAAACGATGTCGTCACACCCGCGGCCCGCAGCCGGCGGAGCAGGGCGGTCGCCGCAGGCCAACGGCGAGGACGAAAGCAGAAATGCACATGTCGCGCCGAACGCAGGTAGGGCTCGACGCCTTCCCAATCGAGCAGCTTCTCGAAATCGGCATTCGGTCCCTCGCTGCTGAGGAAGGAACGATCGCGCCTGGTCGAGATGGCCACGGTGATCGCCATGCCGCCGCGCGGATGGATGATGGACCTCCGCACGTCAATCTTTTCGGCGCGCAGAGGATCGAGCTGCGAGCGATCCCCCACGATCGTGACGATGCCGGTGCGCAGTCCCAGGCGCCGCGCCGTGACCGCGGTGATCGGCGCGCCGCCGCCGAGCGACCGCGCGAAGCGCGTGGTCTTCAGCTCCTCGCCGAGCTTGGGAAGATGGCTCAGCCCGTGGAAGATGAAATCGTGGTACAGCTCCCCGACGGTGATCAGGTCCAAATCGTTAGAAGGTCAGCCTCAACGCAAATTGCGAGTTGCGCGGGTTTGCGGCCACCGAGGTAATGCGGCCGATGTTGGCGGTTCCAAACGCTCCGCTCGGATTTCCGAAGTTCGGATGGTTCAGGATGTTGAAGAACTCCGAGCGGAACTGCAGCGTATACCGCTCGACAATCTTGAAAGACTTGAAGAGCGAGAAATCCAGGTTGCTGAAGCTTGGACCGCGGACGGCGTTTCGTCCGGAGTTGCCGAAGCGGTAGGAGTTGTTCGGCGGGGCGACGAACGCCGCGGTATTGAAGTAGGCGGCCAGCGTCCGCTGATCCTTGGGCAATTCGGTCGGAGCGATCAGGTCGGGCCGCGCGCCGCCTCCGTTGTTCAGGATCGCCGCCACTTGCGCGGCCGACAACGTGACGTTGACGGGCGTCCCGGTGCGGAAGGTGTAGATGCCGTTGGTCTGCCATCCGCCCAGGAACGCGTCGGCCACCTTGTTGATGTTCGATCCAAAGCGCCGGCCGCGTCCGAAGGGCAGATCGTAGAGGCCGCTGGTGGTCAGCGCGTGCGTGAAGTCGGTGGACGAGGCCGCGCGCGTGGTGCCTCTCCAGTTCGTCAGGTCCGTCTTGGTGGCGGCGTCGTCAATCGACTTCGACCACGTGTAGGAGGAGAGCAGGAAGAAGCCCCGGCTCAGCCGCTTCTCCACCTTGGTCTGCAGCGAGTGATAAATCGAGGACTCGCTCGAATCGCGCAGCGGCACGTTGACCAGGGCCGGCGCGAGCAATGCGTACGGCCGGCGCGTGTTGATGTTGCCCGGTCCGGGCGCCGGCTGGTTCAACTGAACGTGGTTGTTGCCGAACAGATGCGTTCCCTTGGTGCCGACCCATCCCGCCTCCACCACCCAGTTGCCCGGCAACTGATGCTGCACGGTGAGATTCCAGAACTGGATGTAGGGGATGCGGTACTTCGGATCGAAGTAGGTCATGTTGCCGGTGATCGGCAACGACTTGGCGTTCAGGTCCGGGTACACCGGAATGGGGATGCCGGTGTTGATCAGCAGCGAAGACGTCGGGAGGAAGCGGTCGGGAGGCGTGACCGACTGCAGCGTAATGAACGGGTAGTTGTTGTTCAGAGTGCCGCCGGTCGCTCCAAACTTGTCGGGGAAACCCGAGAGGCCGTATCCGCCGCGAACCACCCATTTGCGATTCACGGAGTAGGCGAACCCGAATCGCGGATCGAAATTGTTCAAGTCGCTCTCGACCAACGCCCGGCTGTTCCCGCTGCGTCCAGCCAGCAGGGCCTGCCCGGTCTTCGGATCGAAGTTCGATTGATTGTCCTTGCGGTCGACCACCGGCGGGAAGAGCTCGTAACGGAGTCCGAAATTCAGAGTGAGCTTTGGAGTGACGCGGAAATCGTCCTGCACGTAAACGAACGATTGGAAGGTTACGTTGCTGGGGAAAATGTTGATCACGCCGCGCGATTCCGCCGACGGAAATCCCAGCAGGGCGCTGGCGACGCCCAGGCCGGAATTGGCCAGGCCGCCGCCCGACGTGTAGTTCGGATCGAAGGTGAAGCTGCCGCGCGGGCTCCCCAGCGAGATCTGGAAGAAGTCCTCGCGATTCCGGTGCAGGTCGGCGCCGAATTTCACCGTGTGCCGCCCGTGGATGTAGGTGAAGTTGTCGGCCAGTTGCATGGTCAGCTCGTAGCGCAGCGCGGGAATCGGAGCGTCCGTTCCCATCGTCGTCAGGCCCTGCACGCTGACGATGGGCAGGCCGGATGAGATGCGGCCGAACACGTTCAGATTCGGGATGCCCAGCGCGGCAGCGGTGTTCTGTCCGTCGTCGTATCCGGTGAAGGCCAGCGCGATCCGGCTCGCGGCTAACCGGACTTCATTGATCTTGTTCGGCGAGAAGGTGTGCACGTCGCCGATCACCGCGTTCTGATTTCGGGAATCGCCCTTGCCGGCGCGGCTAGGCGTCGCCGCCGGACCCAGGTTCGCGCCGTAGAACAGCGGCGGCAGCGCCGAATACGCCTGGAAGAAGCTGTAGCGTCCGAAGAGCGCGTCCTTGGCGGTGAGGGTGTGGTCGATGCGGACGTCGAAGCGCGTGGAGTCCTGTTCCTGCACCGAGACTCCTGTGTAGTTGTTGGTGATTCCTTGATTCGCGACCACCGTTCCCGGCAGGTTGGGTGCGGGGAACCGCTTCAGCAGCGCCAGTCCGACCGTATTGATCGACGACGCCGGCATGGTGTTGTTCGGGTAAGCCAGCTTGGTGAAAGGATCGTAGATCTTCGGCGCGCCCTCGGCCGTTAGGAAGACGCCGTTCACCTGGTTCGCCGTGGGGACGGTGGCCGGCAGCGTGGCGCCGGCCCGTTGCCGGAATTCCACCAGATCGAAGAAGAAAAAAGTTTTGTTCCGCCGGATGGGTCCTCCTACGGTTCCGCCAAACTCGTTCTGCCGCAGCGGAGGAAGGACGGATGCGTCGAACGGGGTTCTCGCGTCCGCGGCGCTATTGCGCAGGAACTCATAGAGGCTGCCGTGAAAGACGTTGCTGCCCGAGCGGGTCTGCACATTGACCACCGCGCCGCCGGCCCGGCCAAACTCCGCCGAGTAAGCGCTCGTCTGCACTTTGAATTCTCCGATGGCGTCCGGAGGCGGCAGGACGGTCACAATGCCGAGCAGCATCTCGTTGTTGTCCGCGCCGTCGACCATGTAGTTGTTCGCGCCGTCGCGCAGTCCGTTGACGATGAAACTGGAGTTGCCCTGCGGCGAATCGAAGATGCCGACGGGATTCGTCCGCAGCGTTCCGGGAATCAGCGTCATGAGCGCGGTGAAATTCCGTCCGGTGCTGCTGTTCAGGGGAAGATCGGTAATGGGCCGGTCCTGAATCACCTGCCCGACCTCGGAGCTCTCGCTCTGCAGCAGGGGCGCGGCTTCGCTGACGGTCACGGTCTCCGAGACCGAGCCGACCTGCATCTGAAAATCGACCCGGACCTTGTCGGCCACCTGCACCACGATGTCCTTTCGGACCGTCTTCTTGAAGCCCTGCCGGTCCACCGTTACCTCGTACGCGCCCGGCAGGAGGAAGAGCGCCGCGTAGTCGCCTTGCTCGTTGCTGGCCCACGTGGAAGACACTTGCGTGTCCTGATTGTTCACGGTGACCGTGGCTCCCGGAACGGTAGCCCCGGAGGAATCCCGCACGGTGCCGACGATGGTGCCGGTGTTGGCTTGTCCGCACAGTGCGGCTGCGGAAAATGCCAGCAATGCGAGAAAGAAGAAAGATCGAGTGAACATAGACCGCCTCCTACGAGGGTTTGCACTCACCAAGCGGACCGCTAGATTCGCAGCTTGGTCCGGTACCAGGGAGTGTAGCATGAGGAGGACCCGCATGAAACTGCTGATGGCCACGTACAATTTTCTGCCTGAGCACTACGGCGGCACGGAGACGTACGTCAACCTGCTGGCGCGCGAACTCATCCGTAGGGGACATTCACCCGAGGTTCTCTGCGGGCGACTAGGCGATCCGACCGGGTCCGATCGGAGAAGGTTCTCTCTGCAAGAGGATTCCTATGAGGGATTGCCGGTGTGGCGAGTGCAAATGGCCGGTTCGAAGTTCACTCTGCGCGAGCTCTACACGCTGCGGGCTCCCGATCTCGACCGCTTTTGGCGCGATTGGCTGAAGAGTCGCCGTCCGGATGTGCTGCACATCAACGGGCACTCGCTCACGGTTTCGGCAAGCTTGATCTCCGCCGCCCATGACGCCGGCATTCCCGTTGTGTTCACCGTGCATATCGCGACGCTCTACTGCGCGCGCGGCGATTACATTACTTATCGCGGCGAGGTGTGCGACGGGCGGATGGAGATCCGCAAGTGCACGGAGTGTTTCCTTGCCACGCGCAGCGGAAACGTCGCGATGAGCCGGGCCGCGGGCGCTGTCTCGCCCATGCTGTCGATCCTGCCCGCCCCGAACTGGGCGGGCGGGAGTTTCCTGCGGACCGGCGTCTTCTATCCGGCCTTGCTGCGAGCGAGGAGGAAATCGCTGGCCCAAACGGCTCGCGAGGTGGACTTGTGGCATGTCTTCAGCCGGTGGACCGCGAAAGCCCTCGAGTCCAACGGCGTTCCCGCGGATCGAATTCAGTTGCTGCGGCATCCGCTTCCGGGCCAAGGGAAAGCGATGCCGTCGAAGGGGCCCGCCAAAGAACTGCGGCTCGGATTTTTTGGACGATTCAACCGCATCAAGGGGCTCGACGTACTGCTCGACGCCGTCGAACTACTGCCGGACGCCCGCCTGAGGCTCGACGTCTTCGGTGCAGCACAAGGCGATGAGGAAGCACCGCTCGGCCGGCGCGTGCAAGGGTTCGCGACGCGCGATCCGCGCGTGCGGCTGCGCGGCCGCATCGCGCAGAGTTCCGTCCACGGCGCGCTCGCCGAGCTTCACGCGGTGGTCGTGCCGTCGATGAGTATCGAGACCGGTCCACTCACGGTCCTCGAAGCCTTCGCTGCGAGAGTGCCCGTCGTGGGATCGGACTTGAGCGGCATCAACGAATGGGTCGAGGACGGCAGGAACGGGCTGCTGTTTCCCCACGGCAACGCCCGCGCCCTGGCGGCGTGCCTGGAGCGGCTGCCGGGTCTGCTGCCGAAGCTGTGCGAGTTTCCCGCGATGCAATCGGTAGAAGATCACTGCGCGGCGATGGTGGATCTATATCGGAGGGCAGGAAGCAGGTAGTGGCGGAGGAAGAGGGATTCGAACCCCCGGGAGCCTTTCGACCCCAACGGTTTTCAAGACCGCCGCCTTAAACCACTCGGCCATTCCTCCACTCTTATTGTAATGCGGAATTACGCGCTGAACTGCCGCAAGTGGTGGTCGATGTGTTTATACATTCCGCGGGCCCATTCCGCAGGCGTCAGTGGACCGAAGAAAGCGTGAGGATGCCGCGTGCATCCGGCCTCTCCGCCCTCGGAGAACTGTCGCACCTTCTGTTTGAGCTGGTCCCGCTCACGAGCGAAATCCTTCGGATCGGCGACCACAAGAAATGGGGCGGTGGGGCCATTCTTCTGGAATGGCTTTTCGTTCCACATGATGGACTTGAAGAAGGGAGCGAGCAGCCGCCCAATGAAAAGGCGCGGCGGATTCATTCTGCCTGACGCGATGTCCATGGTGATGGAGCAATGGGCCATCATCTGGGCCACGTCCATCTTTCCCCACTGTCGGGGAGATGCGGGTTGCAGCTCGTCGATACGGGCAAGCACTTCGTCGAGCGTCGATTGCTCAAACAGATTTTTCATTACCGCCGTGCCAGAGCTTTCTCGACCTCGGCGATCTCGCGAGGCAGGGCTTCGGTCAGTAGCTTCGCGCCGGTCTCGGTTACCAGCACCATGTCCTCGATGCGCACGCCGAGGCGTTCCTCGGGAATGTAGATGCCGGGCTCGACGGTAATCACCATCCCGGGCGCGAGTGGGCGCGTTGGGTCGTTGGCGTCATGCACGTTCAGGCCGACATGATGGCTCAGCCCGTGGATGAAATATTTGCCGAGCGGATCGCCCTTGAGATCTTTGCCGTGCGTGTTGATGTAGTCGTAGGCGATCTTGTGGATGCTCACGTCGCCGGTGCGCCCGAGCGTCATCCCGGGCTTGATGGCCGCGATCGCGGCTTTTTGCGCGCCGAGCACAATCTCGTAAATCTCCCGCTGGCGGTCGGAGAACTTGCCGGAGACGGGCAGCGTGCGGGTGATATCGGCCGCGTATCCTGAGTATTCCCCAGCGACGTCGATTACCACCAGGTCGCCCGAATCCATGCGCCGCTCGTTGCGCTCGTAATGGAGCACGGTGGAGTTGAATCCCGAGCCGACGATCAGCCCGTAGGCGGGGCGCTGGCATCCTTCGCGCTGGAAGGTGTACTGCATCAGCGCGGCGATTTCATATTCGAAGCTTCCCGAGCGCACCGACTTCATCGCCTCGCGATGGGCATCCATCGAGCAGGCCACGGCCCTCTCGATCAGGGCCAGCTCCGTCTTCGACTTGACCATGCGCAGGCGCGAGATCGCGCCGCGCGCGTCGCGCGACTCCGCGAACGGCGCGAGCAGCTTCAGGCGGTCGAGGTTGGCGGCGTCGAATCCGCGCTCGTCGCCGCGCGACGGCAGCAGCGTGTACATGGCGTTGTACACGGGCAGCGCCCGCCGCATTTCCCGCTCGAAGTGGCGCATCTCCATCACTTGGTCGAAGCCCAACTTCGAGGCAATGTCGGGATCGTTTGGTCCCACCTTCGCGCCGGTCCATCTCTCCTGTACGAGATTGCGCGCGGGCAGGAAAAGAATCTCTCGAGGAAAACTCCGCGCTTCGGGATCGGACGAGGGCGGAAGCAATACCAGCACGCCGCCGGGCTCGTCCTGGCCGGTGAGATAGAAATAATTGTCTTCCTGGCGGAAAGGCCATATGGCATCGCCGGTGGAGTTCTCGCTGACGCCGAAGATGACCGTGATGCCGGAGCTGAGTTCCTTGAGCAGCGCCTGACGGCGCTGGCGATAAACCTCGACCGGTTCCTTCTCGATCGCGTGAACCAGGGAGACACAGAGAAAACAGAGGAAGAAGAGTTTCTTAGCCAAGCAGGGCGCCCAGCCTTTCCAGCCGTTCCTGCAGGATGGACATGAAACCCATGTAGTAGTAGCCCATCACGAAGACGCACAGGAAAGGCACAGTCACGTAGTTGGCGTTTTCAATTCCGTAAGCGACGGTCCACAGAAAAAACGTTCCGACCACCAGCTCGACGATCGGCGTCCATCCGGCTTTGCGGCGGTAGACCCGGGGCCGCGCGACGGCGGTCTTAGCCGCTTCGAGACGATACTTCGCGGTCCGCTGGAACGCCGATTTCACGCCAAACAAGGCTTCGAGCACCGCGCGCGCGTTCGAAACGCCGAGGCCGATGCCGACGGCCATCAGGAAGGGCAGGTACTTGAATGTTCGCTTCCAGTCGTTCGGATAGAGCACGCGTTGAGACGTCAGATAAAAGGACGAAACCGAGAATGTCGAGGCGATGAACAAAGGCAGGTCGATGTAGAGTATCTGGAACCAGACCTGGTGGAAGCGCACGATCATGGCAGGCACCAGCAGCGGCGAGAGCAAGATCATGAAGATGTAGCTGATGTTGCCGGTGAGATGGAACCACGCTTCAATCTTCTTGTGCAGCGGCACCGGAGCACGGAAGATCCGCGGCAGCATCTTGAGCGCCACCTGGATGAGGCCCTTGGCCCAGCGCGCCTGTTGCGTCTTGAAGGCGTTGATCTCGACCGGCAACTCCGACGGGCACTCGATGTTCGGCTGATAGAGGAACTGCCAGCCCTTGAGCTGCACGCGGTAGCTCAAATCGGTGTCTTCGGTGAGCGTGTCATGCTCCCATCCGCCGCCGTCCTCAATCGCTTGACGCCGCCA
>CAZRND010000129.1:12726-13613 GCA_964601345.1 uncultured Acidobacteriota bacterium | reverse complement strand
GGGTCCAGGTAAAGGGCAAAGATCCTTTTAACCGACTGGAAGCCGGAAGCGTACGTCGATCATCACCACATGGGCAGCTACGGCGCGCGGATCTATCTGCCGCCCTACGCCGAGCCCGTGCGTCCCATGGCCGATCCGCTGGTGTGGCGTGAGCTTTCCTGGTATGGCGCGCACATGGCCTACAAGGAAGAAGAAGCCGGCGAGTCGGGCATCATCAACATGGCGGTTTATTCCGGATGGGGCCATTTCGGATTCCACTAGAGCACGCCGTGCCACAACAGCGCCGGGATGCTGACCGAATCGGCGAGCGCGCGTCTCGCGACGCCGCTCTTCATTCATCCCGATCAACTTCAGGGAAACACGCGGAACCTGCCGACTTATGAGCCGGAGACGATCTTTCCAAATCCCTGGCCGGGCGGATGGTGGCGGCTGCGCGATATTGTCGATCGCCAGAAGATCTCCGCTTGGGCGACGCTCGATCTTGCGGCGCGCAATCGCGAAACCGTTCTCTGGAACGCCTACCTGAAAGCGAAGCGCCAGACCGATCGCGGCGCGCAGGGCAAACCCGTCGCATTCGCGATCCCCGCGGCGCAGCACGATCCTCTCACCGCCACGCGCATGGTCAACAAGCTGCTCGTGCAGGGCATCGAAATCCAGCAAGCGCCGAAGGGCTTCACCGCGGCGGGCGGCATGACCTACGGGCCGGGATCGTTCCTGGTCTCAATGGCGCAGCCGAAGATGGGTCTGATCCGCTACCTGCTGGGACGTACCTTCTTCCCCGACAACGAGTGGACGCGCAACAAAGACGGCTCACCCATACGGCCCTACGACATGTCCACTGACACGATGTTCGAGTTCATGGGCGTGCGCGTCGATCCGCTCGATGA
>CAZRND010000129.1:11893-12716 GCA_964601345.1 uncultured Acidobacteriota bacterium | reverse complement strand
GGAAGCGGGGAAGGTCAAATGGCAAAAGCTCGCTGAACGGTTCCAGACGGCGGGGAAAGTTTCCGCGGGCGGCGCGGGATACGTGCTCGACTCCCGCCAAAATGACGCCTTCAAGGCCGTCAACATGCTGCTCGATAAGGGCGTCGCGTTGCGGCGTCTCGACAAAGTCGAGCAAGGCTTCCGTCCCGGCGACTTTCTCGTCGCGCGCGGATCGGACGCCGTGATCGCCGGCATCGCCAAGGAAACAGGCGTCGATTTCGCGCCGCTGCAGAGCGACGTCGCATCGCAATCCGCGCATGAAGTGAAGAAGCTCCGGCTCGGCATGTACCAGCGCTACTCGGGCGGGAACATGGACGAAGGCTGGACGCGCTGGGTGCTCGAGCAGTTTGCGTTTCCCTTCGCCAGCGTGATGGACGCCGAGGTCAAGAAGGGCAACCTCAAGGACAAATATGACTTGTTGAACCTTCCGGACCAGCCGACGGCCCCAATGCCGGGGGAACGCGGCTCAGCTGGGGCCCTTGGAGCGCGGGGGGACTGCGATGAGGTAGTCGGTGGAGATGCCGCCGTAACTCCATCCGCCGACGCCGAGGTGATCGGGATCGGCGATGCCGGATTTCACCGCTTCGTCGACGGCGCCGAGGAGATCCATCTCCTCCTTGTGTCCCCAATCGGCCCAGATCGCGCGCGTGTACGCGCTGCCCCGGCCGCTCGACCCGCGGTAGTTCGGCGAGAGCACGGCGTAGCCGCCGGCCGCGAAGAGCTGGCGCTGCAGGCTCCAGCCGTGATCATCCTGGCCGTTCGGGCCGCCGTGGATGAAGAGGAT
>CAZRND010000129.1:7664-11883 GCA_964601345.1 uncultured Acidobacteriota bacterium | reverse complement strand
GGCGTGGTTGTCCCTCCGGGAGGCTTGGACGGCCTGGTTACCGGGGGAAGGCGGGGGGGCTGCGGGCCTTGGGGCGGGGGGGGGCGATGCGGCGGGCGGCCGCGGCGGCCGCGGCGGTGGCGGCGGGGGTGGTGGGTTCGGCGGAGGATATCCGCCCGAGTATCGCAGCGGCATCGGAACGGAGGGTGTCACTGCCCTTCGTAACTTCGTGCAGAAGGGCGGAACGCTGGTGACGCTCGGCGACGCCAGCAACTTCGCGATCGAGCGCCTCGGCGTGAACGTGCGCAACGTGGTCGCGGGACGGAGCACGAAGGAATTCTGGTGCCCGGGTTCGACGCTCAAGGTCCGGTTCGATAGCAGCAACCCGATGGCCTACGGCATGCCGACCGAAGGTTTGGGCGTTTACCTTTCGGGAAATCCGGCGTTCGAGATCACACCCAGCGAGCACAACGAGCGCTACGAAGTCGTCGCCACTTACGCGGACCGCGACCTGTTGCAGAGCGGATGGCTCGTCGGCGAGCAGGTGCTGGCCAAAAAAGCGGCGATGGTGGTGGCGCACTCCGGCGAAGGGCGAATGGTGCTGATCGGCTTCCGCGCGCAGCATCGCGCCCAGACCTACGGCACTTTCAAGCTATTGTTCAACGCCTTGGTTCGGTAGGCGACGAAAACTACGACAGGGACGGTATGCCAACGACAGCGAGGCCGTGCGCCTGCGCGCCCAGGGCGAGCGCCATGTCGTGAGTGGCCATCACCAGTTCGGTTCGCGCCGACTCTTGCCACAACAGCGCCGTCGCCAGGTGAATGGCGTCGAGCGTGCCGAGATCTGTAGGCGTCGGTTGGGAAGCGCGGCGGAGGACCAGATCGTCGATCTCGACAATCTCGAGCGAGCCGATCAGCGACAAGATCGCCGCCCGGCTCTTCGACATCTCTGCGTCCGGGATCCGGGTCCTGACGCGCAGCCGATCGAGGGTTCGCAAACACTCGGTCTCGATCAACGCGCTGGAGACACCTCGGTCGATTCTGCGCCACTCGGGGAGAGCGCCCGCCTGCGCCAGCCCGACGCGAAGTAATACCGACGCATCGACGTAGGCGATCACCGGCGGTTCTGCCGTTCTTCGAGCAGCAGCGCGACGATGTCCGTTTCAATGGGAGAACGCTTCGGCAACGGGACCCGCTTCGGCGACGGTGTGCCGGGCGCCGGTTTCCGAATTCGGAGAGCAGCTCGCTCTCGCACCGGCACAATCTCGGCTACGGGCGCCTCCCGGTTCAGAACGGAGATTCTCTCGCCGCGGCCGACGGCGTGAAGGTATTCGCTCAAGCGGGATTTCAGCTCGGCGATGCGCACTTGCCTCATGGTCATATTATGACTAGAAATGGCCATAATTGCAATGCCGGCCGCCTCACAAGCGCCTCACAACCGGTGGAGCCGGCCTTGGGTATAAAGTATACTGATGGGGCGGTGTCCATCCGGAACACACTCCCCCTTTTGTTCCTTGCGGCGGCGTGTGCCGCGCAGGTCTCGCCGAGCTATGGACGGTTGCCGCTCTCCTTTGAAGCTCATGGAACGCAATTCCTTTCGCGCGGCCCCGGCTACACTCTTGTTCTGAGGAACGGCGAAGCTGCCCTGCAACTTCGCAATCGAGCCGTTCGGATGACGCCCGTCGGCGGCCATCCGAATCCGCGCGCCGTCCGCGGCGACGAAATGCCGGGCAAGGCGAATTATCTGATCGGCAACGATCCATCGCAGTGGCGCACCAACATTCCCACCTTTGGACGCGTGGAGTACAAGGACATCTATCCAGGCGTGGACCTGGTCTTCTACGGCAGCGGACGGCAGCTCGAGTTTGACCTCGCGGTGGCCCCGGGCGCCGATCCGGGCAGCATCCGCCTGGCGTTCGAAGGAGCGCGCCGGTTGCGTCTCGATGCGCAGGGCAATCTGCTCCTCGATCTCGGCGACGGGGAGATTGAATTCCGCAAGCCCATGCTCTCCCAGGGGAAGGGCAAGCGGATCGCTGGGAACTTCGTCCTGCTCGGCGAGAACCAAATCGGATTTGAAGTCGGGGCGTACGATCGCCGCCGCCCGTTGCTGATCGATCCGGTCTTGACCTACGCCACGTATCTCGGCGGCAGCGGCGACGATTTGGCCTACGGCATCGCCGTCGATTCGCAGGGGAACGCCTACATCGCCGGGCACACGACGTCGACGAACTTTCCTACAGCCGGCGCGTTCCAGGGATCGAACCTCGGCAACCAGGACGTTTTCGTCGCGAAGCTGAATCCGGCGGGGACGGCGCTGGTCTACTCGACATACCTCGGCGGCAGCGGCAACGATTATGCCTACGGCCTGGCGGTGAGCAGCGCGGGCCTGGCCGTCGTGACCGGCCAGACCTCTTCCACCAACTTTCCCACCCTGAACGCGCTGCAGGCATCGAATAACGGCGGCGCCGACGCATTCGTCGCCAAGCTAAACGGAACGGGTTCCGGCCTGGTCTTCTCTACTTACCTCGGCGGAAGCGCCTCGGAAGAAGGGCGCGGCGTGGCGATTGACACGTCGGGAAACATCTACGTCACGGGGCAGACCGGTTCTAGTAATTTCCCTGTAGCCTCCGCCCTGCGCCCGGCGTCGGCAGGCGGATCGAGCGACGCGTTTGTCACCAAACTCGATGCCTTTGGCGTCATGGCCTACTCGACTTATCTGGGCGGCAGCGGCGCAGATGTTGGTTACGGGATCTCGGTGGACGGATCGGGAAACGCGGTCGTCACCGGCGTGACGGACTCCGCGAATTTTCCGACTTTGACGCCGTTGCAGGCGGCGCTTGCGGGCGGGACCGACGCCTTCGTGGCGAAATTGAATTCCGCGGGATCGGCGTTGGTCTTTTCGACTTATCTCGGCGGCAGCGCCGCGGACCAGGGATTTGCCGTGGCCTCCGACTCTACAGGCAATACTTATTTGACGGGCGTTACTGCGTCCACGAATTTTCCGTTGGTTGGCGCATTGCAAGCGGCATCCGGTGGGCTCGAAGATGCTTTCGCAGCCAAGATCAATACGACCGGCGCGCTGGTCTATTCCACGTACGTCGGTGGTGCCGGCAACGACCGCGGCTACGGCATTGCCGTCGATGCTACGGGCAATGCTTACGTTGCGGGATACACGCAGTCCGCGAATTTCCCATCGGCGAGTCCAACGCAAGCGGCATTTGGCGGAACGCAGGATGCTTTCCTGGCCAAGGTGAATCCCGCCGGATCGGCTTTGGTGTTCTCCACTTACCTCGGCGGTCCTGGAGTGGATGGAGCTTTCGGAATTGCGGTAGATGCTTCGAGCAACGCCTATCTCGCGGGTGAGGCCAGCGCCGGATTTCCTTCGACCGCCGGAAGCTTCCAGACTGCCTTCGGCGGCGGAACTCTGGATGGATTCGTAGCGAAGATCGCCACGGTTCAGGCAGGCTGCACGATTAACTGGACCGGCACGGCCGGCAACGGCCTCTGGCAAACGGCCACTAACTGGAGCGGCAACGTCCTTCCCGGTCCTGCGGACAACGTCTGCATAGGGTCGGGCGTCTCGGTGACCGTCTCGTCCGGCACGCAGACCATCAATAGCCTCACGAGCGATTCGGCGCTGAGCCTGTCGTCGCTAGCCACGCTCTCCATTGCGGCAACATCGCAGATCAACAACACCTTCACTTTCTCCGGAGGCACGCTGACAGGCGCCGGAACGCTGACTCTCAACGGGCCCGTCACTTGGACAAGCGGGTTCATGACTGGCACGGGTGTCACCATCATCCCTGCGGGAGTGACCCTGACGATGAGTGGAGCCGCAGAAAAGGATCTCGGACGCAGACTGGACAACGCCGGGACGGCGACATGGACCGGAGTGGGGAACATAGGGACCGGGAACGCGGCGATCTTCAACAATCTGGCCGGTGGCGTGTTTGACGTGCAGACCGACGCGAACTTTTTCTACAGTTGCGGGTCCCTTTGCGGAACAGCGGCGACCTTCAACAACGCGGGGACATTCCAGAAGACGGCGGGGACAGGGACAACGACTTTCATAACGACCCCCTTCAATAACACGGGCACGGTAACCGTGCAGAGCGGGACGCTCAACCTGGCAAACGGAGGAACGGGAAGCGGAAGCTTTACGGGGGCGGCAGGGACGACGCTGATCTTCGGCGGAGGGACGCACACGCTGAGCGGAGCAGTAAATTTTCCGACGGTGAAC
>CAZRND010000129.1:2480-7564 GCA_964601345.1 uncultured Acidobacteriota bacterium | reverse complement strand
GGGGACGTTCACGGGAGCGGGAGCGCTGACGGTGACTGGGACGCTGACGTGGACGGGCGGGTTCATGGTAGGTCCGGGGATCACCACGATCCCGGTGGGGGCGACGCTGACGATGAGCGGGACGGCGGAGAAAGACCTTGGGCGTGAGATTGATAATTCCGGGACAGCGACGTGGACCGGGACGGGCCCGATCGGCAGTGGGAACGGAGCAATCTTCAACAATCTGGCCGGCGGCGTGTTCGACGTGCAGAACGACGCGGGCTTCTTTTACAACTGCGGGTCTCTTTGCGGAACGGCGGCGACATTCAACAACGCGGGGACCTTCCAGAAGACGGCGGGGACAGGGACGACGGGCTTTATAACGACGCTTTTCAATAACACCGGGACGGTAACGGTACAGAGCGGAACGCTAAACCTGGCGGCCGGGGGAACAGGAAACGGAAGCTTTACGGGGGCGGCGGGAACGACGCTGAACTTCGGCGGAGGGACGCACACGCTGAGCGGAGCAGTAAATTTTCCGACGGTGAACTTCAATGCGGGAACGGCGATCCTCAACGGGAACTTCACTTCTACGACGACGAATGCCAACGGCGGTATCGGGAACTTCAACGGACTGGTGACGACCACAGGGCCGCTGGTGGTAAGCGCCGGGGCCCTGAACTTCGCCGCCACGGCGTGGTGCGGGCAGAGTTGCGGGATCACCTCGATCAACCAGAGTGGTGGGACGCTAAGCTTCAGCGCGACCAATCCGCTGAGCTTGCCGACGGTCACGCAGTCGGCGGGGACGTTCACGGGAGCGGGAGCGCTGACGGTGACTGGGACGCTGACGTGGACGGGCGGGTTCATGGTAGGTCCGGGGATCACCACGATCCCGGTGGGGGCGACGCTGACGATGAGCGGGACGGCGGAGAAAGACCTTGGGCGTGAGATTGATAATTCCGGGACAGCGACGTGGACCGGGACGGGCCCGATCGGCAGTGGGAACGGAGCAATCTTCAACAATTTGGCGGGGGCGACGTTTGTGGTGCAGAACGACGCGAGCTTCTTCTACAATTGCGGATCCCTTTGCGGAGTGGCGGCGACGTTCAACAATGCGGGGACGTTCCAGAAGACGGCGGGGACGGGGACGACCACCTTCACCACGACGGTCTTCAATAACACCGGGACGGTGAGCGTGCAGAGCGGGACGCTGAACCTGGCGGCTGGGGGAACAGGAAGCGGAAGCTTTACGGGGGCGGCGGGAACGACGCTGATCTTCGGCGGAGGGACGCACACACTGAGCGGAGCAGTGAATTTTCCTACCGTGAACTTCAGCGCAGGAACGGCGAACCTGAACGGGAACTTCACATCCACAGCGACTACTGCCAACGGCGGTATAGGGAACTTCAACGGGCCGGTGACGACCACGGGGCCGCTGGTGGTGAGCGCTGGGGCGCTGAACTTTAGCAGCTCGGCGTGGTGTGGAGGGAGTTGCGGGATCAGCTCGATCAACCTGAGTGGAGGGACGCTGAGTCTCAGTGCCACCAATCCGCTGAGTCTGCCGACGGTGACGCAGTCGGGGGGGACGTTCACGGGAGCGGGAGCGCTGACGGTGACTGGGACGCTGACGTGGACGGGCGGGTTCATGGTAGGTCCGGGGATCACCACGATCCCGGTGGGGGCGACGCTGACGATGAGCGGTACTGCTGAGAAAGACCTTGGGCGGGAGATCGATAATTCCGGGACTGCCACGTGGAGCGGAACGGGGAATATAGGGAGCGGAGCTGGAGCAATCTTCAACAATCTGGCGGCGGGGACGTTTGCGGTACAGAACGACCAGAGCTTCTTTTACAACTGCGGGTCTCTTTGCGGAACGGCGGCGACGTTCAACAACGCGGGGACGTTCCAGAAGACGGCGGGGACAGGAACGACGACCTTCACCACGACGTCGTTCAATAACACCGGGACGATCCAGGCGCTCTCGGGGACGATCAGCTTCTCTGCGGGCTATACACAAACAGCAGGCTCCGTCCAACTGAACGGCGGCAACCTGGCGGCCTCGACGGTGAACATCCAGGGCGGCAGCCTCTCCGGAGCGGGAACGATTACGGCGAATGTGACGAACGCCGGTCAGGTGAGCCCGGGATCGTCGGCGGGCATCCTGCCGATTACCGGCACATACACGCAGACCGCCGCGGGCTCGTTAAACATCGAAATCGGCGGCCTGACCGCAGGCACGCAATTCGACCGGCTCGCGGTTTCGGGCGCAGCCACGCTCGGCGGAGCGTTCAACATTACCCAGATCAACGGATTCGCGCCGGCTGCCGGTAATTCATTCTTGGTGATGAGCTACGCGTCGCGCAGCGGAACCTTCGCCTCCTACAACGGACTGAACCTGCCCGGCGGGCTGGCCTACTTCGTGACATTCAACGCCGCCAACCTCACGCTCGGAACGGGAGTTCCGACCGCGGATATTTCCGTCACCCAAACCGACACAGATCCAGTCTCATCGGGCAACAATGTGACCTACACCATCACGGTGTCGAACCTCGGGCCGTCGCCGGCGACGGGCGTGCTTCTGACCGATACCGTACCGCCTGGCTCGACACTCGTTTCCGCGACGCCCAGTCAAGGTTCGTGCGCGGGCACGACCGTCGTCAATTGCACCCTGGGGACCATCGGCTTCGGTCTCAACGCCACGGTGGCGCTGGTGGTTCACACCACGCTTGCGGGAACGTACGTGAACACGGCCACAGCAACTCTTAACGAACTCGATCCGAACGCCGCGAACAACTCGTCGACCGAAGGCACTACGGTTACCTCCGGCGCGACGGGTCCGCTGATCACAACACTCTCGCCGGCCACCACAACGGCGGGCGGAGCGGCATTCACTCTTACCGTGAACGGGAGCGGATTCGCCGCTTCACCGACTGTGAAATGGAATGGAGTCAGCAGAGCGGGTGCGTTTGTCAACGGCACTCAATTGACGGCGCCGATTACGGCGGCGGAAATCGGCTCAACCGGCCCGGCCCTCGTCTCCATGTCCAACTTGTCGGGCGCGGTGTCCAACACCATCACGTTTAACGTGACCGGCAACATTGTCTCCACGATAAGCCTGATCTCTCCCACGACAGCCACTGCGGGAAGTTCCGGTTTCACGCTGAACGTGAGCGGCAGCGGTTTTGTTGCGGGTTCCGTGGTCCGGTGGAATGGATCGGACCGCGTGACGACGCCCAACGGCACGCAGTTGCAGGCCGCGATCCTCTCGACGGATCTGGCTGCGGCGGGCACAATCCCGGTGACGGTATTCAATCCCGGGCCCGGCGGCGGCGTGTCGAACATCGTAAACTTCACCGTGCTCGCAAACGGCGGAACCGTCTCGGCGGGACTCTCGGGCGGCCTAGCGGGCAACACAGTAGCGATCCCCATCTCGCTCGCTCTCAGCGGCGGCGTGACCGTCGATAGCCTCAGCTTCGGATTGCGAATCACGCCGGTGGGCGCTGCGCCGGCGTTGAGTGGATCGCTCGGTTTCCAGCAGGCCGCAGCCTTGGCCGCGCCGACCCTGGTCGATGCCAGCGGCGCGCCCAGCGACATCACCGTGAGCTGGCTGCCCTTCGGCGCGCCGTTGAGCGGCACGACAAACCTGGGAGCGGTGAGCGTGATCCTCCCATCGACCGCCATCGATGGGCAGACCTACACCGTGCAGATTACCGGTGTGAGCGCGTCGCTCGGAGCAAATGCCGTGGGATTGCGTACCGGCACGAATGCGACTCTCACTGTGTCCAGCACGTATCTCGTGGGCGACGCGTCGCCGTCGAGCGGATATCAGCTCGGCCAGTTCGGCGACAACAGCCTGAATAATTTCGATTTGATCGCCGCGCTCCGCGCCGTGACGCTCCTGCCCGGCGCGGTGCCTCCCTCTTGCTCCGATCTCCACGACGCGATGGATTCGTTCCCGGCGGACAGCGCATCGCGCGGCGGCGACGGCTCGCTCGATAACTTCGACTTGATTCAGACGTTGCGGCGCGTTGTCGGTCTTGACACGACGTTGCCGCGACGGCCGTCGCGCGGGCTCGTTTGTCCGGGCGCCTCGCCGCTTGCGAAGCCGTCGCCGCCCAACGTCGCGAATGCAGCAGCGCTTCTCGAATTCGGCGCGCCACAGCCGACCCGGTCGGGAGGAGTGCGCATGCCGATGTACCTGAGGGTGCGCAATGATCTGGCCTTTGCCGGGCTGAGCATCGGCATGGGCGTTCCGGATAATTCCGTGACCCTCGATTTCATCCCGAGCGACGAGCTTCCGCCCACCGTCATCGACAACGAACTGACCGGAAATCTCGCCATCGCCTGGCTCAACGCCTTCGAGCTCGCCGGCGGAACGCGCACGCTGCTGGGCTACGTAACGGGCCCCGCGGACCTGGCCGACTCGTTGCGAGTCTTCGGCGTCGTCGCCAATTCCGCGGACGGCGGCACGATCAATGTCGCGGTTCCACGCGCAAGATAACGCACTTCAGATAAAACGTCTCCGGCACGGTCAGCAGGATGGGATGATCGCGGCTTTGTGTACGCCGCTCGAGGACCGTCGCCTGCCGCCGCGCGTCGATCGCCGCCGCGGCGATCGTCTCGAGGAAGTCGGCCTCGCCGACGTGATGCGAGCATGTGCAGGTGACCAGCATGCCTCCCGGACGCAGGAGTTTCATCGCCCGCAGGTTAATCTCTTTGTATCCTCGAAGCGCGCCTTCGACCTGCGCGCGAGTCCGCGCAAATGCGGGCGGATCGAGCACGACAGCATCGAAGAAGCGGCTCCCTTCCTGGCTGCTCTTGAGCATGTCAAACACGTTGGCCTCGGTGAAGGAGATGTTTCCTGCCTCATTCCGTGCCGCCTTTCGCCTTGCGGTCCCGGCGCCCGGCCATCCCCGCTCAGTATTCCTTGTCGTGAACGGCGGCGACGTAGCGACGATCGTTGAGATCGTGCGGATTGTTGTCGGCGCACATCCACGTCTTTCCGGCGTCGCCGCCGCCGGGGTCCGGCCCCGAGAACACGCACAGGTTCCAGCGGTGGCCGTCGGCGTAGAACGCCCCCGGCCAGCACGCGCTCTTGTGCAGCC
>CAZRND010000129.1:0-2470 GCA_964601345.1 uncultured Acidobacteriota bacterium | reverse complement strand
GGCTCCGTTGTTCGGGCGAGATGCAGCGCGAAGGCGCCGGCGTAGCTGAAGCAGTCGAGCACGCGCCCGCGGGCGTAGCCCGCCGCGGCGAGATAATTCTCCCGCTGATCGAGAAAGGCGCCGGTCTTCTGTCCCTTGAGAAGATCCACCTCGAAGCGCAGACCATTCATTTTGATTTCCGGCTTGGGATCCGGGCCGTGTAGAACGCCGGTCCGCAGCGGCAGTTTTTCCAGACGCCGGACGGAGGCGTCGTTGCGCTCCACAATTCCGAATTCGGGATACATCTCGCGAAGCAATTCGACGATCGTCGCCTGATCGCGGTCCATGCCCTGATTGAGCGTCTGGATCACGAGCCAACCGGCGTAACGGTCGACGATGAGAGCGGGCAGGCCGTCGGCCTCGCCGAAGACGAGCCGGTAGGCGTCGCTCTCCTGCACGAACGGCTCGCGGCGAGCGCGTGAGCGCAGCAGGGCCTCCTGATAGAACACCCGGTCCACGGGACGATCGTGAACGGTCAGCAGACGTAGGGCGATTTCCGATGAATTGCTATAGTGGGCGCGTCCGTGGCAATGTCCGCGAGCATCGCGAACCCGCACGACTTCGCCAGGTTCGGCCTTTCCGGCTTGCACGAGGTCGCTGCGATAAATCCAGGGGTGGCCGCCGGCGATCCGCTCGACGGCCCGGCGCGAGATGGTAACGGCGGAAGACACACTCTAATATAGTCTGACATGCCATCCGGCGATACAGTTGCGTCGTTCGATTACCATCTGCCACCCGAGCGCATCGCCCAGGATCCGCTTCCCGAGCGCGGAGCTTCGCGGATGCTGGTGGTGGATCGCGCGACCGGCGCGCTCCACGATGGCCATTTTCGCGAGCTGCCGGACCGCCTCGGCCCCGGCGACCTTCTGGTCGTCAACAATTCCAAAGTGATTCGCGCCCGGCTGCTCGGACATCGCCGGAATTTCACGGGCGCCGTGGAAGCGCTCTTGACGAAGCGGCTCGATGAAAAGACCTGGCTGGCTCTCGTGCATCCAGGTCGAAAAATCAGGACGGGCGACTGGCTGGTTTTTCCGGAAGGCGTAGAGGCCGAAGTGACGGGCCGCGGCAGTTTCGGCGAGCGCACGCTGCGCTTCGAGTGCTCCGGCGATTTTCTCGCCGCGCTCGATCGCATCGGGCACGTGCCGTTGCCCCCTTACATGCACCGCCCGGACACCGCGCTCGACGGCGAGGCGTATCAAACGGTGTATGCGAAGCAGGCGGGGTCGGTTGCCGCGCCCACCGCGGGACTACATTTTACAGAGGCGATGTTCGCTCGCCTCCGCGAACGCGGCGTCGAGATCGCGGAGATCACGCTGCACGTGGGCCTGGGGACGTTTCAGCCTGTCCGCGCCGAGCGGGTCGAGGATCACCGTATGCACGCCGAGACGTTCGAGATTTCGCCCGCGTCCGCGGCGACGATCGAACGCGCGCGCACCGAAGGGCGCCGCATCGTCGCGGTGGGAACGACGTCGGTCCGCGTCCTCGAGCATGGCGAGCTGACCGCCGGAGCGGGGGAGACGTCGCTCTTCGTTTATCCCGGATTCACGTTCGCGATGACCGGCGCGATGCTCACCAACTTTCATCTGCCGCGCTCCACGCTGCTGATGCTGGTCTGCGCTTTTGGCGGAAAGGAAAAGATCCTGCGGGCTTACGACCACGCCGTCGCGCACGGCGGCTATCGCTTCTATTCCTATGGCGATTGCATGCTGATCGTCTAGCTTCCCGGCGCGGGAGTGATGTGGAGCAGATAGTCGAGCAGCATCAATCCCGCCCACAGGCAGATCAGAATCAGGAGCGCCGTTCGCACCTTTTCCGGCTCGAAGGACAAGCGCTCGCTGAGGATCGATCCGTAGTGCCGGATCCGGCAGGTGCGGCACGTGTACGGACGGAAGAGGATCAGCGGGAGGACCAGCTTCTCGAATTTCCCCGAGGAGTGGGCATGAACGGCCTGCCGGTCCGAGCAGAAAGGACACTTCCGGTGTCCGCGCGTCCGTTTGCGTCGCCGGGGTTTGGGCGCGGATTCCGGGTTGGGATCCACACCGTGGACTGTAGCATCAACCGACAAACTTGTAACCGGTGCCGTGCAGCGTCAGGATGAAGCGCGGATGCGAAGGATCGTCCTCGACCTTCTGCCGCACCTTCATCACGTGCGTGTCGACCGTGCGCGTCGTAGGATAGTTCTCGTAGCCCCAGACTTCCTCGAGCAGCCGGTCGCGGCTGAGCGTCTCGCCGCGGTGCAGGATGAAGTACCGCAGCAGATCGAGCTCCTTGGTGGAAAACTCCAGGGGCTGGTTGTTGCGGCTGGCCCGGTGCGTGACGAAGTCGAGCGTGATTCCGCCGAAGGAATAGGATTCGATGGGCTGGCGGCCGGGATCGGAGCGCCGCAGGAGCGCCTTCACGCGCGCCAGCAGCTCGCGGATCGAGAAGGGCT
>CAZRND010000128.1:0-13640 GCA_964601345.1 uncultured Acidobacteriota bacterium | reverse complement strand
GTCTGACCGAGGGACAGATTGTTACTCGGGCGGTTCGGGGGCGGCCTCACTCGGACCAAGGTACCGATCGAGAAGGTCGAGGGAACCGAGTTCGTGCGCGGTCCGCAGAGCGCGCTCTACGGATCGAACGCCATTGGCGCCGTGGTGCAGATCGTGACGCGCCGTGCCGCGCCCGCCGCCGAGGGAGCCTACGCTCCCGAGGCGCGCGCCGAGGCCGAGGGCGGCGGCTTCGGCTACGCCCGCGGACACATCGGGAGCGCCGTGCATCTCGGCCGCGCGGCGCTCAACGTCGATCTCTCTCATCTTTCGTCCGACGGCCAGGCGCCCAACGACGACTATCGCAACGAGACGGCGTCGCTCTCGACATCGTACGACGTGGGGCGGTCCGGCCGGCTCAGCTACAGCTTCACCGCCGGCGCGAACGAGGGCGGCGCGACCGGGCCTTACGGCTCGAACCCCGCGCACATCTTCAGCGGAATCGACCGCATCTCGCGCAGCAAGGAAAACTCCTATCGCCACGGATTCGGCTATGAATTTCAGGCCGGACGCGTTCGGCAGCGCTTCGACGGCGGCATCTACGACGAGAATTTCACTTACCGCTCGCCCTACGGCGAATCGCTCACCTCGAATTTCCGCAGCGCCTTCGCGACGCAGACGGAGATCGCGCTCGCCCCGAACGATGCGCTCGTCCTCGGCATGGAATACCAGCACGAACGCGTCACTAATACGTTTCTCGCGGATTCCAAAGGGCGAGGCTTCCCCATCCTGCGCGGCAACTTCGGGTACTTTGTCGAGAACCGTTACGATTACGGCGGGCGATTCTTCGTGACGTCGGGAATTCGCTTCGAAGATGTCCGCACCGATGGCATCCCGGCCGTTCAATATGGTCCTGCCGCGCCGCGCACGTCGAACAGCGTGCTCGGCGTGAATCCTAAGCTGACGATGGCGTTCCTGCCGATTCCTAACGGGCCGACAAAGCTGCACGGCAGCGTCGGCACAGGGATGCGCGCACCGGACGGCTATGAACTCGCCTTCACCGACAATCCGGAGCTGAAGCCGGAGCGCACGACGAGCTTCGACCTGGGCGTCGAGCAGAGTTTCTGGCGCAGGCGCGCGGTCTTCGATCTGACGTATTTCTACAACCGCTTCCACGATCTGATCGTCACGCTCGGAGCGAATAAGGGAGTCAGCCGCTGGCAATCCGACAACGTGGCCAACTCTCGCGCACAAGGGATCGAGTTCAGCTACGCGCTTCGCCTGCACTCCTCCGTGCGCCTCAACGGGCACTACACGTGGAATCCAACGGAATTGCTCTCGCTCGACGGCACGTCGGGAAAGACGCAAGCGTACTTCCAGGTGGGACAGCAACTCATCCGCCGGCCGGAACACTCCGCCGCGTACGAGCTGGTTTGGAAGCGCGGGCGTTTCACCGCCGATACGTCGGCCTTCTTCCGCTCGAGCGTACTCGACATCGAGCCGAACTACGGAGCGTCCGCGGGCGTCTTCCGTAATTCCGGTTACGTTCGTCCCGACGTCGGTCTCGAAGTGGCGCTGTCGCGCGACGTGGCCGTCTACGGACGCCTGCGCAACTTCACGGACGAGCGCTACGAGGAGACCTTCGGCTTCCCCGCCCTGCGCCGAAACTTCATCGCGGGAATGAAATTCCGGTTCGGAGCGCGATAGAATTGTTCGCCTATGCCTGCGAACGTTGAAGCGCTCGAGAAGAAGTATCTCATCCAGACCTACGCGCGCTATCCGCTGGTGCTCGAGCGGGGCGAGGGATGCTGGGTCTACGACACAAAGGGACGCAAGTACCTCGACCTGCTCGGAGGCATCGGCGTCAACATGCTCGGTCACAACCATCCGCGGGTCGTGAAGGCGATCCGCGACCAGAGCCGAAAAGCGCTGCATGTCTCGAACCTTTACTATCACCCGTACCAGGGGCCGCTGGCCGCGCGGCTCGCCAAGATCTCCGGCCTCGACCGCGTCTTCATCTGCAACAGCGGCACCGAGGCTTGGGAGGGCGCGCTCAAGCTGGCCCGCGCCTACAGCCGGAAAATCTCGCCCGACAAGTTCGGTCTTGTGGCCATGGACAATTCCTTCCATGGACGCACCATGGGCGCGGTCGCGACGACCGGCCAGGAAAAATATCGCACGCCCTACGAGCCGCTGCTGCCCGCGGTCGAGTTTGCGCGCTTCAACGATTCAGCCGATCTTGAAGCGCGCGTCAACGAGCGCACCTCGGCGATCTGCATCGAGGTGATCCAGGGCGAGGGCGGCATCAGCGAAGTGAGCACGGACTTTCTGGCGAACGCGCGCCGCCTCGCCGACAAATTCGACGCGCTGCTGATTCTCGACGAAATCCAGTGCGGCCTCGGGCGTACCGGACGCTGGTTCGCGTACCAGAATCACGGCATCCGGCCCGACGTGGTCACGGTCGCGAAGCCTCTCGCCGCGGGGTTGCCGCTCGCCGCCTTCATCGCTACGGAAAAAGTCGCCGCCAGCTTCACGCCGGGAATGCACGGCAGCACGTTCGGCGGCGGTCCGCTCGGTTGCCGGCTGGCGCTCGAATTCCTCGACGTCATGCAGAAGGACAAGCTGCTCGCGCACGTCGGCCAGATGGGCCGGTACTTCATCCGCCAGCTTGCAGCGCTGAAGAAGAAGTTCCCCGTCATTAAAGAAGTGCGCGGACGCGGCCTGATGCTGGCGCTCGACCTCAGCGTCCCGGCACGTCCCTACGTGGATCGCGCCCACGCCCAAGGGCTGCTGATCAACAGCACGCATGACACCGTTCTGCGCTTCCTGCCTCCCTACATCCTCCAGACGAAGCATGTGGACGCAGCCATGGTGATCCTGTATCGAATTTTTTCCGAACTTAACGCCTGATTCGTTCGTATCACAGGCTGGATGCAGTTTCGGGAACTCTTCGGCCAAACCCTGCGTAGCCTGCTGGCCAACAAGCTGCGGAGCTTTTTGACTATGTTCGGCATCGCCTGGGGAATCATGTCCATCATGCTGATGATGGCCATGGGCGCGGGCCTCGAAAAGGGCCAGGCGAACGTGGCTCTCACGCTCGGCAAGGACATCCTCATCGTCCGCGGCGGCGTCACCGGCCGCCAGGCCGGAGGCGAGCGCGCCGGGCGCCGCGTCTGGCTCAGCCACACCGACGCCGATCTGCTCAAGAGCGCTTGCCCTTCCCTCGAACACGTGACCCCCGAGCTCTCGCAAAACCTGCTGGCCCGGAGCGCCTACAACAGCGGCCGCTTTCAGACCAGCGGCGCGTATCCGGTCTTCAAGGACATTCGGACGCAGATTCTTTCGCGCGGGCGCTTTCACAACGAAACGGACGAGACCGAAGCCCGTCGCGTGGCCGTGCTCGGCTCGGAGGTGCGCGTACAGCTCTTTGCCTTGCGGAATCCGATCGGCGAGACCGTGTATCTGAACGGCATCCCTTACACCGTGATCGGAGACCTCGCCAAGAAGGACCAGGATTCGAACTACGACGGCCCAGACAACAGCAAAGTTTTCGTTCCCTTCGCCGCGATGCTGCGCGACTTCCCCGATCCGCCTCCGCGCTTTGCCGGAAGCATCGACGACATCGTGGTCACGCCGAAGAGCGTGGAGATTCACGAGCAGGCCGAAGGCGAGGTCCGCCTCGCGCTCGGCCGGAAGTACGGCTTCGATCCTCAGGATAAAGACGCGCTGCCGATCTGGAACACGATCAAGTCCTCGCTGATGTTCAACAAGATGACCACCGCCATGCAAACGTTCCTGGGAACGGTCGGCGTGATTACGCTTTTCCTGGGCGGCATCGGCGTGATGAACATCATGCTCGTAACCGTCACCGAGCGGACGCGCGAGATCGGATTGCGCATGGCCGTTGGCGCGACGCGGCGCGCCATCCTCAGCCAGTTCTTCATGGAGTCGCTGCTGCTCACCGCGCTGAGCGGCGCGGTGGGGCTCGGCGTCGGTCTCGCGATCTGCGGCGCGGTCACGTCGCTCGTTCCGCCGGGCGGATATTTCGCGGGACTCATCGTCACACCGGGCACGATCTTCGGCGCGTTTGTGGTCCTGTCGCTGGTGGCTGTAGCGGCGGGCATGTATCCCGCGCGCCGCGCGGCCCTGCTGCAGCCGGTGGAAGCTCTGAGGTACGAGCACTAATGGATACTCTGCTCCAGGCTTTCGACTCGCTCCGCCAGCACACCTTTCGAAGCGTGCTGACGCTGCTCGGCATCGTCTGGGGCATCGTCGCCGTCACGCTGCTGATGGCGTACGGCGATGGCTTCGGCGCGGCGATCAACCGCGCTTTCGACGCTTTTGGAAAGGACGCGGTCGTCTGCTGGCCGGGACAGACCAGCGAACAGGCGGGCGGCGAACGCGCCGGCCGCCGCGTGCGCTTCGAGCTATCCGACGTCGAGCGGATCAAACAGGATTGTCCGCTGGTGCGCCTGGTGAGTCCGGAGCTGGTGCGCAGCGCGGTCATCTCGACCGGCGTCCGCTCTGCGTCGACGGGCGTGCGCGGCGTGTGGCCCGCCTACGGCATCATCCGTAACGAGGAGCCCGCGACCGGTCGCTTCATAACCGATGACGACGTGCGCGAACGCCGCCACGTGGTCTTCCTCGGCAGCGAGATCAACCGCAAGCTCTTCGGCAATTCCGATCCCACGGGACAGGTCGTGATTCTCGCCGGCCAGGGCTTCACCGTGATCGGCATGATGGAGAAGCGCGTGCAGTTCGGAAACTACTTCCGCCCCGACGCGGAGAGCGTCTTCATTCCGTTTTCCTCGATGGGGGACATCTTCAGCAACAAGTATCTCTCGGTGATTGTATGGGAGCCGATCTGGCCGGGCGCCGCGCAGGCTTCCATCGTGCAGGTGCGCGAGATGCTGGCGCGCACGCACCGCTTTTCGCCGACGGACAAACGCGCTATCCAGCCGTTCAGCCGGGCCGAGTTCCGCACCGTCGTCGACGGCATCACGATCGGGTTGCAGATTCTGCTGATCTTCGTCGGCGGGCTGACGCTGGGCATCGGCGGAGTCGGCGTGATGAACATCATGCTCGTCTCCGTCACCGAGCGCACGCGAGAGATTGGCGTTCGCATGGCCATCGGCGCGTCGCGCAAGCGGATCTTGCTTCAGTTCCTGTGGGAAGCTCTGACACTCACGGCGATCGGCGGACTGCTCGGCATCGCGCTCTCCTTCGGCTTGGTAAAGTTGATCGGATCGGTCCCGCTGATCGGTGAGATTTTCGAAGACACCTCCGGCCGCGGCGACGTCCACATGCTGCTCTCGACGCGAACGCTGACCATGTCTACGCTGCTGCTGGCCCTGGTCGGCCTGATCAGCGGCTTCCTGCCGGCCATGAAAGCTTCGCGGATGAATCCAGTGGAAGCGCTACGCTACGAGTAGAGCTAGTCTCCCATGCGGTGAAGTTCGATGAGGTAGGGATGATCCCCGTCGGCCTCCGAGAGGTAGTGGAGGAGTTCGGTCCGCAACCTAATGGCGTCGTCGCGCCGACCGGCCTTGCGATAGAGCCGGACCAGTTCCAGATGGCAGTCGAGCAAATTCCAGAGGGGCCACGAGCCTTTTTGCGGAGGGCCGACCACCTCCAGAGTGGAGATAGCCTCCGCAAGGTTCCCCTGTTTCTCAAACGCACGCGCCAGCGTGTGACGGCTGAACAAATAGGGACCGCTGTTCCGGCGCATGGCGTCGTCTTGGACATCCGGAAACGCCGTCAAGAGCCTCGCAACCGCCTCAGCGGGGCGTCCCGAATCCAGCAGAATCTCTCCCTCCAGCGTAGTTTGGCTGTCTTTCAGCACTGGAACAATCTTCCGCGCCAGTCCAAGGTGGCCCAGCCGGGCAGCAGCCATTCCCGCGTACAGACTTTGGCAGCACTGGAGGGGGAATTGTTCTCGCGCCAGAACGGGGTTGTTGCCTACCAAAGCGACGCCCGTCAAGCAACTGCTGCGCATGTAGGGTTCTACAATGCTGCCGCACATCCCGGTGGCAAGCCGCAGCTTTCCGACGAGCAGATCGAATCCTGAGACGGTCCACTTGTAGCGGTCGCTTTGCGAACTAGCATAGGAATTGAGTTTGACAATCTGCTGGGCCGCATCCCTTATGTCCCCCTGTCTCCAGGCTCGGACGGCATCTTCCAGGTCCAAGTCAGCCCAGCTTGACATCGGAGAGACGCCGCTGTTTCGAAGTCGGTGCAATTCTCCTGAATAGCGGACTCGTTTCCCTTCATCGAACAGCCAGAAACGGTATGCGGACCAAAGATTGTACAACAGGTTCACGTCATTCGGTCGCAATGGGCGAGTGCGTTCGAGCATATCCGCCGCTGGGCCGAACATCCGGAAACTGAGATAGAGGTTGTGAACGTTGTTCACTCCCCAATAGTCGTCGGGATACAAACGGACGAGAGCCTCGTACGAGGCAAGTGCTCGGCCCGGGTCGTGCAGGAAATGGTCGTAGTAGCCGCCTAGGATAAACAGCCGTTCTCGGGTAGAAACGGTAGGGGCCAGCCGGAAGGCCGCCTCGAAGTGGGGCGCCGCTTTGGTTTCTTGCCCGAGATTGGCGTAGCAATGCGCCAAGTAAATATGAGCCGCGGCAAATTGCGGATCTTCTCGGATTGCTTCTTCAAAGAGGCTGGCTGACGTGAGCCAGTTGCCTTCGCTCAGCGGTTTCATGCCCTCGCTGAAGACCCGGAGGGCAGGCAACGATGCCGTTGTGGCCCTCTCCATCGATTGCCCGGCTGGCCGCAAATCGAGTGCCGCCTCGCCTAGTTTGGAGCGCAATTCCCCGGCGAGCGACCGAACTGCCTCCAGGAGTTGTTCCTGCTTTCCCTCGCGGACCAGAACGACTGCCGTCTTGCCGGTGGCGGGGTCTACGAGCCCGAGCGTGATGTTGTACTGTGTTCCGAATTTTTCAACGCGGCCGACCAGCACCCCCCGAATCCCGCCATCCCGCAGAGCCACCTGCCGCGCCAGTTCATCCTTCAGAACAGCCGTGGTCGGTTGCCGCATGAGTTTTAGGACGTCATTGATGCGTGCTCGCGGCACAATGTTGACGTAGTTCGAGGGGTTGATTTCTCGCTCCAAGGCGTACTCAAGACTGCCGTCAAAGAGCCTCTCGCCCGTCCGGTTATCGAACGCGGCGATGAGGATCCAATCGCGGCTTTGGAAGTGCAAGGGCCTCGACTGACGCGACGTCCACGCAGTCCCACCCAGAACCACAACCACGACTGCGGCGACAGCGACACCGGCCCGCACGGCGATTTTTCTCCAGGCTGGAATGCGAGGCAAGGCGTCTGCCGCAGGCTGTCTTTCCGAGGCAGGCAACGCAGATACCCTCCGGATCGGAGCCACAAAGCGGTAGCCTTGCCCCGGAATGGTTTGAATGTATTTAGAGGTGTCGGCCGAGTCGTTCAAGGCGTCGCGGAGGCGTCTCATAGCAACGTTAATGCTCAGGTCGAAGTCTACAAATGTCCCTTCTGGCCAAAGAGCCGTCCGCAATTCTTCGCGGGCGACGGATTGGCCCTCATGCTCCAGCAGGCAAGCCAGAATCGCCTGCGGCTTGGGTTGAAGTTTCACCCGCAGGCCGTTCCGCCAGAGTTGGCGGGTACGCGGGTCAAACTCGTACGACTCAAACAAAATCCGTTCGTTCATGCCCGAAGTCATATCCAATTGGTTGCGAATAGTAACACAAGAGCAACATCGCCCCGTGTGCCCAATGTGGGATCGGCGGACAATACTGGTCATTTCTTCTTCCTCTTTCGGGACAAATACCGGTCTTCAACGTCTAGCTGATTTGCTGCCGTGATAGCTTCAAGTTGAGCCCAGCGGCTGGTCAAGCGCAATGGTACGACAAAGTGCGTCAGCCTTTGTTTTCTTGGGGTTAGCTTCCTTGAAAAAGGGCGGCTCAGTAGATGCTTAGCGGCCTGCGACTGCTCTGATTGAGTCGAACCAACAAAGGATGATCATCATCTGCAAGGCGCAAGTCCCGGCGCAATCCGAGTTCAATTTCTTCCGCCTCATAGTGCCGCTGCATTTTGCGCAACAAGCGGGCGCGTTCATAGCGGATTCGATGCGAAAAGGCAACAGAACGCGACCAAGGGTTGAACAATTTGGCTGGACCAATGTCGGCGGTGGTCAGCAATGCAAGTGCTGCAGCATCATTGCCAGCTCTCTCCTGAGCACGAGCTAGCGCTGCGGTTAAGATCAGCCATTCCGGAGTCGCCCAATTGGCGGATTTCGCGTGCATGTTGTTGATCTCTTGAACGGCCAGCTGCAGATCTCCGTTCAAGATGGCGCGCCGGCACTTCAACGCATACGGGAGCCACAAGGGCACTTTCCAATTGTGACTGCTATTCGTCAACACTCGATCTTTTGATGTAGTTCGATCGGGCTGAATCGATAGGAGGGCCAACATAGGAGCATGATGGTAATCTACGTTAGCGCTCGCAAGTAAGGCCTTGCGGAACAAGCGATTATCATCACGCAAAAATGCCAGTAAGGTTGTTTCGATGTCTCGAGACTGTTGAGGCACGCTTTCTAGCAATGCGTCGGCGTCGTGAACGCGCCCCATGCATTCAAATAAGATGAGAACCGCCGCCCGATCGAGCGGGGCGGCGTTGTTTCCTGAAGAAGCCAAGCTTTTTGTTTCCGCGTGTAGCTCCTCCAGCTTTCCACCGAGCAACAATTCGTGAAGGCGAAACCATTGGAGAAGCCGGCGCGTCGGAGGCGTCAAGACGGCAGCATTCGTTTGATCTAGTGTCCGAATCCGGTCGCGATATCGGCGAGCTTGTTTGACATCGGCGGCTTCGAAAACCATCGATTCAACTGCGAGATTGAGGATTCTCGCACTATTAGGACGCAAACGGACCAAGGTATCCCATTCGTCGGCCGGGCGGATATCACCCAAACGTTGTAGAGCAATCAGCAGATTCCAGCGCGCCCAAAAGTGGTCGGGATAGGCCGCGAGCAAACGCCTGTATGCCGCCACTGCCTGCTGATCCTCCCCCTGCAGCAAGAGTGCGGTTGCCTGGATGAACTGGCGCTCGCGTTCACTGGCAAGATCGGTGAGCGCAAGTGCACGCTCGACGTGCGGCCTGAATTCATTGGCGGGTCTGCCTTGGTTCCAAATTGTCCAAGCTAACCACAGGTGGGCCAACGGGAATCGAGGATCCTCGCTGACTGCCTGCCGTGCCAACTGTTCGGCGGCCGGCCAATTGCCCGCACCTGCTTCCCGCTGGGCCCGTGAATAGAACTGGCATGAGCGCAGGTACGGCGCGCGCGGTGAGTCGCTTCCTGACGAAAAGCTCGCGCTTCTATCCCCAAAAATCCGCCGGATGTGGCGTCCAAGCCTCTGGGCGACAGGGGCTACCTCTTCCCGATTCCGTGCCAGCTCGGAGAGATTAGCTAACGGACGCGCCGACGCTGCTTCGATTACTCTGACGTTGAGAGCGTATCCCGTGCCGGCATGTTCTGCCCGGCTGCTCACGACGATGCCGATCCCACCGTCGCGGATGCAAATCTCTCGCGCCAGAGCCTCGTCCAAAGGAGACAACGGATCCTTGCGCATCAGCACCAAGGAGTCCTCGACCCTAGCGCGGGACGCGACGTGAACAGAGGATGAATTGGCGATTTCTCTTTCCACGAGAAAGGTTACGCTGTCATCAAGAAGTGTTTCACCAGTGCGATTGTCGAGGGCGGTCGTTATTAACCATACAGGCCCATTAGCGCGGGAAGTCCAATGGCTCAGCAGCCATGCGCTCGATAATACTAGTGCTGCGCCCAACACTCCGCCTGTTATCCATTGGCGTCTCGGCAGTTCAGGTTTTGTCTCTACCGTCGCTTCCGGCCGCTCATGGCGGTTGGCCAGCCACGCATCCAATTCATAGGCATAGGCAAAGACGTTGCCAAGCGACTGGTGCACTTGGCGATGAACGGGCATTCCCTCGCTCGCCTCCCAGCGCTGGACGGTTCGCACAGTGCGCTTCAGGTGGTCGGCGATTTCTTTCCATGAGTCCAATCGGCCTGGTTCAATCGACGGCATTCCCTTCCCTGAATTGGGTGAATCTTATCTCAAAACTGCAAGAGAGGAAAGCCTTCGAGGGATGGGTTCATGGCATGCGCTTTCCAATGAGCCGATTGCGCCGTAATAACAGGTAACCCGAAATCGTAATTCCGCGTCATTGACCAACTTGGGTAAGTCCGGCAATGTGCAAGGCACGAGAAAGGGGATCAATATGCAATCGCGCCTCTGCACGGCAATCTTTGCGGCGATTCTAACTGGGCTCGCGTCCTTCGCGGCCGTTTCGCCAACCTACATCGAGAAGAGTTATGGCAAGTTGCCTCTGAGCTTCGAACCGAACAAGGGGCAGGCCGAGCAGCGCGTAAGATATCTTGCTCGCGGGAAGGGATATTCCCTGTTCCTCACCGGCGACGAGGCGGTAGTCGCCTTGCAACGCGGGAAGCTCATGCGGATGAAGCTGGCCGGCGCCAATCCCCGGGCAAAGATCGAGGGACTCGATGAACTGCCGGGCAAGAGCAACTATTTCCTGGGCAACGACCCGACACAGTGGCGCACGAATCTCCCTACGTACGCCCGCATCAAGTACCGCGATGTCTATCCGGGCATTGACCTGGTCTATTACGGCAATCAAAGCGGTCAACTCGAATACGACTTCATCGTTGCCCCAGGCGCCGACCCAAAGACGATCGCGTTCGAGATCAAGAATGGCAAATCCAGAATCGAAGCAAGCGGCGATCTAGTCGTCGATCTTGGCGGCGGCAGCGTCCGTGTGCAGAAGCCCTCGATCTACCAAGAACAGTCCGGATCCCGGAGCGCGGTGAATGGACGTTTTACCCGGTTGGCCCGTAACCGGGTCGGCTTCGAAGTGCAGGGCTATGACAAGAGCCGGCCTCTGACCATAGACCCGGCGCTGGTCTACTCCACATTTCTGGGGGGCAGTGGGACCGATTCCTCGATCAGCGTTGCCGTGGATTCTTCCGGTAGCGCCTACGTGGCGGGAAACACGGATTCCGCCAACTTTCCGGGAAGTTCCGGAGCGTATTCCAGTGTCTTCGTAGCCAAACTCAATCCGGCAGGGACGGCGCTGGTGTATTCCGCCGTCTTGGGCAGCAGCGGGAGCTCAACTTATGCCGCAGAGATTGCCGGCGGACCCACCGCGAGCCCTGGCCGGGCCCTCGCTTTAGATGCCGCAGGCAACGCCTATGTGACTGGAATTACCAATTCTGCGGCTTTCCCGACGACCGCTGGCGCGTTGCAATCGACCCGGCCTCCCGCCGATTGTTCGGTTGGCTTTTTCTGTGGGTGGTGGGGCTTTGTGACCAAACTGAACTCAACGGGCTCCGCGCTGGTCTACTCCACCTACCTGGGCGGGGGACAGGAATGGAACAGCACCATAACCGTGGACACATCCGGGAATGCCTATCTGGCGGGCACGACGAACTCAATGAGTTTCCCTCAAGTGAATCCGATCCAAAGTTTTGCGCCCGGAGGGGGCGACGTGTTCATCTCGAAGCTGAACGCCACAGGAAGCGCACTTGTCTATTCGACGTACTTGGGCGGGCTGACGCGATGCTGCGGCTATGGCAACGTCGGCGAAGGCATTGCCGTGGACTCCTCCGGTAACGCATACGTGACTGGATACACCAGTTCGGACGGGTTCCCGACCGTGAATCCGATCCAAGGGACGTTCCAGGGCGCTCACGATACTTTCGTGAGCAAACTGAATGCGGCCGGCAGCTCGCTTGTGTACTCGACCTATCTAGGGGGTAGCAGCGAGGATCTTGCGGCGGACATTGCGATTGACTCCTCCGGGAATGTCTACGTTACCGGAGTCACCTGGTCGCCTGATTTTCCCACGACTGCTTCCGCCTTCCAGAAGACTCACCACGGCGGTCAAGACGATGTGTTCATCACTGTGATCAACGCGGCCGGCAACGCGCTGGTCTATTCAACGTACCTCGGGGGAAGCGGCTACGATATTGGCTTTGGCATTGGGCTGGATCCCTCCGGGAACGCGTATGTAGCGGGATGGACCACCTCTGCCGACTTCCCTACCGCCAATGCCAACCAGCCCTCGATCGGCGGTAGCGGGGACGCCTTCGTCGCCAAGCTCAGCCCGGATGGGTCCTCCCTCGTGTTTTCGACGTATCTGGGGGGCGGCGATAACGATACGGCATGGGGCATCGCGGTAGACTCCTTCAGCAACATCTATGTGGCGGGAGACACCGATTCGAACAACTTCCCGACCCGAAATGCAGTCCAGGCTCTCCGTGCTGGAGGTCGTGACGCCTTCCTGGCCAAGTTTGGAATCGCGGATACAACCCCCCCCGCGATCGTGCCGGCAATCTCACCGGCGCCGAACGCCGCAGGATGGAACAACACCGATGTGACGTTGACCTGGCAAGTCGCCGATCCCGAGTCGGGGATTGCTTCCAGTTCCGGATGTAATCCTTCCACACTTACAACGGAAGGCGCGGATATCTCGAGAGCCTGTTCGGCTTCGAACGGCGCGGGCCTGACGGCGTCGGCCACGGTGCACGTGCGGATCGACAAGACCCTTCCTTCGGTCTCCTTCGGGAGCCCCAGCCCCGTGGCGAATGCGGCAGGATGGTGGAGCCAGACCGTGACGATACCGTTCGTGGTTACCGACGGACTTTCGGGAGTCGCTCCGAGCGCGCCGGTGTCGCCGCTCACTCTGTCCGGCGACGGCGGAAATCTCAGCGGTCAAGTTAATGCGCTCGACGTCGCAGGCAACAGCATTACAGTGCTATCGCCGGCTGTCCGAATCGACGCGACTCCGCCGGTGATTACCTTCGGCGCTCCCGTTCCCGCCGCCAACGCCGCGGGCTGGAACAACACGAACGTTTCGATTCCTTATTCCGTGACGGACAACCTTTCCGGAGTGGACGGTCCCGCCAGCGGACTCCTGTCGTTGACCAGCGAAGGCACAAACGTAAGTTCAACGGTAACCGCTTCCGACCGGGCCGGCAATTCGACTGTTCTGGAGTCTCCACGGGTGAAGATTGACAAGACGGCTCCCGCGTTAACCGGGTCGAGGACACCATTGCCAAACGCGGATGGATGGAACAACACTCCCGTCACTGTATCCTTCCATTGTGCGGATGGACTCTCGGGACCCGGCCCCGTCACACCTGCCGGGCCAGTGACACTTTCCGCGAATGCCGCAAATCAAGGGGCGAATGGATCGTGTTCGGATATCGCAGGCAATCTCAGTACAGCCGCTGTCGGCGGAATCAATATCGACACGGTTCCGCCAAGCATCGATTCCCTCGCGGCAGACCCGGCAGTGGTTGCCGCGGGATCAAGCTTTGTGCTCAACGCGACGGCATCGGATGCAGGCAGCGGCGTGCGGGCCGTGACCTACTCCATAGACGGGCAGCCGAGAGGAACGATGTTGGCTGGAAATGCAAACTCCTTTAGCGCATCGATCACCGGCTTGACCGTTGGCGTGTATCAAGTTTGCGCGGTAGCGACCGATCGGGCCGACAATACCAGCGTCGCGCTCTGCATCCTTGTCCCGGTGTACGATCCCAGCGCGGGCTTTGTGACGGGCGGCGGCTGGATCAATTCTCCGGCCGGAGCGTA
>CAZRND010000127.1:318-13711 GCA_964601345.1 uncultured Acidobacteriota bacterium | reverse complement strand
GGGGGAAAACGACGGGGGGAGGGCAATCACGCCGACGTGTGGACGGGCGTGCAGGTTCCGTTGAACGCGCGCTCGGCGGCAGCGAAAGCGCTGGGCATCGACGTCGAGAACGTGCGCCTGACCAATCTGCTTCTCGGCGGCGGCTTCGGCCGTCGTCTTCCGTTCACGTACGACTACGTCGAGATGGGCGTGCAGATCGCGAAAGCGGTCTCACCGACTCCGGTAAAGCTGATGTGGAGCCGGGAGGACGACATCCGACACGACTACTATCGTTGCGGCGGATTTCAATTCTTTAAGGCTGCCGTCGACCGCAGCGGGAAACTTGTAGCCTGGAAGAACCACTTTGTCGCCTACGGTGAAGGCGATGCCTTCGTTCACGATGGCGGCTTCAACCCCGGTGAGTTCCCTGCCGGCTACGTCGAGAATCTCCTTGTACAAGCCTCGAAGATGCCGCTCGGTCTCAAGACCGGCGCGCTGCGCGCCCCCGGATCGAACAGCATTGCGTGGGTGATGCAGTCCTTCATCGACGAAGTCGCGCACGCGGCCGGCGCAGATCCAGCGCAATTCCGGCTCGATCTGCTAAAGAGAAGCGTTTCAAACGCGGCCCCCGCCGACCCGAGGGCGAGGGGCTTGAATGCGGCGAGAATGACCGGAGTGGTTCAGCTCGCGATGGAGAAATCGGGATGGGGCAAGCGGCAGTTTCCTAAGGGCACGGCCCTAGGAATTGCGTTTCACTTTAGCCACGCCGGTTACTTTGCCGAGGTTGCCGAAGTCGCAGTCAACGCGCAGAAAGACGTCCGCGTGAACAAGGTCTGGGTCGCGGGAGACATCGGTAGCCATGTCATTAATCCGAGTTCGGCGGAAAACCAGGTACAAGGCGCGATCGTGGACGGCCTGAGCGAGATGATTCAGGAGATTACGCTCAAAAACGGCCGCGTGGTGCAGTCGAATTATCATGACCACTCGATGCTGAGAATGCCGCAAGCGCCGATGGTTGAAGTGAGCTTCCTAAAAACTAACAATCCGCCGACAGGACTCGGCGAGCCGGCACTGCCGCCGATCCTGCCGGCCGTCGCCAATGCGATCTTTTCCGCGACCGGCGAGCGGATTCGGACGATGCCCTTCACAAAGCAGGGCTTCCATTTTGCCTAATGTAAGGGGTTAACAATTTGGACGGGCATCACGCTCATGGATTCGGGCAGCCCAAGATGCTGTAGACTGCATCCTTATGAGACTGAGCTGAAGTAAAGGAGCATCAGATGCGAATTCTGGCGACGGTTCTCTTAGCAATTTGCGTATCTGCCCAGACCCCAACCCCACCGCCTGCGGGTGCGCCTGGACGCGGTGGCCGGGGAATGCCGGCGCTGGTTTCTCCAGAAGTCGCTTCCGATGGACGAGTGACTTTCCGCCTGCGCGCTCCCAACGCGAAGGAAGTGTACGTGACCGGAGTGGTTCCGGGAACCGGGCCGGGAGGCGGACGCCTGGCCATGCAAAAGAGCGACGACGGCGTTTGGAGCGCAACGACCGAGCCGATGAAGGCGGGAATCTATCAGTACACCTTCAACGTGGATGGCATGCGAATGACCGACCCAGGGAACAATCGTTTCCAGACCGGCTTCAATAGCGCAAACTCCAGCCGTCTTCATGTCCCCGGCGGACTTTGGACTCCCACTCCCGGGATGGCGCGCGGCGCGACTTCGAGGCACTTCTACCACTCAACGGTAGCCGGGGACGATCGCGATTTCTGGGTCTACACGCCCGCCGGTTACGACACCAAGCGCAAGGATCCCTATCCGGTCTTCTTTCTGCTGCACGGCCTGGGCGACGAAGCGAACTCCTGGATCGAGAACGGCGCAGCGAACGTGATCATGGACAATCTGATCGCTCAAGGCAAAGCGAAGCCGATGGTGATGGTCAACACGCTCGGATATGGATATCCCAACGGACCGCAGGCGGCGATGCGGGATGGCATGTTGGACGCATACACGCAAACGGTGATCCAGGAAGTGCTGCCGCTGGTGGAGAAGAACTACCACGTATCGAAGGATCGCAATCAGCGGGCCATCGCCGGCCTCTCCATGGGCGGCGCGGAGGCCACGTATACGGCGCTGAACAACCTGGACAAATTCGCGTGGATCGGTTCCTTCAGCGGGGCCTACGTCATGTGGCCGCGGGAGAGGTCCGCGCCCGCCGCGCCGCCCGCTGATGGCGCCGCGCCCGGCCGCGTAGGACGCGGAACACCGCAAATCGACGCCGAAGCCGTGGCCAAGATCTTCCCAAAGCTGGACGCCAAGGCCAACGCGCAGATCAAACTGCTATGGATCACGTGCGGAACGGCGGACGGCCTTGTTGGCGTCAACCGGACGTTCCACGAGTGGCTCAACTCCAAGAGCGTGGCACACACCTATGTCGAGGTACCGGACATCGGACACGTGTGGCCATTCTGGCGGCAGAACTTGGCCGACTTTGCTCCTCTGCTGTTCCAGTGAGGCACCTAACGCATATGAAGAAAAACACGCTAACCCTATCGGCTGCCTGGGTGCTGCTTTCGGTATGCGCGGCCTACCCGCAGAACGCCGCCGGACATCTTCGCGCCGGAGCCGCCAAAGTTGACATCACCCCGAAAGAAAGCGAGTTGGCGATTCCCACGGATTCCATTCGCGATCGTCTGTTTGTCCGAGCCATCGTAGTGGACGACGGCAGCACATGCGCGGTGCTCGTCGGACTCGATTTGGGCGGCGCTTCCAACCAGATCGTGGACGACGCGACGGCAAGAGCTTCTCGATCCACCGGATGCCCCGCGCAGAACTTCATTATCTCGGCGACTCATACTCATAGCTCAAATACTCTGGGATTGGGAGGCCGCGGTTCTCCCACAGCCAAGACAGCGGCCGATGCGATCGTGGAAGCCGCCGGCGCCGCGAAGTCCAAGCTGGCGCGCGCGAGAGTCGGATTTGGTTCCACGACCCTCGATCTCAACGTCAACCGCGATCTTTTCAACAGCAAACTCGAATGGCGGCAGGAGCCGAATCCAAACGGGCCTTCGGACAAGACCCTGGCGGTTGTCGAATTCCTCGGAGACGACAACGTTCCGATTGGCGTGTACATGAACTACGCGATGCACCCGATTAATTTCTACTTGAGCGGAGTGATCAGCGCCGACTTTCCGGGCGAGGCGTCGCGCTACGTGGAAGAACTGTTTGACAATCGCGCGGTGGCCGTTTTCAGCCAGGGTGCTTCCGGCGATCAGAATCCCAGAGAGTTTAGATCGCCGACAACATTCATGGGGTCTCGGGCCGCTCTGACGCAAGGGCGCGGGCCGTTCGTCCAAACCATCGGCGCGCGTCCAGCGGATGGCAGTGGATCGAGAGGGTTCAACCCCCAGCAGGCCTCTTCGGAAAGGAACGCCATTCCCGCGGAAAACCTCGAGGCTTACAAGAAGGTGCTGGCCCGCACGGGCGATTATGTCCACATGCTGGGAGCGTTGATCGGGTCCAGTTCCGTTCGTGTCATGCGTGAGTCGATCCAACCGGTCGACACGGCCCGGATTGGATCTGCTCAGGAGAGCTTCACGTGTCCGGGCAGGGTGCGGCTCGACGCCGACAATCCGGCCCGAGAAAACGTATTCCCCGGTTACAAAGAAGGCGCCGATGTAAACCTGAAAGTTGGTGTGCTGAAAATCGGCGATATCAACTTGGCGACCGTAAATGGCGAAGTCTACAGCCAGATTGCGATGCGGCTGAAAGGCAATGCTCCGGCCAACAAGACCATCATGATCACGCTCGCCAACGGCATGGCAAACTCCGGGTACATTTACTCCGACGAAGCTTACAGCCATCTCACGTTTCAAGTGATAGGGTCCCGGCTAAAGCCGGGCTGCGCCGAAGGGAAGATCGTCTCGACGATAATCGATTTGATGCACCGGCCGAGCGGTCCAACACAATGATCAGCCGCAGAGGATTTATCAAGAATGTTGCAGCCATAACGGCGAGTGCATCGCTCCACGGCCAGGATAGTTCGCGCAACGAATGGGGAGGGCCGGTCGTCGATTGCCATCACCATTTGCGCCGGACGCAGGAAGCGAATCTCCTGCACCTTGACGGATCGGGAATGTCGAATGCAGTTGCACTGGCGCGCGATAACTCCGCGGACCAGATCGAAACCCTGCGAACGCAGTATCCCGGGCGATTCCTTGGTTGGTTCGCGAGCACCGACATTACGAAACCGGAAGCGGAGGATCTCCTCACCAAAGCCGTCAAGGCCGGCGCAATCGGCTTCGGCGAACTGAAATCACACGTAGCCGCGGCGGGGCCTGAGCTCCGGCGAATGTACTCGCTGGCCGCCGAACTGAATGTCCCGATTCTGATTCACTTCCAGGAAGTACCGCATACGCCGACCGAGGGAACCTTCTCGACGGGCTTCAAGGATTTCGAAGCCATGTTGCGGACCTATCCAAAGACCCGCTTCGTCGGCCATGCGGATGCCTTCTGGGCGAACGTCAGCGCGGATTACGCCAACGAGAGCGCGTACCCGAGCGGGAAGGTCAAGCGGGGAGGCGTCACCGACAAATTGCTGGGCGACCATCCAAACTTGTTTGCGGACCTGTCCGCTAACTCCGGAAACAACGCCTTATCGCGCGACCCGGAATTCACGGCCGGCTTCCTCCGTCGCCACGAGGACAAGCTGATCTTCGGCAGCGATTGCGCTTGTACGGATGGCAAGGGCGGCGGCGTGTCGCAAGCGGGAAATCCGGCTGCCAGCCGGCTCGCGGGAAAGTGCGTGGCGCGCGAAACCCTCACGTTGCTTCGAAACGCGCTTACACCGGCTGTGTTCCGCAAGGTCACTTGGGAAAACGCTCACAGAATCTACAGAATCCCGGGTCGGACCCTTTGATGCTGGCGGAGAGGGTGGGATTCGAACCCACGGAACCGGTAAGGGTTCAACGGTTTTCGAGACCGCCCGATTCAACCACTCTCGCACCTCTCCGCGTCCACAAATCTTATCATGCTATCCTAGCCTCTGATGCCTCGTTGGCTCGTTGCTATCGCCTTGCTCTCTGCGCCGGCGTTCGCCGCCGACGCGGATCTCGAGCATCGCTTCACCGAGACCGTCCGGCCCTTCGTCGGCAAGTATTGCGTCTGTCACAGCGGCACGGCGCCCGCCGCGCAATTCAATCTTCGCTCCTACACGAGCCTGTCCGCGGTCGTGCATGAATATCCGCGCTGGAACCTGGTGCTCGAGCGCTTGGCCGCGCGCGAGATGCCTCCTCATGACGCGCCTCAGCCGCCCGACGCCGCCCGACAGTCAGTGATCGCCTGGATTTCGGCGTTGCGTAAGAGCGAAGCCGAGAAGCACGCCGGCGATCCCGGCCTGGTGCTGGCGCGCCGTTTGAGCAATGCCGAGTACAACTACACGATCCGCGACCTGACCGGCGTGGACATTCGTCCCGCGCGCGAATTTCCCGTGGATCCCGCCAACACCGCGGGCTTCGACAATTCCGGCGAGTCGCTGGCGATGTCGCCCTCGCTGTTGCAGAAATATCTGCAGGCGGCGCGCGACGTCGGCGATCACATGGTGCTGACCCCCAGCGGATTCAACTTCGCGCCCTACCAGATGCTGGTCGAAACCGACCGCGACCATTACGCGATCGAGCGCATCGTGAATTTCTACTTGCGCCAGCCCACGGATTACGCCGACTACTTCGAGACCGCCTGGCGCTACGAGCATCGCGCGGCTTTAGGAAAGCCGCGCGCCACGCTCGAGGGCGCAGCCGCCGAAAGCAAGATCAGCGCGAAGTACCTGCCGATGGTTTGGGGCATCCTCCACGCCGAGGCCGAAGTCGGTCCGGTGGCGAAACTCCAATCGATGTGGCACGCGCTTCCCGCGCCGGACGCGCACCGGCCCGACCTGGTGCGCGCGCAATGCGTCGCGATGCGCGACTTTGTCATCCGGATCCGCAGCCATACGGCGATGCAATACGCCGCGCCGGTGGTGCGCGGATTACCGCCCGGATCGCAGCCGCTGCTCAATTGGAAACTGCTCGCCTTCGCCGCGCATCGCCGCGAGTCGGACCCCGCGGCGTTGCGCAACGATTCCGATCCGCCGCCGGTCGTGCCCGCGATTCCCAGGTATCCCGGACTGCATCAGGAAGCCGCGCCCCGCTGGGCCGCGCTGACGGCCAAAGCGCGCGCCGGCGATCCCGATCTCGTTGTGCCGGCCGCCGAGCGCAGCCGATATCAGGCGTCGTTTGCGCGTTTGGCGTCGGTCTTTCCGGACGTCTTCTACGTCAAGGAGCGCGGCCGTTATTTTCCGGACGATTCAGACGACCCCGGCCGCCTGTTGAGCGCGAGCTATCACAACGTGATGGGATACTTCCGCGACGACACGCCGCTGGAGCTGATCCTCGACGCGAAAGGACAGGCCGAGCTCGACCGCCTGTGGGACGAGTTCGATTTCATCGCCGCGCACACGGCGCGCACCTGGGATCAGTATTATTTCAATCAGAGCGGCGAAGTGCAGGGCAAGGGCGCCGAGGCGGGCTCGGAGCGACCCACGGATTTCCCTGTGAATGCGACGCCGGTAATCTTCCGGCTCCGCGACGCCTACGTGATGAAGGCGGAAGCCTCGTTCACGAACGATCCTGCGGCCGTCGAGGCAATCCAGGATCATTTCAGGCGCGTCAACGACACTCTGCGACGGATGGAGCGGCTGCACGCCGAAGCCGAGCCGCGTCATCTGGACGCGCTGTTGAAATTTGCGGCGCGAGCCTATCGCCGCTCGATGACGCAACCCGAGCGCGACGATCTGCTGGCCTATTATCATTCGCTGCGCGACAAAGACGGCTTGACGCATGAAGACGCCGTGCGCGATTCCATTGTCGCCGTGCTGATGTCGCCGAAATTCTGCTATCGATTCCAGCCGGGCGCTGCCGTTACCGCAGCGGCTCGTCCGCTCTCCCAACCCGAGCTCGCCGGCCGCCTCAGCTACTTCCTCTGGGCCACCATGCCCGACGACGAGTTGGTGCGTCACGCAAAGGCAGGTGATTTGGCCGCTCCCGCCGTGCTTCTGGCGCAGACGCGCCGCATGCTGAAGGACAGTCGCGCGCGCGGGCTGGCCACCGAGTTCGGCGGCAACTGGCTCGACTTCCGCCGCTTCGAGGAGCACAACGGAGTGGATCGCGACCGCTTCCCTGCTTTCAACAACGATCTGCGCGAGGCCATGTTCCAGGAGCCGGTGCATTTTCTCGAAGACGTGATTCGCGGCAACCGGTCGGTGCTCGACATCCTCTACGCCGACTGGACCTTCGTGAATCCCGCGCTCGCGAAGCATTACGGAATCCCCGGCGTTTCGGGCGGCGCGGACGACTGGGTGCGCGTCAACAACGCCGCGCAATATGGACATGGCGGCCTGCTCCCCATGGGCGCGTTCTTGACGCAAAACGCGCCGGGATTGCGGACCAGTCCCGTGAAGCGCGGCTACTGGGTTGTGCGGCGCGTGCTCGGCGAGGTGATTCCTCCGCCGCCAGCAGTTGTCCCCGAGCTGCCGCGCGACGAGGCCAAGCTCGACATGCCGTTGCGCCAAGCGCTGGTGAAACATCGAGAAGATCCCGCGTGCGCATCCTGTCATGCGCGCTTCGATTCGGTGGGAATGGCGTTCGAAGGATACGGCCCGATCGGCGAGCTGCGGTCGCATGATCTTGCCGGACGTGCCGTGGATACCAAGGCGGTGTTTCCCGGCGGCGTGCCGGGCGAGGGGCTCGCGGGCGTGCAAGCCTATATCCGCGGATATCGTCAGAAAGATTTTCTGGATAATCTGAACCGCAAGCTGCTGGCCTATGCGCTGGGGCGTTCCCTACAGCTATCCGACGACCTGCTGCTCGATCGCATGCAGGCCAGACTAGCAGCCGGAGGCTATCGCTTCCTGCCGCTCGTCGAAACGATTGTCACTAGCCGCCAATTCCTGTATCGTCGAGAGAGATGAAGATGGGTTCCAAGTCCGTTTCCCGGCGCGCCGTCCTGCGCGGCGCGGGCGTCACGATGGCGCTGCCGTGGCTGGAGTCCGTCGCGGCATTCGGCGAGGCCCCGTTCCCGAAGCGCTTCGGCGTCATCTTCATGGGCAACGGCGTGAATGAAGATCACTGGGATGCGAAGGGCTCCGGCGCCGAGATGACCCTGAGCCGGACGCTCGCTCCGCTCGAGCCGCTCAAGAAAAAGATCAACGTCATTCACGGGCTCTTTCAGAAGCGCGCCACCGGACACGGCATTCATCCCGCGCAGACCGGAGGCCTGCTCTCGGGCGCGGTAATTCAAAAGGGCGCGATCGTGAAATCGGGCATCACCGTCGACCAGGTGATTGCCAATCGCACGGGACAGGAGACCGCGCAACCGAGCATCGTCCTGGCTTGCGAGCAGCCGATGACCGGATATCACGAGACGAATTATTCGCTCGCCTACAGCTCGCACATCTCCTGGCAGACGCCCGATTCGCCTGTGCCCAACGAGGTGTATCCGTCGCTGGCCTGGGACAATCTTTTCGAGAACCACACCAGCCTTCGCAACCTCAGCATTCTCGATCGCGTGATGGGCGAGGCGGCATCGCTGCGCCGCTCGATCGGCGCGACCGACAAGGCCAAGCTCGACGAGTATCTCGAGAGCGTCCGCGAGGTCGAGAAACGCGTCGCTGGCCCGCGAGCAAACCGGGAGAAGGCGCTCGACGTCGCGAAGCAGCGCAATCGTCCCGTCTTTTCCATGGACCGTCCCGCGAACGGACTGCCGGAAGATCTGCGCGAGCATGCGCGCCTGATGTGCGACATCATCGCCATCGGCTTCCAGTCCGACCGGACGCGCGTTGCGACGCTGCTCCTGGCGCGCGATCTCTCGGCTATGATCTATCCGTTCTTAGGCGTGAAGGACGGGCATCACTCCGCGTCGCACAACAACGATTCGGACGCCTACGAGAGCATCGCCCGGTTCCACTTGAGCCAGCTTGCGTATCTCGCCGCGAAGCTCGACGCGATGCCGGAGGGCGAAGGAACGGTTCTCGACAACACGTGCCTGATGTGGCTGTCGAACATGTGGATCGGCCGCAAGCACGACAACACTCGCCTGCCGCTCGTGCTCGCGGGCGGGCTCGGCGGCACGCTGCAGACCGGACGTACGCTCGACTACACCGCGTCGAAAGACGACGACCGCAAGATGTGCAGCCTCTATCTTTCCCTGCTGGACCGAATGGGCATTCAGCTAGATCACTTCGGAGATTCCAGCACTCGCCTGCGCGGTCTGTGAGAAACCTGCATCAACGGAGCGTCCGAGAACTATCCCGGTTCTGGGCGCTAGCCCTGCTGATTCTTTCGTGGATTCCCTCGACCGAAGCAGAGCAAACGGTTCCGATAGAATGGCGAGCTGATGAAGTGGGTCTGCTTGCGTCAGACCAACGAGCAATTGTGAAACTAGCTCGAAAGGTTGGAATTCAGCCAAGACGCGTGTCAACCGTTGTTTCGGTCCCGGGCGGAGATCGCTACGTCTATGTACGATCCGACATTCGTGTGGAGGGCAAGAATCGTCGTTGGAACGAATGTATGTTGTATCGAAAAGATCAGCCGCACTGCGATGATAAGGAATGCGGGCCATGGGAGCGAGTCGGGCGCTGGCTGGTGAAAAAAGAGCTCGTGTATCGGCGCGAGACTTGGCGGATTGAAGACGATGGCTGGGTCAAGGACGTGCCAGTCGAACCCGGTGTCGGTTTCAACGACACCGAGAAGATCGTATTAGCAATTCGTCACAAGCGAATGGTCAACCGATTGTCCGAACCCAAGCCGCCTGCCGGTGTTTTCAAGGCCGGCCGAGGACCATCTGACGTTGATGCCGGCGACATTGTGGACATTAAAGAAATCTCTTCTGAACCGAGAACATACGAAGTGACTACCGGCGTTTCGGGCGCAACTTTGCGAATCACAATTACCGGCGATGTAGTGGAATTAACAGGCTACTCTACTTACGAGGTCTGATCTGCGGGGAGAGACAAGGCAGACTCTCGCGCCCTCCATAGGCCGATCAGCAGTTAGATTCTGTCGTAATTCCAGGTTAGTAGTGTGCTAGGATTCGCTCATGAATTCCTGTCGGCACTTGTGTCTATTCATTTTCGTTGTTTCGGCACCGGTTTTCGGCGCGGATTTTCCCGCCATATGGTCCGGAATTGAGCGGCCGGCCATGGACGCATCCAAGATCGCGTCGGTCAAAAATGTCGTGATTGAGCGAGACCGCATCCGCATTTCCTTGGAAGACGGCGCCCTGCAATTCACGCAGCCGCTCGAAGGCCTGGTCTTTGGTGCGGCCTTTCGCGGGCGCGGATCGGTGCAGGTGCTGCCGCCCAATCCTCTCGAAGAGCAGCAGGCGCGGTTGTTTCTCGGCGATGGCAAACTCCAAGTTACCTTTACCGAAGGTGCTTTCTTCTTTACCGATCAGACGTTTGCGGACCTCTCCGGCCGTCTGGAATGGGGCGGAACCGGCGATCCCAAGCTGGGAGACCTGCTGCACAACCGATTGAAGGAAGGAGAGGACGTCGGCGCGGAAATGCTGCCCCGTATCTTCAAGGGAATTCTTTCCGCCGACCGCAAACGCACGGCCTTTTTCTTCGCCAGCCTGAAAACGGAAAAAAAGGGCTGGGTGGATTTTCAATCGGACGCACTGAACCTGGAAGAGGTCCGCGTGGGACAATGGGCCAGTCTCACCGGCGGACGGAAATTCGACACCTGGATGGAATTTCCCGCCGCCGGCCGCTCGCCGTTTGAGGCCTGGAAGGATCCGCTGGCGCGCGCCGATTTCCTGATTCGAGCGTATTCCATTGACGCCTCCGCCGCCGAGAACGCGGACCTGGCCGCCACGGCGCGCGTCAGTCTCGACTATCGCGCGGCCGGCGAGCGCGTGGCGCTTTTTGCGCTCGACTCTAACTTGCGCGTGGATTCGGTGAAGAACGCCAAGGGCGACGCGCTCGCCTATTTCCAGCCGCGCGAGTCGAAAGACCGCAACCAGTCCTACGGCGATTATGTGGCCGTGGTTCTGCCCGAGGCGACGCCCGCACAGGGCAGCGAGACGCTGCAATTTCACTATGCCGGAAAGCGCGTGATTCGCAAGGTAGGCGGAGGCAATTATTTCTGCGAAAGTTTCGGATGGTATCCGGCCATCCACGAGAGCTTTGCCGCGCGGTCGAACTTCGAGATCAATTTTCGCAGTCCCAAGAAATTCACGCTGGTCGCCACCGGCAGCAAGACCAGCGAGACCACCGACGGAAACCTGTTGCTGACTTCCTGGAAGAGCGACGCGCCGCTCGCCGTCGCCGGATTCGCCTTTGGCGACTACAAAATCATGACCGACAAGATCGGCGAGATCCAGTTGGAGATCTATGCCAACAAGCAGGGCGACGACACGCTCCAATCCATCCAAGCTGCCGTGGATAATCCCCTGCCCGGCCAGGGGCCTCCGGACGTGGCCGTAGGACAATTGACTCCCGCCTCCATGGCCAAGCCGATGCTGATTGAAGTGGGGAACAACTTGAAGATTTTCGAAAACTACTTCGGTCCGTTCCCCTACAAGAAACTGGCGGTGACGAATATTCCCTATTCCTACGGCCAGGGATGGCCCTCTCTGCTCTACCTTTCCGTTCTCTCTTTTCTCGACTCCACACAGCGGCACTCCTTGGGGATTCGGGACCAGGTGCGCATCAGCGATTTCTTCCGGGCCCATGAGACGTCTCACCAGTGGTGGGGACACAAAGTAGGATGGAAGAGCTATCACGACCAGTGGCTCTCGGAAGGCTTCGCGCAGTTTTCCGGCAACCTCTACGTGCAGTTCCGTCGGAACACCGGCGAGTATCTGAACCGTTTGCGCATTGACAAACGAGAGTTGCTGACGCCCGACCTGAAGAATCGCCCTTTTGGTTCCCTCGGTCCGATCTGGATGGGCCATCGCCTCAGCTCCGCCGATTCGCTCGGCGCGTACTCCACCGTTGTGTACAACAAAGGCGGATGGGTGCTGCACATGCTGCGGATGATGATGTGGGACACCCGGTCGCCGGATGCGGACCATACTTTCAAGGCGATGATGCAGGAGTTCACCAAGACGTATGACAACCGGGCGGCGTCGACCGAGGATTTCAAAGCCATCGCCGAAAAATACGCTCCTCCGGGCGCGGTGATCGAGCCGGGCCGGGGCCTGGACTGGTTTTTCCGCCAGTATGTCTACGGCACCGGCATGGCGCAATATCGCTTCGACTACTCTGTCGAGGCGGCGGGCGAGGGCAAATGGAAGGTCTCTGGAACCGTGGCCCAGGAAAACGTGCCCGATGGTTGGCGCGATTATCTGCCCCTTTACATGCAATCGGGCGGCAAGACAATCCGTCTCGGAGGGATCTCGGTCTCCGCCAAAGCGACCCCGTTCGAAGCGCTCCTGCCGATCAAGCCCGAAAAGCTGCTCCTGAACGCCAACGAAGACGTGCTGGCGGACGTAAAGCAGTAAACGACGTAATACAATGGGCGGATGCCGCTTTCCGGCTTCGATCCTCTGATCGCCGAGTGGTTCCGTGGGCGTTTCGATCAACCCACTGAACCGCAGGTGCTCGGCTGGCCGGAGATTCGCGCCGGACGCGATGTGCTCATCTCCGCGCCGACCGGATCGGGCAAGACGCTCTCCGCGTTTCTCATCGCGCTTGACGGCCTGGTGAGGCAGGCGCGCTCGGGATCGCTGCCCGACGAAACCGAAATCGTCTACGTCTCGCCGCTCAAGGCGCTCAGCGCCGACATCCACAAGAATCTTGAAGTGCCGCTCGCCGGAATCTTCGAACTGGCCGCGACACGCGGCGTCGACCTGCCACGCATCCGCTCGGCGGTGCGCACCGGCGACACCACGCAGTGGGAGCGGCAGCAGATGCTCGACCAGCCGCCGCACGCGCTGGTGACCACGCCGGAATCGCTTTTCATCCTGCTCACCTCCGAACGCGGCCGCAAAATGCTGAGCACCACGCGTTCGGTAATCGTCGACGAGATCCACGCCGTCGCCGACGACAAACGCGGCTCGCACCTGGCCCTTTCGCTGGCGCGCCTCGACCGGTTGGTCCAGAGCACGGGACGCGCGAAACCGCAACGCATCGGGCTCTCGGCAACCGTCAAGCCGATGGAGGACGTGGCGCGATTTCTTGCGGCGCAACCGACGATCATCAACGTCGGACACCGGCGGGCGATGGAGCTGGCTGTGGAAGTGCCGCGCGACGAGATCGGCCCCGTCGCCAGCACCGAGATGTGGGGCCAGGTTTACGACCGCCTTGCTGCTCTCATTCGCGAGAACCGGACCCACCCCCTCTTCGTCAACCCGCCGCCTCCCCGCAGAGAGGTGCCCCCTCC
>CAZRND010000127.1:0-308 GCA_964601345.1 uncultured Acidobacteriota bacterium | reverse complement strand
TCGGCACGGTGGACCTGGTTTGCCAAATCGGCTCGCCACGCTCCATCGCCGTCGCGCTGCAGCGCGTGGGACGGTCGGGTCACTGGATCGGCGCGATGCCCAAGGGACGCTTCTTTGTGACGACGCGCGATGAGCTGATCGAAGCCGCCGCGCTCGTCAAGGCGATCCGCACCGGCGAGCTCGACCGCATCGAGCTGCCTGCGGCCCCGCTCGACATCCTGGCGCAGCAGATCACCGCCGCGGCCGCTTGCCAAGGTTGGGGCGAGGCAGAGCCCTTCCCCCCGGGTCCCCGGTTCTACCCCCCACGA
>CAZRND010000126.1:11027-13788 GCA_964601345.1 uncultured Acidobacteriota bacterium | reverse complement strand
CCTGTGGCGGTCTCTTCCGACGTTCTGGCGCCGGAGGGCAATGTCTTCGGGACGGCGCTGGCGGGCTCGCCAGCCCTCCTGCTGGCGGGATTTGTCGGCATCACGTGGGTCCCGAAGCTCGCCCGCCGCACCAGCATCGAGTGGCTTCGCTCGACTGTCGACTACCATCTGACGCGCAGCGGATCGGTCTATATCGGCATCATCCTTATCTTGAGCATTGCCGCTCTAAATACAGGAAACAACATGCTGTTTCTGATCCTGGCGGCGATGCTCGGGGCGATCCTGGTTTCGGGCTTTGTCTCCCGGATCGTGCTGATTCGCGTGGAGGCCGAAGTCCAGCTTCCGGAGCATGTCTTCGCCCGGCAGCCGGTGTTGGTTCGCGTGGTGCTGCGGAATCACAAGTACGTCCTCCCGACGTTTTCGGTGACGGTCGGCAGTCCGCAGGAGCGGTCGCGAAAGAAGCGCAAGGCGCAGATTGCCGCTTCCGAGACGCCGCTTCTCGGTAAGGGGATCTACTTCCCCTATATCCGCGCTCAGCGGGAGCAAGCCCAAGCGATCGAGGTGACCTTTCCGAAGCGCGGATCGTATAAGGAAGACACCATCGCGCTGTCGACTAAATTCCCATTCGGCTTTCTCGAGAAGGTGAAGCGGTCGCCGGCGGCGCGAGAGATGGTGGTCTTTCCCGCCGTCAAGCCGACCGACGAACTCTTCGAGATCCTGCCACTGCTGAGCGGGGAGATGGAGAGCTACTACCGCGGTCGCGGGCACGATCTCTACAACATCCGGGAATACCTGACGAGCGACAGCGCCCGCTTCCTCGACTGGAAGGCGTCGGCCCATACCGCCGAGCTGAAGGTGCGCGAGTTTGCCCGCGAAGACGAGCGGCGGCTGCAGCTTGTTTTTGACCGATCGCTGGGTGAACAGTCCGCAGAGATGCTGAAGAAGTTTGAGAACGCGGTAGAGCTCTGCGCCGCGCTGGCGTGGCATTTCGACCAGATTGACGCCCAGGTCCAGTTCGTCTCGGACGAATTCCGGACCCCGACCGCCAAGGCGGGCGAGATCCTCTATGACGTGCTCCGACACCTGGCCTTTGTAGAGCCGGGCGGGCAGGGCATTAACTGGACCGAACTCGGGACGACCGCCAACGGTGACGAGGACGTCTTTCGCATCATCCTCACGCCGTCCGCCCATGGCTCGATCCCAACCAGCCTGTGGGGATCCTCATACTTCATCTTCATGCAAGAGCTTGAGGGGTAACCACTTTACTAACGGGTACGTCAAACGTTTTAGATTGCTATGAGGGCTTTCTGAGTTATAGTAGAAAGCTGACAGGTCGAGGTAGAACCTCGTAAGGGAAGGTGTTGGTGCGCAAAGGCGTGAGAAGAATTGGTCTGCTGTGTATCCTTCTGTCGGCTTCGGCATGGGCCTTTGGGGCTGAGAAGGAACCTGTAGACCGCGAAGTCCTCGAGTACGTACGGGCCATCCGCGTCCAGCGCGGGCGGGCCAACTACACCGTCGATGTGTCCATCTCCGCGGCAGTTCCCTCCCTGAGCAAGAAAGGCATCCTGCGGGCCATCAAGAAGCAAGCACCGCAGGGCGTTCTGACCTACGAATCGATGCAGTTTGACGGCGATGGCATGATCAAGACCAACGTCATTGCCCGTTACCTGCAGGCCGAACTGGCCACGTCGCGGCCGGAAGAGAAGCTGGCCACCGAGATCTCGCCGCTCAACTACCGGTTCACCCTGAAGGGATCGAGCACCGTCGCCGGGCGGGACGCGCTGGTCTACGAAGTGAAGCCGATCCGTCGAGGCAATGGACTGTTCCGCGGCACCGTCTGGCTCGACCGTGAGACGCTGCTGCCGCTCCGCGAGCAGGGCAGGATCGAGAGGATCCCGTCCGTTTGGGTCAAGGACATCAGCTTTACTCGCGAATATGAATTCGTCCACGGCTACGCGCTGCCGAAACATATCACCTCGGAAGTGAACACGCGCATCGTGGGCAAGTCGGTCATCAACGTGGATTTCGACAACTACCACGTGATGGACGGCGTGACCGCCGGCTCCGGCCAGAACGTCGCCGGAACTCCCGCCACTCTGGATAATCCTCCGCCACACCAACAGTAAGAAACGCCGGTTTTGCGGTAGGATGTTCAGTCTATGCCCAGCAAGCCGAAAGTGCTCGTCTCCCGGAGAATCCCGGAGGCTGCCATCGAGCTCCTGGCGCAACACTGCACGCTCGACATAAACCGCGAGGACCGGCCGCTGCCGCGGCCCGAGCTGCTCTCGCGCGTCGCCGACTGCCAGGGCCTGGTCTGCCTGCTGCTCGACAAGATCGATGAAGAATTGCTGAGCCGCGCGCCGCAGCTCAAGGTGGTATCGAACGTTGCCGTGGGTTTCGATAACTTCGATCTCGAAGCCGCCCGCCGCCGCAAAGTGCTGCTCACCAATACACCCGGCGTTCTCACCGATACGACCGCGGACTTTGCCTTCACGCTGCTGGTCTCCGCGGCGCGGCGCGTCGCCGAGGCCGACCGCTTCGTCCGTGCCGGAAAATTCAACGAGTGGAAGATTGACCTGTTCCTCGGGCAGGACATCCATCACGCCACGCTGGGAATCCTGGGTCTGGGGCGCATCGGCCTGGGCATGGCTCGCCGGGCGCGCGGCTTCGACATGCGCGTGATGTACTTCGACGAGCTTCGCGCCAAGCCGGAGGTCGAAAAAGAGTACGGCCTGGAGTTCCTCGACCGCGATACGATCCT
>CAZRND010000126.1:0-11017 GCA_964601345.1 uncultured Acidobacteriota bacterium | reverse complement strand
CCCCAAGCGGACTTCGTCAGCCCGCACGTGCCGCTGCTGCCGACGACGCGGCATCTCATCGGAGCGCGCGAGCTCGGCCTGATGAAGAAGACCGCGATCCTGATCAACACCGCCCGCGGCCCGGTTGTCGATGAAGCGGCGCTGGCCGAGGCGCTCACCGCGGGCAAGATCGCGGGCGCGGCTCTCGACGTCTTTGAATTCGAGCCCAAGGTGCATCCGGCATTGATGGGACTCGACAATGTGATCCTGGCGCCGCATATCTCGAGCGCCTCTGTGGCCACGCGCACGCGGATGGCGGTGATGGCCGCCGAGAATTGCCTGGCGGCGCTCGAAGGGCGCACTCCTCCGAACCTCGTAAATGGATGAAGACCGTTCTGGCGGGGATGTTTCGCGAAGCCCTCACTAGACTGGATCTGGACCGCGTCATGACGGCGAAGGTGCGGTTACAGGGGACCGGCAAGGTGCTCCTGGTTGCTGTCGGCAAAGCGGCATCGGAGATGGCCGCTTCGTTCGAGCGCATCGCCGGTCCGGGACGCGCGAGAGGAATCGTCGTCACCGCGTCGCCTCCCGAGGAGCCCTTGCCTAACTTCCAATACATCATCGGCGGTCATCCGTATCCCAACCGCGAGAGTTTCGAGGCAGCGAATGCCGTGCTCTCTCTCGTCAAGGGCGCGAATCAGGTTGTCTACCTTCTCTCCGGCGGAGGTTCGGCGCTGCTCGAAAAACCGCTGTTCGACGACATTTCCCTCGACGACGCGTCGTCATTCCACCGCGCTCTGGTCACTTGCGGCGCGAGCATCTACGAGATGAACGTGGTTCGCAAGCACTACTCGGCCGTCAAGGGCGGACGCCTCGCGGTCGCCGCGCATCCCGCGCGTCAGACGACGTTCTACGTATCGGATGTCCCGGCCGGCCGCCCGTCGACAGTTGCATCGGGGCCCACGATGCCCGACGAGTCGACGATCGCCGAGTGCGAGGAGATTATCGCTCGCTACCGGCTGCCATTGCCCCAGTCCTACCGGCGGCCGTATCCGGAAACGCCGAAGCCCGGCGATCTCGTCTTTAAGGGATCCCAGTATGTCGAGTTGCTTTCGAATCAGGACGGGATTCACGCCCTGCTCGATCTGGCGCGAGGCCAAGGATGGACGGCGGAGGCCGATGCCTCTTGCGACGACTGGCCTCTCGAGAAAGCCGCGGACTATCTGCTAGCCAAGGTGCGCGCCACGGCGGAGCGTCCCTATTGCCTGGTGAGTGGCGGAGAATTGAGTTCTCCAGTGACCAGCGACGGGATCGGTGGACGCAACCAGGCGTTCGTTCTGTATTGCGCGATGAAGGCGGCGAATGAGAGGATCGTTGTGCTAAGCGGAGGAACCGACGGCATCGACGGCAACAGCCCGGCGGCGGGCGCCGTCTCGGACGGCGATACCGCGAAGCGCGCAGCGGCAGCGGGACTCGATCCGCTCAGCTTCTACAAGCGCTGTGACTCTCACTCTTTCTTTTCGGCGCTGGGCGATACGATCATGACCGGGCCGACGGGCAACAACGTGCGCGACCTGCGATTACTAGTGGCTTATTAAAGGAGATCGAAACATGGAAATCGGATTCATCGGACTCGGCATCATGGGCATGCCAATGGCGAAACATCTCATCGACGCGGGACACAAGCTCACCGTGTGGAGCAAGACGAAGTCGAAGGCCGCGGCTCTCGGGCAGACTGTGGCCGACACGCCGGCCGATCTCGCGCGGCGCTCGGATCTGATTTTCATGATCGTTGGCGATACCTCACATGTCGACGAAATGGCCTTCGGTCCGGGCGGACTCATCGAGGGAGTTCGCAAAGGCGCAGTGGTGATGGATTGCTCGACGATCTCGCCCGCAGCCAGCAAGCGTAATGCGGCGAAGTTCGCGGCGAAGGGGGCGTTCTATCTCGATGCTCCGGTCACCGGCAGCAAGGCCGGCGCGGAGAAGGGGACCCTCACCTTCATGATCGGCGGCGATCAGGCCGCGTTCGAGCGCATTCAGCCGTTTCTGCAGCCGATGGGGCAGAAGATTTATTACGTCGGCGGAAACGGTATGGGCTTGCACGCCAAGCTCACGCAAAACTTGGTGCTCGCTCTCACTTTTGAAGGCGTTTGCGAAGGATTGGTGCTGGCCGCCAAGGCCGGCGTCAAGCCGGAACTGATGTACGACATCATCATGAACAGCGCGGCTCGCGTGAGCATCCTCGAATACAAAGCTCCTTCGATCTACAAAGGCTCCTGGACCACGAACTTCTCGCTGAAGTGGATGCACAAGGACATCGGGCTGATGCTCGAATCGGGCCGCGAGATGGGCGTACCGCTGCCGGCGCTCGCCGTAGTGCACGAGCTCTTCGGCGCTTCCATCGCTCGCGGACACGCAGACGACGACTACGCAAGCGTCATTACATTGCTGGAAGAGTGGGCGGGAGTGAAAGTTCGAACCTAACTAGCGGCTGTGCTGGGGAACTGTATCGGCCAGCCGTCGCAACAGCGTGAAGAGCGGAGCCGGGGAGGGCAGGCCGCCCTGTTCGATCGAAAGGCTCAACGTCAAGTGCGGGCTGACCGGATCGAGCTCGAGGTACGCCATTCCCATCGCCGTCGATTCGAGCAGCGAATGCAACAACTCGCGGTAATCCTCCACCAGGCGGCGTTCTGAAGTCAGGGCATAGAGGCCGAGGCGCCGCAGCTTCCACTGCGCCATGGTCTCTTCATTCCCGATGGGACGGCTGCACAGACCCCACCGCGTCGAGCTGATGATCGCTTCGCGCCGCGGCGGCTTATCGAGATCGTAAGGAAGGGGACTTCAAAGGAGGCCGCTTCCGTCTGTCGACGCGGCGCCGGCGCGGCCTAGTCCGCTCATTCCCGAGCGAACCCAGTCCACGATGCTGCGGGCCGTTGCGCGGCCGCTATTCCATCCGCGAATCCAGTAGAGCAAAGCCAAACCGAGACTCACCAGCAAGCTCAGCAAGAACACGGTGCTTTGCCAGAACGTCATCTAAGGGCCATGGTAACACAATCGCGCATGCTAAAATCCAAGTTCTATGAAGCCCCCGCGGAAGGTTTCGCTCTTTGCAACGTGCATCGTCGATCAATACTTTCCGGAGGTAGGGATGGCCGCCGCGGAGGTCCTGGAACGCTGCGGAATCGAAGTGGATTTCCCGGAAGCGCAGACCTGCTGCGGCCAGCCGGCGTTCAACAGCGGCTTCCATGATGAGGCGCGGGAGGTGGCGCGCACCTGGCTGCGCGCATTCGCCAAGTCGGAAGCGGTGGTCGCGCCCTCCGGGTCGTGCACCTCGATGGTCAGGCACGGCTTTGCGGAAATTTTTCGCGAGTATCCCTCGGACTTTCTGGATGCGAAAGCACTCGCCGCGCGAACCTTCGAGTTCTCGGAGTTTTTGGTGGACGTGTTGAAACGCACCGACGTGGGCGCACCGGCCTGGTCCAAGCCTGTGACTCTGCATGAAACCTGCCACCTTCTGCGTGAGTTGAATGTCCGCGAGCCGTCGCGCAAGCTGCTCGCAGCCGTACCGGGCCTGGAGTTGCGGGAGATGGCTCGTTCGGAAGAATGTTGCGGCTTCGGTGGAACGTTCTCCGTGAAGTTCGGACCACTCTCCACATCGCTGGCCGACGACAAATTGAAAAATGCGGCGACCACTGGAGCCGACGCCGTCGTGGCGTGCGACATGAGCTGCCTGATGCATCTCGACGGACGTGCGCGGCGCACGGGAACGGCGATCCGGTGCCTGCATCTGGCGCAAGTCCTGGCGGGGGTGCAGTGATGTCATCGGGCCTCGACCAGCGGATCGACGTAGCTCTCGCGAACGTGGGCTTGCAAAAAGTGCTTACCAGCACCTCGTCGTCATTTCTCGTCTCACGCAAGCAGGCCGCGGCGGGCCTTCCCGATTGGGAGAACCTGCGGACCCGCGCCAACGAGATCAAGCGCGAAGCGATCGACAATCTCCCGAACCTTTTGAAGAAGCTGGAATCTTCGGTGGAAGCGCGCGGCGGCAAGGTGCTGCATGCGGCGAACGGGGATGCGGCGTGCGAGGCCATCGCCAAGATCGTCTCGCAGCAAGCGAAGCGGCTCGTGGTGAAGAGCAAGTCCATGGCGACCGAGGAAATCGAACTGAACCACTTCCTTGAAGAGCAGGACATCGAAACCGTGGAGACGGACCTTGGCGAGTACATCATCCAGTTGGCCGGCGAGAAGCCGTCGCACATCGTGGCCCCGGCCATTCACAAGTCGCGCCAGGATGTCGCCAAGCTCTTCCGTGAAAAGCTCGGCGTCACTGCGGACGATGACGACATTCCCGGAATGACCGCGCTGGCCCGGAAGATCCTGCGGCAAAAGTTTCTGGACGCAAGCGTGGGCATCAGCGGCGTGAACTTCGCGGCGGCAGATACTGGCACCATCGCCATCATTGAAAACGAAGGCAACGCGCGCCTGGCGACGTCGCTACCGCGCGTGCACATCGCCCTGATGGGTATCGAGAAGGTAATCCCGCGTGCCGCCGATCTTCCGGTGTTCATCAAGTTGCTTGCCCGAAGCGCGACCGGCCAGAAGATCTCGACCTACACTTCATTCATCACCGGGCCGCGCCGCGCCGGTGAAACGGATGGTCCAGAGGAGTTCTACCTGATCCTGCTCGACAACGGACGCTCGAAGATGCTCGAGAATCCCGTGACTCGCGAGGCGCTCTATTGCATACGCTGCGGCGCCTGCCTGAATGTCTGTCCGGTGTACAGGAAAATCGGCGGGCACGCTTATCCGTGGGTTTATTCCGGGCCGATCGGGGCGATCCTCTCGCCGCAAATTCAAGGACTCGACGCCGAGCCGAAGCTGCCGTTCGCATCGTCGCTCTGCGGCGCGTGCCGCGAAGTCTGTCCGGTAAAGATTCGTATCCCGGAATTGTTGCTAGAGCTGCGTCATCAGGAAGTCGAACGCGCGCCCGGCCGCCACACATGGGAGCGGGCCGCCTTCCGCGCGTGGGCCGCCGTAATGAAGCGGCCTTTGCTCTACGAAATTGGAGGCAAGTTGGGACGCCTGTTTGGCGGACTCGCGGCCGTTGGTCCTACGGCGGAGTGGGCGCGCACGCGGGAATTGCCTGTCGCGCCCAAGCATTCCTTCCGGTCCCAGTGGCGAAAGCGAAAGAAATCGAAATGAGCTTCACATCGGAGTTGACCGCCATCGGCGGACATGTGTTCGAAGCGCCTGACATCCGAGCGGCGCGGGACTACATCGAGAAGCTCATCTCTTCGCGTCCCGGACCGGCGATCGCCGCGCAGCGATCCACCGTTGAACGCCTCGGGCTCCGCGGCATCGAGTTTCATGGAGAACGATCCATCGCCGAGGCGGGCATCGGTATCACGCAAGCCGATTACGGTCTGGACGACACTGGGACGCTCGTGGTCTTTTCAGAGTCGGGAGAAGGCCGGTCGCTTTCGCTGCTTCCGCCGCTGCACATCGCGGTCCTCGAAAAGTGGCGCATCGTTGGCGGCCTCGATGCGCTCTTCGCACGCGAGCCGGACTTTGCTCTGCGCTCTTCCGCCATGATCCTGATCACCGGTCCGAGCCGCACGGCCGACATTGAGAAGACGCTTACAGTCGGTGTTCACGGTCCTGGTGAATTACACGTCGTCATCCTGCCATAAGAGTTAAACTCACATTTGGAGTAGGGGAAGGGGCATGGACTTATTCGCCTGGCTGGTAGCGGTGGCCGCGCTTATCCTCGCCTGGAGGAGTTGGTCCAAGCTTGCCGACCTGCAATCCGATTCGTCGCTGCTCAAAAGCGAAGTCAACCGGCTGAACCATCTGATTGAGGAGTTGCGGACCGACTTCCGGAATCTCCGGAAGATGATCCAAGAGGCTCCACCCGCGCCGCCTGCTTCAACCAAGGTTGAGCCTACGCCTGCCGCAGCTCCGCCACCTCCGCCTGAGCCCATCCGCATTCCGCCGGCACCGGTCATTCCACCGGCTCCGGTGATCCCGCCCGCGACGCCGGTACCTCCTGCCGCGCGTCCGGTGACACCTCCGCCGTCTCCACCGCGTCCGACACCGCCTCCAAGGCCCGCGACTCCTCCGCCACCACCCAAGCCGCCACGTCCGGCGATCGATTGGGAAGCGTTCATCGGCGTCAAACTCTTCTCTTGGCTGGCTGGAATCCTGCTGGTCTTCGCCGCGATTTTCTTTTTGAAGCTGGCCGTTGATAACGGATACCTGACGCCTCCGCTGCGCATGGCCATCGGCATCGTGGTAGGCGTGGGCTTGCTCGTGGTGTGCGAGTTCCAAGCTGCGCGAAAATACTCGATCACGGCGAACGCGATGGACGGAGCTGGGATCGCCATCCTCTTCGCGACTTTCTTTGCATCGCACGTACTCTGGAAGCTCCTCGACGCCGTACCGACCTTCGGTGCGATGGCCGTCGTCACGGCCGTCGCTGTGTTGCTCTCGATCCGCCGCGACTCGATCTTTATCGCCCTGCTGGGGCTCGTGGGCGGCTTCGCTACGCCCGCGCTTCTCTCAACCGGGGAAGACAAGCCCATTGGACTCTTCACCTATCTGCTGCTGCTCAATGCGGGACTCGCCTGGGTTGCCTACAAGAAGAAGTGGCCGCACCTGACGATCCTGACCACAATCTTCACCACTCTTTATCAATGGGGCTGGGTGATGAAGTTTCTGACCAGCGGGAACCTGCCGCTGGCGCTCGGTATCTTCCTGGTCTTTCCGATTCTCAGCTTTGTCGCCCTTACGCTCGGACAAAAGGATCGCGAGACGACGATCTTCGGACAGAGCTCGGCGGCGAGCGTCTCGCTGCCGCTGCTCTTTGCCCTCTACATGGCTTCTGTCCCGGCGTACGGCGACCGCTACTGGCTGCTCTTCGGATTCCTTTTCCTGATGGACCTCGGCCTGGCGATCGTCGCCGCCGCCCGCGGGCCGGAGATTTTGCATCTGGCCGGCGGGATCTCAACGGTCCTGGTCTTCTGCATCTGGCTGAATAATTCGTACAAGAGTGCCGCGTGGCCGGCGGTCCTGGGCATTGTGTCAGCGTTCGTCGTGTTGTATCTCGGCGTTTCGGTGGTTCTGCGGCGCATGGGGCGCGACTTCGAGGGACTTGGCGCGCGCGGCGTATTCGCAGCACCGCTCTTGCTCGTGGTCTTCCCGATTCTCGCTGCGATCGAGCCGGCCACGGCCGCGCCGGGTCTGCTCTTCGGCGTGCTCTTCGCATTGATGGTCGCGCTCGCGATCTATGCCATCGCTACCGAGACGGGGCCCGCGCATTTCCTGGCTTCCTTCTTCGCCCTGGCCGCGGAAGCCGTGTGGTCGACGCATCATCTGACTCCGGATCACCTGCTGGCCGCGCTCAGTCTGTATGGCGTGTTCGGCCTCTTCTATCTCGGCGTGCCCATTGCGGCGCGGCGTTGGAACCGGACGCTAACGCCGTCGGGTAGCGGCGCGATCCTGCTCTTTGTCAGCCTCGGGCTGCTCTTTTTCCTCGCCGCTGGAACGGTGGCATCGGCGTCGCTCTGGGGCATCGCCCTGTTGCTCGTGATTCTCAACGTCGGTCTGCTCTGGGAGACAGCGTCCGGAAGCCATCCGCTATTGTTGCTTGCCGGATTGCTCCTCTCTTGGGTAGTCATCGCCGTATGGTGGGCGACGGCGACGATCGCCGTCCTGTTGCTGCCCGCGCTGGTCGTCGTGGCGGGATTCGCGATGGTGATCCTAGGCGGGAATATCTGGGCGAGAAAGAAGACCGAAGAGCGGGTCTTCGATCAGGGCCTGTACATGGCTCTGATCGGGCATCTGTTCCTGTTCTTTGTCGCCGCGCAACCCACGCTGGCGATTCGTCCGTGGCCATTGCTTGGCGTGCTTGGCGCGCTCGACCTGGCCATTGGCGTGGCGGCGCTCTACACAAAACGCGCCGAGCTGCACATCGGCGCGCTAGCGGCTACGCAATTCATCCTGATTGTCTGGCAGATTACCGCGCAGGTCGCCCCGTGGCCCGAAACCGCAGTCTACTGCGCGCTCGGCGCCGGGGCCTTTGGAATTGTCTGGTATCTGCTGTCGAGCCGAGATGCGATCTTTGGCGTCGCCGCCGCCACCGCGCTCTTTCTGGGCTACGGCGTGGTGATCTTTTCCGGCGCGCTGCCCGGAGCTCCGGACGTCACGACGCTCACGTTCGCTCACGCCGCCCTGCTCGTGGGCCTCATGGCGCTGGCTTGGCTCGCGGAATGGCATGCTCTCGTCGCAACGGCCGTCGTCCCGACGGCAGTTGGAGTCCTGGTCTGGCGGGAATTCCATTCGCAAAAGGAACTCTGGAGTCAGGAATTCTACTTTGCGCTCGTCATCTACCTGATCTTTGTCGCCTACCCGCTCGCGCTCGGAAGTAAAGCCAAAACATATCGTGAGCCGTATCTCGGGGCGGTGCTCGCGAGCTTTCCGTTCTTTTTCTTTGCGCGCCGCAGCCTCCTGCTCGGCGGATACGAAGATCGCATTGGCCTGCTTCCCGTCGCGCAGGCCGGACTTATGTCCATCCTGCTCTGGAGGCTCTTGCAGCTCGAGCCGCCTGGCAAACGCACTCTTGGCCGCCTGGCGATGGTTGCCGGCGCGGTGCTGGCGTTCATCACGGTGGCGATCCCGCTGCAGCTCGACAAGCAATGGATCACTATCGCCTGGGCGCTCGAAGGCGCCGCGCTGGCTTGGCTCTTTCGCAAAATTCCGCATCGCGGGCTGCTGGCCTGGGGTTGCGGGCTGTTGCTGGCCGTCTTTATCCGGCTGGTGCTGAATCCGGCGGTCTTCGAATACCATCCGCGCGGCTCGATGCCGGTGGTGAACTGGTATCTCTACACCTATCTGATTTCCGCCACGGCCTTCTTTGCCACGGCCTACTGGATGCGCGGCCAAGATGACCCACGCATTCCGCCGGCGGCCGTCACCGGCGGGACGATCCTTCTATTCCTGCTTCTGAACATCGAGATTGCCGATTTCTACTCTACCGGCCCGACGCTTACCTTCAACTTCTCCGCCGGTTTGGCGCAGGATCTCACCTACACTATTGGTTGGGCGATTTTTGCCTTCGCGATGCTGACGGCAGGCATCTGGTTCCGCAGCAAAGCGGCGCGGATCGCGGCGATCTTTCTGCTCGTGGTGACGATTGCAAAATGTTTCCTGCACGACCTATGGCGGCTGGGAGGTTTCTATCGCGTCGGCTCCTTCGTGGGACTGGCCATCTGCCTGGCCCTCGTGGCGGTGATCCTGCAAAAGTTCGTCCTCGCGCCTCAGACGGAAGCCGAATGAGACGGGTTTTCTATCTGTGTTCATTCGTGTTCATCTGTGGTTGCTTGTGTTTTGCGTCCGAGTTCGAGCGAACGATCACGCCGGGCGGGAAGGGTCCCAATCGCCTGAACCTCGATGTCGCTCTGCTCTCGGCATCGCGCCTTGCCGATCTGCGCCTCTTTGACAAGAGTAGCAAGGAGACGCCCTACCTTCTGATCCCGCCCTTCACCGCCGAGCCGCGCTGGAAGGACGGCAAGGTCTTGCCCGTCGCAGCCACCAAGGAGACCAGCGGATTCGAAGTCGATCTCGGAGCCGCCAACGTCTGCGATCGCTTGCGGCTTGCCGGAATTCGCGCTCCGTTTTTGAAGCGGCTGAGGCTCGAAGGCAGCGGTGACCGCAGCCACTGGACGTTGCTGGTGGACGAAGGGACGCTCTTCGATCTTCCGGATGAGCGGCTTCGCCAGATGGAGCTGCCCTTCGAGGCCGGATCGTATCGATACTTTCGCGTGACCTGGGACGATCGCAAGAGCGGCGTGGTTCGAACGCCGTCCTCGGTATCGGCGCGCCTGCGCGAGCCGCTCTCGCCTCCGCCGCCGCTTCGCGTTCCCGTGGAGTTCACGCAGCTCGGCGCGCAAAGCCGCTTCGCTTTGCGCCTGCCCGGTCCGCACCTGCCGCTGGCGGCGATCGAGCTTGTCGTGAAGAGCGGGCACGTGTTGCGAAAGGCCAGAGTGGTGGAGGCGCGCCTCACGGGAACCGAAGTCGTGCCGGCGCTGCTCGGGTCGAGCCTGCTGCGCCGCACCGAGCGCGACGATCTGGCCGCCTCCGATCTGCGCATCCCGATCGCCGCTCCCGAGGGCAAGGAGCTCGAGGTCGTCGTCGAGGATGGCAACAATCCTCCGTTGCCGGTCGCGTCGATCTACCTGGAGTTCCAACCGCTGCCTTGGATTTATTTTGAGAGCCACGAGGGCGAGGCGCTCGTGGCGCGTTATGGAAAGGAATCGCTCGCCGCGCCGCAGTATGACCTGGAGGCCATGCGTCCTTTTGTCGGACGCTCCCGTCTCGCCGAGGCGCGATGGGGCGAGAGCCACGATCTGCATCCGCAAGAGACGGCGTATAAGCCGGAGGCGCTGCCGCCGTCGGGAGGCGCGATCGATCCCGCGCAATTCAAGTACTCGCAAAAGATCCCGGCGGCTCCGCAAGGCATGATCGCGGCGCCGCTCAGTGTCGCCGTGCTGGCCCACGCCCGACCCGATCTCGGGGATGTGCGCATCGCGGACGTCTCCGGCAAGCAGGTGCCGTACCTGCTCGAGCACCGCGACGATCCCCTGGTCATTAACCTGCCGCCGCTCGCGCCGGAACCGAAGCCGCCGGCCGGCCAGTCTCGATACCAGTTGAATCTCCCGTATGACACGCTGCCGGAATCGAAGCTCATCCTGACCACTACGGCGCGAGTCTTCGAGCGCCGCGTCTCCGTATACGTGCGGCGGCCGCCGCCCGACGGGCGGTCGGAACCTACGTTGGAACTGGTGACGGACGCGCTCTGGGTCCACACCGAGCCGGAGATTCCCGCTCCGCCGCTCGAGATCGTGCTGCGCCCGCTCGGCATGCGGCAGGCGATTCTCTCCGTCGACGAAGGGGACAACAGCCCGTTGCCGGTCTCGAGCGCGAGGATCGAGCTGCACGCCTATCGCTTGCGATTCTTCGGATTTCCCGGCGCGGACCT
>CAZRND010000125.1:0-13788 GCA_964601345.1 uncultured Acidobacteriota bacterium | reverse complement strand
GCGCTGTTCGGTTGCGGCATCCTGCTCATCGACTTTCTCCACGACTCGAAGCAGAAGTACATGAACGCCGTGACGGCGCTGCTCGGCCTGGGCTTTACCGGCGTGCAGCTCGTGCGCATCGAACAACAGATGCGCGAAGCCGGATTGACGCAGCTCTTCGCCTTCCAGGGCGCGATGGTCGTGGACCAGTTTGCGCTGTACTTCGCCTGGGTGCTGGTGACGGCAACGGCGATCGTGGTGCTCATCTCGGTGCGGTATCTCGAGATCGAAGGGGCGCACTACGGCGAATACTACGCGCTGATCCTGTTCGCGGTGATGGGGATGTATTTCATGGTCACCGGCCTCGATCTGGTGACGCTCTTCATCGGCCTCGAGACGATGGCCCTCGCGGGATACGTGCTCGCCGGATTCCTGCGGACCGACCGGCGCTCGAATGAGGGCGCGCTCAAGTATTTCCTGCTCGGCGCGTTTTCGAGCAGCATCCTGGCCTTCGGATTCTCGATCCTCTTCGGCCTTGCGGGATCGACCAACCTGATGCGCATCTCGACGGCGCTCGCTTCGCGCCCCGCGGGCGATGCGATCTGCGCGCTGGCTCTGGCGACGACGGCAACCGGCCTGCTCTTCAAAGTCGCGGCGGTTCCGTTCCATCAGTGGGCGCCGGACGCTTATGAAGGCGCGCCGACGGCCGTGACCGGATTCCTCTCTACCGTTCCGAAAGCCGCGGCCTTTGCCTTTCTGGTTCGCATCTTTCTCTACGGCCTCGGGCCTCTGAAAGCCTCCTGGGAGCCGATGCTCGTCGGCATCTGCATCCTTACAATGACGGTGGGGAACCTCGCGGCCATCAGCCAGAACAACACGAAGCGCCTCTTTGCGTACTCTTCGATCTCGCACGTCGGATACATCCTGCTGGGCCTGGTGAGCGGTAACGCGACAGGACTCAAAGGAATCGCCGTCTACATCCTGGTTTATGCGTTTATGAACCTGGGAGCGTTCACCGTGCTGGTGGCGATGCGGCGCGCCGACATCATTGGCGACGAAATCGAAGACCTCTCCGGATTGTTCTTCAAGAGTCCCGGGGCGGCGATCATGATGTTGATCTTTCTGCTCTCACTCGCCGGCATTCCGCCCATGGCCGGCTTCCTGGGCAAGTACTTCATCTTCCTGTCGTTGATCGAGACCGGCCACACCGCGCTGGCCGTCTTCGCCGTGCTCTACGTAGCCGTGGCTCTCTACTACTACATGCGCCTGACAGTGATGATGTTCATGCGGGATGCGATGGATGATGAAGCGGTGACGCTCTCGCCCGGACTGAAGATTGCTTTGGGACTCACGCTGGCGGCCACGCTCCTGATCGGGATCTATCCCGAGCCGGTGATTCAGTTGGCCGCCGGCGTGGTAGCCCGGTAACTCCTACTGCTCCACAATAATGATCAGCGCGATGCCGCCGTCCTCCATGCGTTCGGCACGCAGGCGGAGATGGTCGTCAATCTTTCGCAGCGCCTCGCGAACCTGCTTCCCTTTGTCGGCATCGAATGAATCGCCGATGTGGACGCCGATATTCGCCAGAATCGCGCCGCTTCCCGCGTCGGCGACTCCATCGGTCTTGATGCGGGTCACCGTGCCGGTAGGCTCTTTTAAATCCCTCATCTTCAAGGCGACCGTGTAGACCTCGCCTTTAAAAAGCGCCGTCTTCAACTCCTCTTTTTGCTTGTTGAGTTTTGCGACGGCCTCGGGGTCGGTAGTCTTCTGTAGCTTCTCCTCCACCTCCGACAGTCGTTCGCGGATCCAGCCTTCAGTCCTCCGGACTGGGGAACCGTGGTTTTCCTCTGCATGGAGCTGGGGTGTCCGGAAGCTGACGGTCACCTGCCGGACGCCGGCGCCCTGCCGCGCGGGATCGAAGTGAAGTTGCAGCACGCCGGTGAGCGCGGATTTCCGAAGCTGTTCCGGCCCGCTCAGAATGCGCGCGTCGGTAACCTGTCCGCTCGAATCCGTGGTGACTTCAGCGACGACCAGGCCTTCCACCTTCTGCTTGATCGCGCCTTCCGGATAGTTGAAATGGCCGCCATGCAGCAGGTATTCGCCGCCGCTGACGATCTCAACCGGCTCCTTTTGGTCGAACGCCGGAGAGACGATGGCATGTACAGGGAAGAGGGACACCGCCAGGCCCGCCACGGCGAGCGTGCAGCCGAGACCCAGGGCAAACCTTGTGATGATTCGTTTGGTAGACATTTGAGACTCCTCCTTTAGAACAGATGTGATTCGTTCGACCAAGTGGCGGCGTTCCAAAAACGGTGCGGCGGGCGAGAGCAGGATTCCTTCATGGAAACCGGCCACCGCAAGCAGGGCTTCCACGTATTCGCGTCCCGAGCGCGTGATCGCGACGGTGGCCGAGTCCACCACTTGCTCGCGGGCGAGACGGATTTGTCCCACCATCCACAAGACCGCGGGATGGAACCAGAGTCCTCCGAGGACAACTTCTTCGAGCGCGGTCCAGACCCAATCGCGCCGGCGCACGTGAATCAGCTCATGACAAGCGATCGCTTCCTGCGCCGCGGCCGTCATGGCGGCAACGCGCGCGGGCAGCAGGATCACTGGCCGCAGGAGACCGAACGTGATCGGACCCGGAATGCCGTCGGAGATCAGGAAATCGGCGCGGACACCGAGCCGCTCGCGCGCGCCGCGAAGCGGATCGGGCAGCGGCTCGAAGGCGCGCGAAGTCCGGCGATAGCGGCGCAGGCTGTAGAATCCGATGGCCAGCCAGAGGAGGCGGAGCGCCACGCCGCCCGCCAGGATGTAGAAGACGATGGCGCTCGTTGGTACCCGCACAGGAGCCGGCGGCGCGACCGGCAGCGGTTGCACCGCTACAGGCGCGCGCAATTCAACCGCGGCCGGGACAGACCGCTGAACGACAATCCGCTTCCACGGCTGCGCGAACGGCAGAGAGAAGCAGACCAGCAGCATCAGTTGCCAGAACGCCAGCCTCGCCTTAGGATCGCGCAACGGAGCGAGGTAGGCGAGCGCGCCGGAGAAGGCTGCGAGGATCGCGACCTGCAGACTGAGCGCGCCGAGGTTTTGCATCCAGAGAGGTAGAGCCGTCATTTCTTGTTCTCCTTCCGCATGAGGCTGCCGATCTTGCGCAGATCTTCTTCCGAGAGGCGCCGGTCCTTCACCAGGTGGACGACCAGGGGCTGCGCCGATCCGTTGAAGACGCGGTCGAGGAATTCGCCGACCATGTTGCGGATCACTTTTTCCCTGGGCTCGGTGGGCGTGTAGAGGTAAGCGCGGTCCTGCTGCTGGGCGGTGAGATAGCCCTTCTGCTCGAGCGTCTTCATCACCGTCATCACGGTGGTGTAGGCGATCTTGCGGCGGGTGAGCAGCTCTTCGTAGACGTCGCGGACCGTGGCTTCGCCGCGGCTCCAGACAATCTTCATCAACTCGAGTTCCTGATCGGTGAGAACGCGTTTCGGCGGTCGCATACTAGAAAACTAGTACTAGCGACCTCGCATTGTCAAGGGCTGGTTTGTAAAAAGTTTTATTTCATGCCGGACGCGAACAAGGTCCAGGGCCCGGGGAGCATGTCGCGCAGCAGGCCCTTCATCCATCCGTACTCGGGATGCTGCGCGAGGTACGGCTCGGCCTGGAAGGGCGCGCCGCAGGGGCGCCCGGCAAAGGCCCACATCTGCATCTTCGCGGCCATGGCGCTGTCCATGACCTTGGCCTGCACGGTGCCGCCGGGATAGAACTTGCCCCAATCCCACTCCGGCGTGCCGCGCGGCGAGGTGTCCACCGAGCCGCAGAGGCTGCGCTCGCTCGGTCCGCGGCGTTTCTCGATCACGTCGTAGTCGTCCGATTCCATCTTCTTGCCGATCTCGGGGTCGATCTTGCCTTTGTTCTCGGCGATCAACTGCTCCCAGCGGGCGCGGCGCGCGTTCGGCGAGTTCTGCTTGTCGTTGACGTTGAACTTCGCTTCGCGCTCGATGAGCTTCGGGTCCACGGGGAAGTTCGAGCCGACGAAGTAGCCGTCCTTGGTGCGGCGGACGCTGTGCTCCTTGAGTCCCAGCTCGAAGAGCGCGATCTCGCCCGTCTTGTTGTCGCCCACCAGCCAGTCGTTGGCGTAGCCGCCGTTATTGCCGTCGAGCATGATGCGCACGTAATCGTCGATGGACTTGCTGTACTGCAGAGCCTTGCGGGCGCGGAAGAATTCCGGCGAGCCCTTCGGGTCGAAGAGCTCGAATCCGGTGATGGTGGTCTCGGTGACCATCAGTCCGGCGGAGTTCACGCCGAAATCGTCGTCGCTGATGATTATGCCGGGCAGGCCGTCCTGCAGGATGCGATAGCCCTTCTCGGGCGTGAGATCGTAGATGATGTTCCAGCGCTCGCCGGTGATGTAGTTGGTCCAGGCGTTGTGGCCCATCACGATCTTCTGGTCGCGGGTGCAGCTTCCCGTGGCGATGAAGGCGCTGCAATTGCCGGGCGCGTGCGTGGTCGGCTTCTTGCCCTGCTTCTTCTCCATCCACGGGACGTAGTAATAGGGCAGCTCCTCGAGCGCGTTCAGCGCGACGATGTCCCAGCGATCGAGCTTGACGCCTTTAGCCTGGGCGCCCGCCACGATGCCGTCGAGTTCCTGCTGGAATTCCGCGTCGATCTTCGGCCACAGCATCGTTTCCGAAGCATCGCGGTAGAATCCCCAATCTTTCTTCGAGCTCTTGAGGAGAAACGGCTTGGTGACGCGCAACAGGTCTTCGATCTCAGCGGCCAGAAGATAACCGTGCTGATAGCCAAGCTGCGCAGGTGGCCCTTCGAGATGCACGTAAATCCAACCCCCGCGTTCAAAACGATACGCGCCCTTGAGCTTCATGTCGCCCGCCGACAACAGCGGCACGACCGCCATCAGCAATATGGCCAGTCTCTTCATCTTTCCCCCTATTTGAGCCCGTTCCAACTCTCGCACACGACAATCGAGTTGCCGGGATTCTGCGGATCGTATTTTACACGGGTAGGAAGGCCTTCGCAGACCCCATCGAACGTCAGCGTTTTGCCGAGTCCGCCGATGTCGCTGATGTCCTGCGCGGCGCTATAGCTGACTTGTCCAACCGAATATTGAAAGAGCACCAGGCGGCGGCCGTCGCGCGTCATGGACTGCACGAGGGCGCCCTCGGCCAGGCGGCCGCGGGCGTTCAACAGGTTTCGCCGCTCCCGCTCGATCTCAGCGGGTGACTTCCTGCGCCGCAGGATGATGACCGCTGCCACAGCGGCAACCGCTCCAGCGATGATCCAGGGATTCAGGGTGCGTTCCCGTCCTTTCCCACCACATTCCGCAAAGTGCCAACGCCGCTAATCGATACTTCCACAGTATCGCCGATTTTCATCGGTCCGACACCGGCGGGTGTGCCTGTGGCGACAACATCGCCCGGCTCGAGCGTCATGACGCGCGAGATGAACCGCAGGACTGTATCGAAGTCGAAGAGCATCTGCGAGACGTGCCCTTGCTGCTTCAGCTCGCCGTTGAGCGTGGTCCGGACTTCAAGGCGCGCCGGATCGACCACGGTGTCGATCAACGGCCCGATCGAGCAGAATGTGTCGAAGCCTTTGGCGCGCGTCCACTGGCCGTCTTTGTCCTGCAAGTCGCGCCCGGTGACGTCGTTGAGGCAGGTGAATCCGAGGATGTAGGGAGCGGCCGGCTCGTGCGCCTTCAAATGGCGCAGCCGTTCCTTGATGACAATAGCGATTTCCCCCTCGTAGTCGAGGCGCTTGACGTCGGGCGGATAGACGATCGTGTCCCCGTGCGCCAGCAGCGCCGACGGCGGCTTGAAGAAGATCAGCGGATGGTCGGGAATGTCGTGCGCCAGCTCGCGCGCGTGCTCGCTGTAGTTGCGTCCGACGCACACGATTTTCGAGGGGAAGCAGGGCGGCAGCAGGCGGACCTGCTTCAAAGTACGCGCCTTGCCCTTCACGTGGTGCTTGCCGTAGGGCGATCCGTCGATGACGTAAATTTCGTCGTCTTCCATCACTCCCCAGTGGACTCCGGTGGTTCCCGGCGGAACCGTCGGAGGCGTGTCGCGTCCCGTTGCGAATCGAATCAGCTTCATGGCGTTACTTCCTTGGATGGCAGGCTCTTGTTCCCCTTCCGGTCGACGGCGACGACGGTGTAGCGCGGCGAAGCGCCCGGAGCGCCGTCGTGGAAAGTGGTTCCGACGAGCAACGCCTGATTCAGCGGCGCGGTCCCGCGAAACACGATGTATCCGGCGAGATCGCCTTCCGAGTTGGGACTCCAGGAGAGATCGACACCGTTGTCGACCGGGACGGCCGAGAGTCCTTCGGGGGCAGCAGGCGGGAAGGTGTCTTCCGGCTTGGCGGCGGCGACGTTCGAATCCGCGCTCTCCGAGGTGAATCCGCTCATTTCCGTGACGCCGCGAACCAGGTACTGATATTCGGCGCCGAACTGGAAATCGCGATCCTCATATTTTCCGCCGGTGACGGTGGCTCGTAACAGTCCATTGCGGTAGACTCGGTACGCCGCCTCGGGTTCCGCGGTCCACTCGATCACAACCGCCGGCTCGGTGACGCGCAGGGCAATCCGCGGCGCTCTGGGTGTTTTCAGGATGGCGATCACTTGCAGGTTCGAAAGGCCCGCCGATTCGCCGCGCCGGTTCGGCATCTCGATGGCGTAGACGATGCGGTTTCCGATCCAGGCGGGATCGACGTTCTCGGCATACTCGGTCTTTCCTGCGTCGAGGGTCTGAGCGACGGTAGAGCGTTCCTTGAAGTTCTGTGCGTTGACCGTCTCTCTGAAGCCGATGAACAGGGCGCGATAAAGCTTGAGCGGGCCGAGCCGCTCCGGCCGCACGGTGACGCCTTCCGTGCTGATCGAGGGAGCCGGCCAACTGACAAGGACGCGCTCGCCCCGCTGCACGGCCGACAGGCCCGTGGGCGTTTGGGGAATATCGAGCAGGGGGGGAAGGGGCGCGCCGATCGAGCCGCATCCGGCCGTCACCAAGCAGAGCAACACCACCAGAAGACGCATCCGCAAAATAGTTTATCGCAGCTTGCTGATATAATTCCTCCCTTATGGCGGCCGGGGCGCTCGAAAAATACGAGGCAGTCATCGGGCTGGAGGTGCACGCTCAGCTCCTGACGAAGTCGAAAGCGTTTTGCACCTGCTCGACGCAATTCGGCGCGCCGCCGAATACGAATACGTGTCCGGTGTGCCTGGGCCTGCCCGGGGCGCTTCCGGTGCTGAACCGGCAGGCCGTGGTGCTGGGCGTGAAGGCGTCACTGGCGCTGAACGCCGCGGTGCGCAACTATTCCCGGTTCGCGCGCAAGAATTACTTCTATCCCGACCTGCCCAAGGGTTATCAAATCTCGCAATTCGATCAGCCGCTGGCCGAGCACGGATGGCTCGAGATCCGCGTGGATGGAAACACGAAGCGCATCGGCATCACGCGCCTGCATCTCGAAGAGGACGCGGGAAAGTCCATTCACGACGGCTTCCCGGATTCGGCCACGCGCACCTACATCGATCTGAATCGCAGCGGCGTGCCGCTCGCCGAAATCGTCAGCGAGCCGGACCTGCGCACTCCCGCCGAGGCCTTCGAGTATCTGACGCGGCTCAAGGAGATTCTGTTGTATCTCGAAGTATCGGACTGCAACATGGAGGAGGGCAGCCTGCGCTGCGACGCCAACGTCAGCGTGCGCTTGAAAGGCGCGAAGGAGTTCGGCGTCAAGACCGAGGTCAAGAATCTGAACTCATTCCGGTTCCTGCAAAAAGCGCTGGAGTACGAAATCGGGCGGCAGGTGGAAACGATCGAGGGCGGCGGGCGCATTCCTCAGGAGACGCGTCTGTGGAACACGGAGACCGAGCGCACCGAGGGGATGCGCAGCAAGGAGCAGGCCCACGACTATCGTTATTTTCCCGAGCCCGACCTTGCCCCGCTGATCGTTGCCGACGCCTGGATCGCGGAGATTCGCGGCACGCTGCCGGAGCTTCCGGAAGCGCGGCGGGCGCGATTCATGACGGCTTACGGATTGCGCGAGTACGACGCCGGCGTCCTAACGGCGTCGCGCGCTCTCGCGGACTACTTCGAGCAGGTCGCCGCGGAATCGGGTGACGCGCGCGCGTCGGCCAATTGGGTGATGGGCGAGTTGCTCGGAGGGCTCAACGCCGCCGGCAAGGAAATTACGGCGTCTCCGTTGTCGGCGAAGGATCTCGCCGAGCTCGTCAAGATGATCGCCGCCGGTTCCATCTCCGGCAAGATGGCCAAGGACGTCTTCGCCAAGATGTTCTCCACCGGCCACAGCCCGGCCAAGGTGGTCGCCGACGAGGGACTCTCACAGATCAGCGATACCGCGGCGCTTGAAAAGATTATCGCCGAGACGCTGGCCGCGAACGCCAAGCAGGTGGAGACGTATCGCAGCGGCAAGCAGGGCGTCTTCGGATTTTTCGTCGGGCAGGTGATGAAGGCCACGCGCGGACAGGCCAATCCCGCCGTGGTGAACGAGCTTTTGAAGAAAGCTCTGGGAGGTTAGCATGGTCGGCACGAAAGCGCCGGACTTCGAGTTGCTCAACCAGGATGGCCAGAGCGTGCGCCTGGCCGATTTCAAAGGCCAGACCGTGGTGCTCTACTTTTTCCCTCGCGCCGATACACCCGGTTGAACGGTAGAAGCATCCGGGTTCCGCGATGCATACGAAAGTTTCCGAAAACAGAAGATCGCCGTGCTGGGCTGCAGTCCCGATACGCCCCAAGCGCAGAAGAAATTCCGCGAGAAGTACGGTCTGCCCTTTACGCTGTTGTGCGACACGGACAAGACCGTCGCCAAAGCCTACGACGTTCTGAAAGAGAAGGTCCTCTACGGACGGAAATTCCTGGGCATCGAGCGGACCACGTTTGTCATCGGACCGGACGGCAAGATCGCGCGGGTCTTTCCGAAGGTGAAGGCCGACGGCCACGCGCAGCAAGTCCTGGCCTCGCTGTGAGCGTGTTAAACTGCAAGAGGTAGACCAACCGATGCGCGCCCGTAGCTCAGTTGGATAGAGCGGCTGGCTTCGAACCAGTAGGTCGGGAGTTCGAGTCTCTCCGGGCGCGCCAAACTCAGGCTCAGAACGTCAAGCGCAACTGCATCCGAACGGAACGCTGGGAATCAATGCCTTCCTGCGCGAAGCTATAGCGCAGCCTCGCGAAGTTTGGGTCGTAGACGATGGTCTTCGGATCAATGGGCAGCCATTTCCCGGTCTTGGGATCAATGTTGGGATCGAAGGTCCCGACATGCGAAATGTCGGTCGAGCCCACGGGCGCCAGTAACGGGTGATTGAACACATTGTCGAGTGTCGCCGTGAAGGCCAGCCGAATCCGCTCGCGAATCTGAAAGCTCTTGCGCAGCGACAGGTTCGCGCCGGTCGAACGCGGGCCGCGCAAGACGCCGCGCTCGGCGTTCTTGGGATTGTCGAACAAGTCCGAGCCTACGCTCGGCAGACCGAAGGCGGCGACGTCCCAGATCTTGTCGCCTTGCTTCTTGTTGAAATCGCCCACGACGGTAGCCCGGAAGGCGCCGCCGAAACCACCCTGTCCAAGTCCATCGGCCGCGTTGCTGGCGATGTTTCCGAGGTAAGGCGGGCCGCAAGCGCTGCAATCGAACCACGGCGTGAAGCCGGTGCCGCTCTTCACAAACATCTGGAACGACGTCTGCCAACCTCCCAGAACGAATTCGGCGGCCTGAGGCATATTCGCGAAGTGTTGGCGTCCGCGGCCGAAGGGTAGCTCATACGTGCCATAGGCAACGAAACGGTGACGGCTGACCCAGGGATCGGTGCCGGTATCGGCATCCGGCTTGAACTGGTTGTAGACGGTTCCGCCGAGCGACGAGTTCGAGTCCACACCGCTGTTGACCTGGTCCAGCAGCGTATAGTGCGCGTTGAACATCAAGCCCTTCGAGAAACGGCGCGTGACTTCCAATTGAAACGCATTGGAGTGTCCGGTGGCGGAGTTGCCGTAACTGAGCATGAAATCGCCCAGACCCGGAAAGGGCCGGCGGGCCTGGTCGGCCGCCGACTCGACGCAATCTCCGTTGTTCACCGGGTCGCAAACACTTCCGTCCACGGTCCTCGTGGCAAACGGGGTATCGTTGGGCGCGATCATATTCAGGTCATAGCCGAGAATCAGGCCGTCCATTCGCGTTCCCAGGTAGGAGAGCCGGATCGCGGTCTGCCAGCCCACTTCGCGCTCGAACGTGAAATTCCACTGCGTGATTCGCGGCAACTGCAGATCGAATGGAACCGCGTTGATCGTCGGCTGTCCGGATAGCCCCGGCAGCGCGCCGCCTTCGAAGGGCCGCGGCCAGGCGCCGAGAGGCACGCTCGCGCCGCTCTTGGTCCGGCCCTGATTGAAGGGCGACGAGGCCATGGCGTCGCGGATGCCCTGAGCCGCGGCGGTCGGATAGAACAAGCCAAAGCCGCCGCGAAGCGTGGTCTTGTCGTTGACGCGGAACGCCGCCCCGACGCGCGGCGCGAAGTTATTTCGGTCCGGCCGCACCAAGCCGCGCGATATGCCGAGGTCCTTGGCGGTTAACGTACCGTAGGCGATCATCCGCGGATCCACCAACGACTTGACGCTGTCGCTGGGGATCACAAACACGCCCTTGTTGCCGTTCAGACCTTTGTTCGTCGGATCGAAATTTACCAGTAGATCGTTGGCGTCAATGAAGGGAGAAATGTATTCGTAGCGCAATCCCAGGTTCAGCGTCAGGCGTGGATGAATCCTGAAGTCGTCCTGAAAGAAGTAGCCGTGTTCCCAATTGCTCACATCCATCGGCGGGCGCAAGGACGCGTTGAAGTTGACGGTGTTCGGCGGCAGTCCTATCAGGAAGCGCGTGATCGGATTCAGGTCGCTGCCCGAGTAGTTGACGCGTCCGCGAACCTGTCCCCGGCCGTTCGTGAAACCATCGAAGACGTGATTCCGAACCAAATCGAAGCCGGTGCGGATGCTGTGACGCCCTTTGACCCAAGTGAGGGTGTCGCCGAAAGTGATCAGTTGCTGGTCGAGAGGACGATCGGCGTCGCGCCCGCCGCTGGGAAATGCGACGTACGGACCGTACACAATGCCCATCTGGCCATACGTCTCGATAGCCGGTTTTCCGATCACCGCCGCCATGGAGTCAATGTCCCCCTGGTTAAAGCCCAGCGACGTGAGGAAGTCCTTCACCAGGAGTTTCGCCCTGCGGCGGGAGTTTTGATAGTTGAAGCCGCCGCGGAATTCGTTGATCAGTCCGGGCCCGAACACGTGACTGTGGGAGAGCGACAGAGTGTGGTTCGATTGCTCATAGACGCGAGTACCCAAACTCTTGAAGGGGCTGCCCACCAAGCCGGTCGTCCCATCGGGGATGGAGATGTTATAGGTGCCGTAGATACGGTTCTTATCGCTGAAGTCGTGGTCCACGCGCACCGTACCCAGATCCCGGCTGGTGTGCCCCTTCAGCGTATCGGCAAAATCGGTGAGCCGGCCATTGCTGGAATTGATGGGAGCGTTCACGCTCGTGACCGGGAAATAGTTCTTGAAGAGCGCCGAGGTGACGGGATTGATCAGGCGCTGCGGAATGGTCGTAAAGCGCTGCGTTCCGCTCACGGTAATCGTGTTGCTCGCGATTTCCGCGGGGGTCAGCGTGACGCCCGCAGGCACCAGCGGCTTGCGCGCGTCGGTGATCTTGGTGAAATCGCCGTTCATCACCGTGGCGTGCGGCAGGCTGGTGCTGGTCATGCGGATGGGGGAAACGCTGATGCGATGCTCGTAGGCAGCCATGAAAAATGTTTTCTTCTTCGTCAGAGGCAGAGGACCGCCGATGGACCCGCCGAATTCCGTGAAATTGAAGAAGGGCTGAGGAAAGTTGGGCGTCGCATACGTGGGCGTAAAGGCGGCTTCATCGCTTTTCGAAGCCAAGGACCGTGCGGCCAGCGCCTGGTTCTTGTTGTCGTAGAACAGAGAGCCGTGATAGTCCTTCTCGCCGCGGCGCGTGCTCAGCCGGATGTTGGCGATACCGGCATATTCCGCTGTAAAACTGTTCGACAACACGGTCAGCTCGCCGATCGTTTCAAGAGAAGGCTGGCTGGAGGTTGCCTGGCCGAATCCCGCACCGGTGGCACGCTGGCCGTCGAGCGCGAAGTTGGCGCCATAACTTTGCGACCCGATAAATTTGAACCCGTCGTCGGTATTGAACGTGATATTCGGGTTCAGATAGAGAAACTGGTAAATGTCACGGCTGTCGCGAGGAATGTCCAGAATCTGCTTCGCGTTCAGGGTGCTCGAGATCGTCGGCGTGTCGGTTTGAATCAAGGGCGCCTCGGTCGTCACCGTAACCGCTTCCGCCAGCGTTTTGGGCTTGAGCCTGACATCCAATCGCGCCACCGAGCCGCCGACCACCGCGAATCCCACGACCTCGCTGGGATTGAATCCTGGAAACGTGACCGTGACCTTGTATTCGCCCGCCCTTAGATTGACGACTTCGTAGTTGCCTGCATTGTCTGTAGTGCTTTCGTACGAAAGACTGGTGGCAAGGTCGGCCAGAGTTACTTTGGCTCCGGCTACGGCTCCGCCTTGTTGATCCGTCACGAGGCCTCGGACCAGACCTAAGGTCGTACCTTGCCCCGCGACATGAAGGCATATAGTGAGGAGCAGCAACAGCAGAACAAACACACGGTAGGACGCCTTGGGCATAAAACCTCCCTTGCAGGCAAAATGCCCCTAACCCGTTCATCTGTCAAGGAGATTCTTAACGACTGTCATAGCGGTATACTGAGCCTCCAGGAGGTTCCCTAATGGATCGCCGTCATTTCCTCGCCACAACTGCAACCGGTCTCGCCGCCGGAGTCGCCGTGGAAGGCACCGCCGCGGCGCGGCCTCTCACTGAGAAAGAAAAGCTGGCGCGGCTGGCGTCGAACACTTGGCCGATTCGCTACATCTTCAAGACCGCCGGCGGCCGCACGAACCCTCGCAATGACGAAATGAAGAAGAAGTACGGCGAAATCACCATGATGGATTTCCCGACCTTCACCAAAGAGACATTTCCGGGCGTCACGCACATGGATCTGTTCTCCGGCCTCTTCGGCGACGTCACCGACGACAGCATGTACGTCACGGAGACTGTCGAGGGCGCGCCGCGGCCGATCCGGGAATTCGATCCGGCGAGCGCCGCTGGGAAAAAATGGCTAGAGAAAATGGCCGCCAAGATGGCGGCAACTGGCACGAAGTGCGTTCACATCTCGAACAACGCTCCGCGCAACATTTCGGACCTCGATCCCGCGAAGCGCAAGGCGGGTATCGCCGTGGCCAAGAAGTGGCTGGACGGCGCGGCCGTGCTCGGCGCGCAGTCCATGCGAGTGAATAGCGGCGGACCTCGCATCGCGCCGGTGGCCGTCGCGACGGCCGACTATCCCAAGGCCGACGAGCTGGCTGTGTATCTCAGCAACTGCATCGAGTCCTTCAAGGAAATGGCCGATCACGGAGCAAGAGTCGGCGTGAAGGTCACGCTCGAGAATCACTGGGGCTTGACCGCGAATCCGATGAATATCCGCATCATCGTCGACGAGGTGAACAGCCCGTTCTGCGAAGCCTCCCCCGATTTCTGCAATTGGGAGCACGAATACCTGATGTACAACGGGCTGAAGGCGCTGGCGCCCTACGCGCACACCAACGTCCATGCGAAGTATTGGAATCGCTGGAAGGACAACGACGCGCGGCGGTCGGTGAAGATCATGATGGACGCCGGGTTCGAGGGCACGTTTGCGCTTGAATAGGAAGACGG
>CAZRND010000124.1:13385-13791 GCA_964601345.1 uncultured Acidobacteriota bacterium | reverse complement strand
TTTTCGAACGACGGGAAATGGCGCTGGCTGACTTCGATCTCCACCAGCCGCTCGTCGAGTTTGCCGTCGCGAAGCTGCGCGCGAAACTTTTCGCGCGTCCGCTGGTAGCTCTCCGGCTGGGCCGATCCGTTGCCGGCGGGACCCGGCGACGCCGTGGTCGTGGCCGGCACGGGCGGCGGGGGCGGAACGAGCAGGTCGAGCAGCCGCTCTTCGGCGGCGGCCTCGGCCTTGTCGGAGATTTCGTCGAGGCGCTCCTCGCGCATCATGTCGATGGAAATCTCCACCAGGTCGCGGATCATCGATTCCACGTCGCGGCCGACGTAGCCGACCTCAGTAAACTTGCTCGCCTCGACCTTCAGGAACGGCGAATTCGCGAGGCGCGCCCGCCGCCGCGCGATTTCCGTCT
>CAZRND010000124.1:0-13375 GCA_964601345.1 uncultured Acidobacteriota bacterium | reverse complement strand
CCCGACGCCGGTGGCGCCGATCATCAAAATGTTCTTCGGCAGGACGTCCTCCGCCAGCTCCGGCGACAGCTTCTGGCGGCGGATGCGATTGCGCAACGCCACGGCCACGGCGCGCTTTGCGGCGTGCTGCCCGACCACGTGCTTGTCGAGCTCGGCGACGATCTCGCGCGGCGTCAGCTCGTCCAGCGCCGGCAGCTCTTCAGTCACTGCGGGAAGATGGATGGCCATGACTCGCTAGATCTCCTCGATCGACAAATTGGCATTGGTGAAGATGCAGGTCTCGGCGGCGATCTTCATCGCCTCCTCCACAACCTGGCGGGCGCTCAATTCCGTCTTGCGCACCAACGCGCGCGCCGCCGCCGTCGCCACCACGCCGCCCGACCCGATCGCGGCCACGCCGTCGTCGGGTTCGATCAAATCGCCCGTGCCGCTGATCAAGAACGTGTTGCGCTCGTCGGCCACCAGGAGCAACGCCTCGAGGTGCCGCAGGATTTTATCCGTGCGCCAGTCCTTGGCCAGCTCCACGGCGGCGCGCGGCAAGTTACCCTGATGCTGTTCCAGCTTCGACTCAAAGCGCGAGAAGAGCGAGAAGGCGTCGGCGGTCGAGCCCGCAAATCCCGCCAGGATCTTGTCGTTGTAGAGCCGCCGGACTTTTTTTGCTGTGTGCTTCACGATGTTATCGCCGAGCGTCACCTGCCCGTCGCTGGCCATCACGACCTTGGAGCCGCGGCGCACGGCTAACACAGTCGTCGCGTGGACAGAAAAGGGCATCCGGCCATTATATCAGCCGTTTCCTTTATTTCCGTTCCGGCCCGGATGGTTTCGAGAAGAGCGATTCAGAGACGTTGGAGTTGAGCTTCACTTCGTTGAGAAAAGTTTCGAAGACCTTCATGCCGTTCCGCTCGCGCCGGATGTAGTAAGGCGCCATCACGCCCGGCGCTCCTTTGACGGTGAGATACTTGCTGAGTGACTCGACGTTCTGCTCGCGCTCGCGCGTCTTCGGGATGGGCCGCTCCCATTCCCGCTGCAGCGGAAAGTGCGTGGACTCGTCGAACGAAATCGTAACCACGCGGTTCTTGCTGTCGGTGATTTCCACGATCTCCACGCGCCGTCCGTCGGCCATATCGGTGTTCACCCACTCCGCCACCAGCCCCGGCTCGTTCAGGCGGAAGCGCAGGATATTGTCCACCGACATCTCGCGGTTCAGCAGGACGCGCTGGATTTCGTCCTCCGGAAGCATGCGAACACCCCGAAACGTCACGTCCCAGCCGTCCGTGCCATTGATGATGAAAACCTCTTCTTTGTGCTTGCCGATTTCCTGACGATACTTTCCGGGGAACCGCTCGAAGGTGGCGACGGGCGCCATGCCGGCGAGCTCCTCGCGCGAGGAAAACTGAAACGCGCGCCCTTCCGCGTGATAGTCGCGGGCATTCAGGTAGGCCTTGCCTCCCAGCGCCTTGATGGCTTGCTCGAGAATCTTGCGGCCGCGCTCGGCGTCGCGCGCTTGTCCCGCGGCGAGCGCGGCGGCCAGCAAGATGTATACCGCCACCCGAAGAATCTTCATCCCGCCAGCACCGCCCCTCCGTTTACGTTGAGAATCTCGCCGGTAATAAACGTAGCGCCCTTCCCGGCCAGAAACAATACGGGCGCGGCAATCTCCTCGGGCGTTGCGACGCGCCGCAGCGGGATCGTCGCAAAGACCTTGGCCGCTTCCCGCGGATCGTCGAGGATCGGTCGCGACATGTCGGTATCCACCCAGCCTGGCGCGACGCAGTTCACCAGAATGTTCGCGGGCGCGAGCTCGGTCGCCAGTCCCTTGACGAAGCTGATCACGCCGCCCTTCGACGCTCCATAGTGCGAATGGAACGATTCTCCGCGCTGTCCCGCGGTGGACGAGATGGCGATGATGCGTCCCGACTCCTGCTTCTTCATCTGCTTCACGGCGAAATGCGTGACGGTGTAGACGCCCTTCAGGTTGATCGAGATCATGTCGTCCCAATCCTGCTCCGTCATTTTCTCGATGGGACTCTCCTCGGCGGGCCATATGCCGGCGTTCGCCACCAGGATATCGAGACGGCCGAATCGCTTCACCGCCGTCGTCACCAGCTTTTCGGCGTCGCGCATCTTGGCGACGTCCGCGCGCATGGCCACGACTTCCGTGGGATCGCAGGATTCCGCCAGCGCCACGGCGGCACTCTTGTCGCGCCGGTAGTTGAAGACCACGCGCGATCCGGCTTCCCACAACCCGCGGACTACCGCTGCGCCGATGCCGCGCGACCCTCCCGTGACCACCGCGACTTGACCGAATAGGTCCTTCAACGATTGCCTCCTTGCCGCACGAGCTCGTCGAACAGAGCCTTCGACAACTCGTCCTCTTTCCAGATGCGCTCGGGATGCCACTGCACGCCCACCAGGAACCGTCCGGGCTCGGTGGTCTCGACCGCCTCGATGACGCCGTCGTCCGAGCGTGCCGTCACGCGCAGGTCGCCGGCCACGCGATCGAGCGCCTGGTGGTGGCTGCTGTTCACTTCATATCGTCCCGCCCGGCCGCCGAGTTTTGCCAGAAGCGAGTCCGCCTCGACGGTGACTCCGTGTCGCGAATTCTTATCAGTGTGGTCAGTAACCGTTTCAAGATGCTGCACCAGCGTCCCGCCGAGCGCGACATTCATGGCCTGCGCGCCGAAACAAATGCCGAGCAGCGGCTTGCGCATGCCGAGCGCCAGCTCGACCATGGAGATATCCACCGCGTCGCGCGCCGCGTGCACGGGTTCCGTCTTCGGATGGCGATCCGCGCCGTAACGCGCGGGATCGACGTCGCTGCCGCTGCCCGAAAGCACAAAGCCGTCGAGCCGCGCCGCGACCTCTCGCGCATATTCAGGATCGGCGATCAGCGGAATCATCACCGGCAATCCGCCCGCCGCGTAGACCGCTTCCGAGTACTCGCGCTGCAGGTAGAACCAGTCGGTGTTCTTCTTCTCTTCGAGCCGGCAGGTGATTCCGATCAGGGGGCGTCGTGTCATGACCGTTCTTCAAGAAGCTTCATCGAGCATTACGGCAATTTCTTCGCGCGCCACTTCGGTGAGCCGTCCCGCATCGCGGTGCGTGAGGCCGGACGTCGGCAGGGGCTTGCCCACCAGCAGCTTCACCCTTCCCGGATGCACCACCAGGGAATCGGGCTTCAGGACCTCGCGCGTTCCACAGACCGCCAGCGGAACGAGCGGCACGCCCGCCTTGATCGCGAGCAGCGCCGCGCCGTGCTTGAACTCGCCCATCTGCCCGTCGCGGCTGCGGGTCCCCTCTGGAAAGAATACCATTGAAGAACCGGCGCGCACGCGTTGCGCGGCCAGCTCGAAGCTGTGGAGAGCGCCGCGCGGGCTCTTGCGATCCACCGGCAGGTGTCCCGAGCGGCGCAAGTGCCAGCCGAGGAAGGGAAGCTGAAATAATCCAGCCTTCGCCATGATCCGGAACTGCACCGGCAAGAAACCGAACATCAGCGGTGTATCCATCAAGCTCAAGTGATTCGAGCAAAAGATGTGCGGCTGCGCGAAGTCGACTTTCTCGAGTCCGTGCACGGCGACGCGGATGAAGCTCGTCCCCAGGATCATCCGTGCCCAAAGGCGCGCGCAGTTGTGCTGGAACTTGCCGCTCGAATCGAAGAGCGATCCCGCGAGCGACGCCGCGCCCATGACAAACGTGTAGAAATAAATCAGCGGATCGGTGAAGAAGAGCGACCTCAGGAAAGCGAGCACGCCGTTGCCCTCAGGTCGCCGACGAGGAAGAGCGAGCCGGCCGCGACCACCGTCCCGGCCGGGCCGGCGAGTTCCACGGCCAGGTCCAGTGCGGCTTCGGGCGCGGCGCGCACGTGAAGCTGCCGGTTCAAATGCTCCGCGAGGTCTTGAATGGTTTCGGGAGTCGCAGCGCGGCGATGCGACGGCTGCGTGAGCACCACGGCGTCGGCCTCGGGAAAGATGATCTCGGCCATTTCCGCGACGGACTTGTCGCGCATCGCGCCGAAAACCAGGACGCGCGGATGCGGCGTCGTCGCGAGGAATGCGCGCAGCACGCGCATTCCCGCGGGATTGTGCGCGCCGTCGAGATAGACGGCCGGGCGCTCGCCGATGCGCTCGAGGCGTCCCGGCCAGCGCGTGGTGCGCAGCCCGCTGCGCACCGCGTCCTCGGGGATGTTCCACGACGCCGCGCGCAACTCCGCAATCGTCGCGAGCACGGTCGCGGCGTTCGCGATCTGGTGCTCGCCGCGCAGGGCCAGTTCGTATTGCGCGGCGCGCGGCAGAAAGTCCGTCGCGCGCACGACGCGCGCGCGGCACTCGGACGCCACGCGCAGGATCACCGCTTCTGCTTCGGGTCGCTGTCCCGCCATCACCACCACGCCGCCCGTCTTGATGATCCCGGCCTTCTCGCCGGCGATCTGCTCGATCGTGTTGCCGAGGTACTGTTCGTGATCGAGATCGATGGGCGTAATGACCGAAACCAGCGGCCGCACGATGTTGGTGGCGTCGAGCCGTCCGCCCATGCCGACTTCGAGCACGGAAATCTGGCAGCCGGAGCGCTGGAAGTGTTCCCAGGCGATAGCCGTAAGGCATTCGAAGAAGCTGGGATGTTTTTCCAGCGCGCCGCGCGCCAGTAGCCGCTCCACGGCTGCTTGCATCACGTCGAAGCACGCCGCGAAATCGTCATCGGAAATCTCCGCGCCATCCGCGCGGATGCGTTCGTTGATCCGTACCAGGTGCGGCGACGTGTACAAGCCGGTCGCGTATCCCGCTTCGCGGAGCACCGCTTCGAGCATCGCCGCGGTCGAGCCTTTGCCGTTTGTCCCGGCAATCAGGACGCTCGGGCACGCGCGCGATGGCCAATCGAGCTCGCCGTCGAGCAGCCGTATCCCTTCCAGACGAAATTTGCCGGCCTTCAGCTCGAGGCCGAGCGAGAGCAGGTGCTTGACCGCGCCGTTGTAATCGCTCATTGGATGGAACAGAACGTCAGCGCGCGCGCCAGGGAACTCTTCATCTCTTTGCGTGCGACGACGGCGTCGAGCATGCCGTGTTCGAGGAGGAACTCGCTGCGCTGGAATCCCGGGGGAAGCTTCTGGCGGATGGTCTGTTCGATGACGCGCGGCCCGGCAAAACCGATGAGCGCGCCGGGCTCGGCGATGTTCAGATCGCCGAGCATCGCGTAACTCGCCGTGACACCGCCCGTGGTGGGATCGGTGAGCACGCTGACGTACGGAATCCGCGACTCGTGCATGCGCGCCAGGCCCGCGCTGATCTTGGCCATTTGCATGAGGCTGACCGCGCCTTCCATCATGCGCGCGCCGCCCGACGCCGAGACGATCACCAGGGGCACGCGCGAGTCCAGGCAGCGGTCGATGGCCCGCGCGATCATCTCGCCGACCACCGCCCCCATGCTTCCGCCGATAAAGCTGTACTCCATCGAGCAGATGTTCACCGTGCGCTTTTCCAGCTCGCCCGACGCGGATACCATGGCGTCGCGCAAGCCGGTGGTCTTCTGCGTACGCTGCAGGCGCTCGCGATACGATTTCAGGTCGACGAAGGCGAGCGGATCGTTCGAGGTCAGCGCGGCGTCATGTTCTTTCCATGCGCCGTCGAAGAGCAGCCGCAGGCGCGCGCGGGCATCGAGCTTGAAATGGAAATTGCACTTCGGGCAGACGTTCCAGTTGGCTTCGAGGTCTTTCTTCCAGACGATCTGCCGGCAGCCCTCGCACTTGGTGAACAGTCCTTCGGTGCGGACCCGTTTTTCTTCGGGACCTTCGAGAGGTTTGCGGTCTTTGCGGAACCAGGACATGTTTCGCGATCAGTAGTCGATGCCGCGCGCGGCCTGAATGCCCTTCTGGAAGGGATGCTTGATCTCTTTCATCTCCGTCACCAGGTCGGCCTGCTCGACGAGCGCCGGCGCGGCGTTGCGCCCGGTCAGGATCACATGGATTTTTTCCGGCCGCTGCGCCAGCGTCGCCGCCACTTCCTCGGCGGGGAGCATCCCGTAGTGTATGGCGTAGTTAATTTCGTCGAGCACCAGCAGGTCGCAGGCGCCTTCCTTCATTTTTTCCTTGGCGAATTCCCAGCACCGCCGGACCATGGCCACGTCTTCCGGGTCCGGCTTCTCCGTGCCGACTTTGACGAAGCCGCGTCCCATGGGGATGATTTCGAAGCGGTCCTCGGGGATCATCTTGGCGGTATCGAGTTCGCCGTAATGCCAGGATCCCTTGATGAATTGCACCATCAGGACCTTGAGCCCTTGCCCGACGGCGCGGAACGCAGTGCCCATGGCGGCCGAGGTTTTGCCCTTGCCGTTCCCTGTATAGATCATGAGCAAGCCCATGAACCTTCCATTCTGTCACAACCGGAGACATTTCGGCTATGTCACTCATGTTAGGGGCTGTAGCCAGAGATGGCAGGCCTCAGATGCTTGCCGCTGTCCGTAGTTGACGTTTTGTGTGTTCTCAACTACACTGGCCGCACGGTCTAGGGTTTAGGGGTCGTATACAGGAGGGGTGAGATGAAATCTCTATTTCCGGGGAAGTCCCTATTCATTATTAGTGTGCTCACGTGCTGCCTCGCGGCCGCGCAGAGCGTCACCAGTCGCCTCGCCGGAACGGTCAAGGACCCACAAGGCGCGGTCATCGCCGGAGCGGAGGTTGCCGTACGCAATCTCTCTAACGGGCAGTCCTTCGCGGCCACCGCGGATGTGCGGGGCGAGTGGGTGTTGCCTCAAGTGCCGGTGGGAACCTACCGAGTCAGCATTTCGCACGCCGGCTTCCGGACCAAGGTCATCGACGACGTGGTCACCAACGCCGGCGTTCCCGCCACCGTGAACGCGTCTCTCGAAGTCGGCACGGTCGCCGAGTCGGTGGAAGTGAGCGCCGGGGCGGAAGTGTTGCAGACCACGACGGCGGCGGTGTCCAACACCATCTCCGGCCGACAAATTGTGGAGTTGCCCTACGTGGCCCGCAATTCCCTGGAGTTGCTGGTGACCCAGCCCGGCACGCAGACGCCGACCAACGGACGAAGCTCCACCGTCAACGGCCTGCCGCGCGGCGCGCTGAACATCACCATGGACGGGATGAACGTACAGGACAACCTGCTGAAGAGCAGCGACGGTTTCTTTGCCTACATCTATCCCTCGCAGGATTCGATCGAAGAGATCACGCTCACCAGCTCAGCCAGCGGCGTGGACAGCACGTCGCAGGGCGCCGCGCAGATCAAGCTGGTCACGCGCGGCGGGACCAACGCCTTCCACGGCGGAACGTTCTGGCAGCATCGGAACACCTTTTTCAACGCCAACAGCTTCTATAACAATCAAGCCGGTTCGGCGCGCGACATCATCAAGCTCAACCAGGGCGGAGTCCACGTCGGTGGCCCCATCAAGAAGAATAAAGCGTTCTTCTTTTTCAACTACGAAATCTACAAGCTGCCCGCTACCAAGCAATACACGCGCACGATTCTGACCGATTCGGCGCGGCAGGGCATCTTCACTTACGCAGCATCGTCGGCGGTGGCGGCGCAAGGAATCAAGGTGGGAGACATCCAAAAAGTCGACCTCTACAAGCTCGCAGCCGCCGGCAATGCCGCGCTGCCGGCGTCGGTCCGGCCCTTCCAGACAACGGCCGATCCGATTCTGGCGCAGACCTTCTCGGCGATCGCTGCCGCCTCCGCCAAGGGGATTGTCTCGTCCAACGTCAACACCAACAACGACTACAATCGCCAGACGCTGACCTACTCGCCCAACGGCAAGCAAGACCGCAAATTCTTCACCTCGCGCCTGGACTACAACATCACTTCGAAGCACACGCTGACTTTCGTCTACAACTATGACAAGTACAATTCGCTGCCGGACTTCCTGAACAACGTTGTGCCGGCCTTCCCGGGAGAGGGAACGGTTCTCGGCACGCAGATCGCGACTGGACAACTTAGCAACCGCTTTGCCGGCAGCATCGCCCTGCGCTCCACGCTGAGCCCGACTCTCACCAACGAGTTCCGGACCGGCCTGAACAGCGGAACCGTGCTGTTCTTCCCGGATGTCGGCAGTTCCAGCGTTTTCTCGGCGTGGAAGGGATATGCGCCGAGTTTCAACAGCTACTTGTCCAATGTCTACACCACGAACAACTCTTCGCGGCGCAACTCGCCGGTGAAGGAGTTCGGCGATACCGTCTCGTGGGTGAAGGGCCGGCACCAGTTCAGCCTCGGAGGCAACTTCGACCAGGTGAACACTTGGCAACAGACCATCGGCAACAACGTGATCCCGACGATTACGTTCGCGGTCGCGACCAACGATCCGGTCAATACCGGGTCAACGGGCATCTTTACGAACGCCAACTTCCCGGGATCCTCGACCTCGGATCAAAGCAATGCCGCGGCGTTGTACGCCGTGCTGACCGGGCGGGTCAGTTCGATTGGACGATCCGTAGCTCTCGGCGAGGACTCGCACACCTACGGAAACAACAGCCTGATCGATCGGAACCGCATCCGGGAGTTCGGACTGTTCGCCACGGATACCTGGAAGGTGCTGCCGAATTTGACTGTGAACCTCGGCCTCCGGTACGAGAAACAGCTTCCCTTCGTGAACATTAGCGGAACGTACACGCGCGTGGGCGACGCGGGGCTGTGGGGCGTCTCGGGCATTGGAAATCTCTTCAAACCCGGAACCCTGGCCGGAACTCCCACACCCGGATACCTGGCCACGACCGGCGGAGAGGGCAATTACAGCCTGCCGGCGGTCTGGGCTCCGGGAATCGGGATCGCGTATCAAGTGCCGGGCAAGGACGGATTCCTGGGCTGGCTGCTTGGTAACAAGGCGGGAGCGACCGTCGTGCGCCTCGGTTACTCGATCGCGACGATTCGCGAAGGCGGCAACGTCTTCATCAACATCTATGGATCGAATCAAGGCGGAACGTTGACGGCGTCGGTGAGCAACTCGGCAACGCCGACAGATTTTGGTCCCGCGGGGAGTGTGTCATTCCGCGACGCGAGCTTCCCGGTGAAGTCCGGACTTCCCAATGCTCCGACCTATCCGATTCCCATCAACGCCAATACGAACAGCCTGAACGATTTCGCCTCGGACTTCAAAATGGGATACGTGCAGAGCTGGAACGTCGGCATCCAACGTCAATTCGGCAACAACGCGCTCGAAGTGCGCTACACCGGAAACCACGGGCTGAAGGAATGGCGGCAGTACAACATCAACGAAGTGAACATCGTCGAGAGCGGCTTCCTCAACGAGTTCAAAATCGCCCAGGCCAATCTGGCTCTGGCGCGGAAGACCACTCCGACTTCGAACACTTTCGGCGGACTCGCGGGAATGGCGCCCATCCCAATTCTAGCGGGCGCGCTCGGCGTGACGTCGGGAGCGGTGACCGATTCCACCATCGCCGCCAACCTGGCTCTCGGCCAGGCGGGCACTACGGCAAACGCCATCGCCACCAACACGACGCGCATGGCCAACCTGACGAAGCTGGGCTATCCCTCGAACCTGTTCCAGGCGAATCCCGCCGTCTCGAGCGGAGGCTCGTTCCTTCTGGCAACGGCGGCTCTTCGTTCTACGACGCCCTGCAGCTCGAGCTGCGTCGCCGGATGACCCACGGACTGCTCACCCAGTTCAGCTACGCCTGGTCGAAGTCGCTGGCCAACGGCGCGACGAACAGCTCATCGAGTTCCGCGTCGCAAACTACGCTGCGCAACCTGAGCCTGGACAAGATGCCCTCAGGCTTCGATATCCGCCACGCGCTGAAGTTCAACTCCATTTACGAGCTGCCCTTCGGCCCGGGACGCCGTTATCTCTCGCACTTCAACAACGCCTTCGCGAAGAAGACTCTCGAAGGATGGGAGCTGACCGGGATCATGCGCCTGCAATCGGGCATTCCGCTTGTGATCGGCGTGAACAGCTTCAATACGTTCAACAGCCAGTCGCCCGGCGTGATCCTGCACAACATGACCGCCGATCAACTGCAGTCGATGGTCACAATCAATAAGACCACCAGCCCGACCTTCGATGCGACGCTGGGACGGTATCCGGGAATCGTGTACTACCTGCCGACCAACGTGATCAACAACTCGAAGGCTGCTTTCAACACCGGCGGTTTGACGCCGGCGCAAGTCGACCCGACACAACCCTACATCGGTCCCGCCAACGTCGGAGAAAACGCTTGGAGAGGTTATCTCTACCTTCCTTGGCAGCGCTACTTCGACATCGGCGCGGTGAAGAACACGCGGATCACGGAACGGATCAACGTGGAATTTCGCTGCCAGGCGCTGAATGCATTCAACATTACGAACTTCAACGGATTCAGCAATGTTGGATCGTCATTCGGACAAATCACTTCTCAGTATAACGACCTGAGCGGCACGGTGAACCCCGGCGGAAGAGTAATCGAGTTCGTCTTGCGCTTGAATTTCTAGGAGCGTTTGGGTTCGGTGCTCGACGCCTGAAATGTATGAAAGCTTGCAGATACATTCTGTTTTTTGTATCGTAGGCCGAACCGGACACCACTGGACGCATTGAAATCAGCATCTTACAAGATGGTGATGGACGTGCCGCAGTTTTTGAAGGGGGCACTTTATGAAAAACGGATTCCTTGCATTTGCTTTGATTCTTTCCGCGGTTTGCTGCTTTGGACAGGTCCAGAGCGGCCGAATCGAAGGTACGGTCTTCGATGCGTCGGGCGCGGTGATTCCCAATGCCAAGCTCACCATCGTGAACACCCGGACGCACACCACCGTGGACGCGCAAGCGAACGAGCAGGGGTATTACGTCTTTCCGATCCTCCAGCCGGGAGTGTATTCGCTCACGGCGGAAGCGCCGGGCTTCCGCAAGGGAACGGTCACTAACATTGACCTGACCGTCGGCTTCACCCTGCGCCAGGACGTCAAGCTGGCGGTGGGAGCGGTAACCGAGAACGTAGTCGTCGAGGCCAGCACGGTGAGCGTGCAAACGACGGAGGCCACGATCCAGCGCGCCGTGACGATGCGCGACATTGACACGCTGCCGCAACTGGGCCGCGGCCCGATCGGGCTGGCGTCGTTCCAGCCGGGCGTTCAGGTCTTCGGCGCGAATACGACGGGGGATGCCAGCTTTTCTCGCGTCAACGGCATGCGCCAGGGATCGAACAACAATAGTCTCGACGGGATTGACGTCAACGACTCCGTTCTCCCCCGGCTGGGCCTCACGCTCAACGCCAACAATATGGATTCCGTAGAGGAATTCCGCATTATCACCAACGGCGCCAAGGCCGAATATGGCCGCAACGCCGGCGGGCAAGTCGAACTGATCACACGCTCGGGGACCAACGCTCTTCGGGGAAACCTCTTTGAATACCTCCGCAACACGGAGCTGAACGCCAATAATTTCTTCAACAACAGCAGCGGACAGGCCCGGCCCAAACTGATTCAAAACCAGTTCGGCGGATCCGCCGGCGGTCCGGTGGTGATCCCCAAGCTGTTCAACGGAAAAGATCGCTTGTTCTTCTTCTTCAACTATCAGGGCGTCCGCACGGCGCAGGATACGGTGCGCCTCCGGCAGGTGCTGACGCCGGAAGCGAAGCGCGGTATTTTCCGCTGGACTCCGCCGGGATCGTCGGCCATAAATACCTTCGACCTTGTCGCCAACGATCCGCGCAAGATCGGCATAGACAAGACGGTGGCGGGAAACTTGAAGCTGCTGCCCGATCCGAATACGACATGCAGCGCCGCAAACTGCGACGGGTTGAACGTCGCCGGCTTTCGCTTCAACAGTCCCACACCGGCCACCAACGACCAGATTACGGCCAAAATGGATTTCAACCTCAAGCCCACGCATCGCATCTGGTATCGCCACTCGAGGTTCACCACGCTTTCGTGGGACGCGCTGAACAATGCCGACCCGACGTTCCCAGGACAGCCGTCCGGAACGCAAGGCGGCATTCGGTGGGGCTTCTCGGCCGGCTCCTCCTGGACGATTACGTCGCAATTGGTGAATGAGTTCATCGCCGGACATCAGGAATCGTCAGTGGACTTCTTCCGCGTGCGCTCTCTCACCGGCGGCATTCCGCTCGTCGCTTCGAACCTGTTCACCGACCCGATTCCGACGGGCTTCGGCTCGCGCCGCAATTCGCCCGTCAACCAGATGAACGACAACCTGTCCATTCTCAGAGGCCGGCACAATTTCAAGGTGGGTTTCCGCTTTTCCCTGACCACGCAATTTCAATCGTCGGACACCGGAATCTGGCCCAACATCGCGCTCAGCCGAACCAACGCGCCCGTGGCAACCACCATCGGTCCCACCGGTTCTACCGTCATCGCCACGGCCGACCGCCAGCGGTTTGAGAATCTCTACAACGACCTCCTGGGACGCGTCGGCACGCTCACCACGACGTTCTATAGCGACTTGTCGAAATTTCAGGACTCGGGAACTCCCCGCGTCCGGCACCACAAGTTCCGCGACTACGGATACTACCTTCAGGACGACTGGCGCGTCCGCCCCGGTCTGACGTTGAACCTCGGATTGCGCTGGGAGTTCTTCGGTATCCCTTATGAGGAAGACAACCTCCAGGGATACATCGTGGAGAATCTCGCCGGACTGATCAATTCGGTCAACCAGCTCGACAACGCCACCGTGAAGCGCGGCTCGGATTGGTTCCGCAACGATTGGAACAATTTTGCGCCGAGGATCGGTTTCGCCTGGGATCCCTTCAAAGACGGTAAGACTTCGATTCGCGGTTCCTGGGGCGTCTTCTACGATCGAGTGATCGGACAAACCACGGCTGACGAGGATGGCAACACGCCGGGCTTTTCCAGCCAGCAGCAGCTTTTCCCAAACAGTTCGGGAACCACCGATCTTCGGGTCAATGACACTCTCGTTTATCCCGCGGCGCCTCCGACTCCTGTCCTGACCTTGCCGGCCACCCGCGGGTTGTCCCGCATTGACCTTTTCGATCCGAGCTTCCGCACGCCTTATGTGCTGCAGATGAACCTGACTGTCCAGCGCCAGATTCTCCCCAACACGGTGCTCGAAGTCGGGTACGTCGGCAACCGCGGTATCAAGCTGCTGGCTCACGAGAATTGGGATCAACCCCGCATCTACGGGACGTTCCTGAACGACTTCAAACAAATCCAGGATTCCCGGCTCAAGGGCACAGCCGTCCCAGCTTCCAACGTCTTTGTCAGGATGTTTGGAACCACCGCCGCTGCGGTAACGGCGATCGGCGGTTCGGTGTTCGATCAAGGCTCGATTGGAACCGCCGCGAATACGGTGGACACGAACAACTACACACGGTACGCGAACGCGGGCCTGAGCCAGTATTTCCTTCGCGGTTATCCCCAGGTCCAATCGATTTGAAATCGGACCAAACTCCGCCCCACCTCCTAAAACCCCC
>CAZRND010000123.1:1824-13910 GCA_964601345.1 uncultured Acidobacteriota bacterium | reverse complement strand
ACGACGACCCGGCTCTCTACCAAAAGGGTCTGCGCTTCCGCCGCGTGATGCACTTTCCGCCGTTTACTTTACTGGCGGCGATCCTGGTGCGCAGCGCGCGCCTCGAAGAAGCGCTGAAGATGAGCGGGCAACTCTCGCGCCGCATCTCGCAGGGCGAGTGGAAGGGAATCCGCGTGCTCGGACCGGCGGCCGCGCCGCTGCTGCGGCTGAAGCAGGAATTTCGCTACCAGTTCCTCATCAAATCGCAGAGCCATGCCGTGCTCAACCGGCTGCTGAAGGACCTGCGCTCCTGCGCCCGCGAGGAGAAGTTTCCGCCGACCGCCTTGGTCATCGACGTCGATCCTGCGAGCTTGATGTAGGATGTTGCCATGTCGCTGAGAAAAATCTTTCTGGCCGTTGTCTTAGCAGCCAGTCTGCTGCCCGCCCAGGCGCGCAAGACCAAGAACATTGTCCTCGTCACTGCCGACGGCCTTCGCTGGCAGGAAATCTTCGGTGGAATCGATCCGCTCCTCATGGAGAGCAAGGAAGCCAGCATGAACGTCGCCGGCAACCTGCGCAAGATGCTCTGGGCCGAGACGCCCGAGGAGCGGCGCAAGCTGCTGATGCCATTTTTCTGGGGCACGCTCGTTCCCCGCGGCGTCCTGCTCGGCAACGTGAAGAAGGGCAGCTCGGTGAAGGTCACCAATCGTTATCGCGTCTCCTATCCCGGATATTCGGAGATTCTCACCGGCCAGGCGCAGGACGAAGCGATTCGCGGCAACGACAAGGTCCAGAATCCTTCCGTTACGGTTCTCGAGTTCTTGCGCACAAAGCTTCGCCTCGACCGGCCGCAGGTGGCGCTCTTTGCCTCCTGGGAACACTTCACCTGGATCGGCGAGCACAACCCGGACTCCATCATCATCAACGCCGGATACAAGAATTACGAAGGACCCGCGAACACGGCGCGCATGCGCGAGCTCAGCCACCTGCAGTATCAGATGCTCACGCCCTGGGAGTCGGCGCGGCACGATCACATCACCGCGGATTTGGCTCTCGAGTACCTGAAGAACGTCAAGCCGCGGGCCCTCTACGTCTCATTCGACGAGACCGACGACTGGGCCCACGAAAAAAGATATGCCTGGGTTCTCGATGCCATTCGCCGCTTCGACCGCTTTCTGAAGGACCTCTGCAGCCGCATCGATCTGAACACGACTTCGCTGGTGATCACCGCCGACCACGGGCGCGGCGGAACGGCGGCGGACTGGCACGATCATGGCGCGAGGACCGTGGGCGCGGAACAAATCTGGCTAGCAATCGCCGGGCCGGACACGCCCGCCCAGGGCGAGGCCGTGGACGTGCCGGAGTTTTTCCAGCGCGACGTAACGCCGACGATCCTGTCGCTGCTGGGAATCGATCCAGCCGAGATGAAGGGCATCCAAGGGAAACCGATCCCGCTCGCTCTCAAAAAATAATAAACGGCGCGGGCGTGAACGAAAGCAGGAACATCGCCACCGCCGACCAGGCGACGAGCCGGCGGCGCCGGTCGAGCGGCGCGGGATCGTAAATCACCGGGTGGCGCATGCCAACAAACAGCAGCAGGACGGACCAGAGAAACCAGCCGCTCCAATAATAGTTCTCGATAACCGCCGCCCATGCGTCCACGGAGGGCAGCTTGTAGGAGAGCAGCCAGAGCGCGATCAAGACAACCATGGGCAGGCCCATCGCGGTCACGGTCACGCGCGAGACGATCTTGTGCACCCGGTAATCGAGCGCGTAGAGAATATGCCCGCCATCGAGTTGTCCCACGGGTAGCAGGTTCAACGCCGTCGCAAAGAGACCGACCCACGCGGCGCGCGCGATCGGGTGCAGAAAGATGCCCGCCGCCGGCACGCCGGGATGAAAGAGACGGCCGAGCAGAATGAGCAGCGGCGGATTCCCGAAGGCGAGCGTTCCCGGCCTGTGGCTCGCTGGCAGGACCTTGGAGAAGGCCAGGCCCACGGCCAGCAGAGGTACGGCGAGCGCGAATCCCGCCAGTGGCCCCGAGATGCCCACGTCGAAGAGCGCGCGCCTGCTGCGGAAGGGAGACTTGATGCGGATGAACGCGCCCATCGTGCCGATGAGGGTCGGCGCGGGAATGAAGTAAGGATAGCTGGCGGCGATCCCGTAATACTCGCACGTCAGGTAGTGCCCCATCTCGTGGAAGAGCAGGATGGTGAGCAGCGCGGCGGAGAAGGGAATGCCGTCGAGCAGGCGCCAGGGGTTTGCAATCAATCCGGCAAAGGGATTGAGCTCGCTTTCGAGGTCCATGGCCGGCTGGTTGTGCGCGAAATGGGAGCTGAGGCGCGCGCCGACCGCCAGGGTGGTGAATATCGTCGCGGCAAAAAGCAGCAGGTGCAGCCAGACGCGCCGCTTGGGTACGGTCACCCAGACTTCCTGCATGGGCCCGGAGGTTTCTATTGGAGAGCTTGCAGATCTTTGCCGGGCTTGAAGCGCACGGCCTTGCCCGGAGGAATGCTGACCTCGGCGCCGGTGCGCGGATTACGTCCGATGCCGGTCTTGCGCGGGCGCACGTTGAATACCCCGAAGCCCCGCAACTCGATGCGGTCGCCTTGCTCGAGCGCCTTCTTCATGCTGGCGAAGACGGTCTCGACAGCCGTTTCGGCCTTGGTCTTGGTGATCCCGGTGCGAGTCACTACTTCGTTGATGATATTCAGCTTGATCAAGGACTTGCCTCCTTCAAGGCGATTCCTAAGCATACCTCAAAGGGGAGAGGGTGTCTACGTGCTGAGGGGAAGTGGGTCACGTCCAGCTGTCGGTTTAACTCGAAACTGCGCTTGTGCTCAGCTTCGCGCTTGTGCTCAGCTTCGAGTGGCCTGTAATCCATTCGCGATCAGTTGAAACACCAGTGATAACGTGCCCTTTTGCACTGCTCGAAACACGTGCCCTTGACTCGGTTTCGTTAGCGTAGCGCCCGACCTCGACAGTAAACGCCATTTCAGCAACCTGGGCGGAGCATTAGCATTGATCTGGATTGCTAGGCCTGAGCGCGCCGAACCAATGTGTAGGCATGATCAGCTCCGGCCAACCTTATCTGAGTAGGGAATCGTCAATTACGCTCCGCGAATTCTCAGGAATCCTATATTATGTTGCAGTCTTTAAGTGCCGGACGCGGAGGGCAATTTGATTCGGGCAGGTGTATTCATCGGTGTCGATAAAACCGGTGAGCTTCAGAAACTGAACGATGCTGCGGCTGGTGCAGAACGAATGCACGACTGGGCTTTGTCTCAAGGTATGGTCGATAATGCTTCCGCATGGTTGATCACCGACAAGAACGGCGGACGAGTAACGCCGGATGGCATATACGATGTGATTTTTAAAATCATCGGCGGTGCCGGCGCTGATCAACTGATTGTCTACTTCGCTGGCCATGGGGTCAACATCAACCGTGGCGAGCAGTGGCTCCTCTCTGACGCTCCAGTGCGGGCGAATGCTGCGGTGAACCTTGCCGGGAGCGTCGAGCTTGCCCGTTACTCTGGGATTCGCCATGTCGTTTTTATTTCGGATGCGTGCCGAGTTGCTCCGGAGACCATCCAAGCCCAGCAGGTGCGGGGCTCCGATATCTTTCCGAACGAGACGGTGTCCGACAAGGCCAAGCCTGTGGACCAGTTCTTCGCTTGTGTGTTGGGCAGGACCGCAGCCGAAATCAAGGACCCGGCGGTGGCGGCTGGAGGCTACTGCGCACTGTATACAACCGAACTTGCCAAGGCCCTCAACGGACGGGTGCCCCAGGTCCTCGATCCGTCCGATTCGCCAGATGATCCGGCATCTTATGTCAAGCCCGTCCGCCTTCAGGAGTACCTAGAACGCGCGGTTCCATCACGTGTCCGTGAGCTACACCTTGAGAATAAGGTCAATCAGAGTCCCGACGCGATTCTGACGGCCCACACGAACTGGATTTCCAAGATCGGCGCGCGTCGGCCCCAACGGTCGCGGCAGGTGATTCCGCCATCAAATCCGACGCTGAGTCTCCTCACGCAAACCGACGCAGTTGTGCGCGCGGCAGTCGAAGGCCCGACCGCGGACTTGCTTGCTAAGCTCGGCGAGCTCAGGCGGCAGCCGCTTGAGAGTTCAACTCGACTTGTCGACACGGTCGAAACCGTCGCAGCTCCATTCGGCCCTGACCGCATGGAGTCCACTTGTGGCGTTAAGGTGCGCGGATCGCGGATAACGCGTTTCACGGCCGCCATCCCTGCCAGGGATGCCGAACTTCTTGATTCGGAGGGCCAGCTCCTACGTGTATGGCGCCTGAACACACCGGTGAGCCTGGTGCTTCGGTTGGAAGGTGGCACGGGAACAGTGATTCCCGCTTTGCCGGGCTACCTCGCTACGCTCACCTTCGAAGACAGTGACCTCGTGGACGTCGCGTACGAACCATCCGCAAATACCGGTCTTTGGAACGACTATGCTACGCGCGCAGATGAAGTTCGCTCCCTCCGTGCCGTGGCCGCTTCCGCCTCGCGTAACGGTCGGTTCCGCCTGGACAAAGTCGAAGATCCTTTTGCGATCGCTCGAAAGATGCAGTACGCGAAAACCATCGACCCCACACTGGCGATCTATGCCGCATACGCCTACTACGATCTTCAGCGTATCGAGCCCATCCGCGAGATGATCTCGTTTCTGGGGCGTGTCCTCGCAGGCAACGCTCTCTTTGACCTGGAGCTGCTGACGCGCTCGCTCGTGAATACCGACGTGAATCGTCGCCGGCCGGTCATTCCTTTCATTCCGCTGTTCTCGCAAGGATGGCATTTGCTGCGTGCCAATCGCGTGCGCCTTCACCCGGCGTTACACGGCATTGAAGGCACGATGCGCGAGTCTGTCTGGTCGCTATTCGAACCGCGCGGCGTTGAGATGCTCGAACGCGCGTTAGTGTCCGAGGAGGTCCGTTGAAGAGACAGTTGGTTTTCATACATGGCCGTAGCCAGCAGCACAAAGACTCTGTCGCCCTTAAGGCCGAATGGGTCGACGCCTTCGAAGAGGGCCTTGCAAAAGCCGGACTGAGTCTCCCCCTGACCGATGCCGACGTTCGCTTTCCTTACTACGGCGATGCTCTCTTCGACTTGGTTGGGGGAGCGTCCGCGGAAACTGCTGCCGAGGTCGTTGTACGTGGCACCGAGAACAATCGCGAGGAGGAGCAGTTCATCGCAGATATCCTGGGGGAGGTTCGTCAGAGAGCCGGACTAACCGATGAGCAGATCGCTGCGGTGGCCGGGGACGAGGTCGTCGAGCGTGGGGTGCTGAACTGGGAGTGGGTTCAAGGTATTCTTCGTGCCATCGATCGTTTTGTGCCATATGGCAGTGGCACTAGCGTCGCACTGTTCACCAACGACGTGTATCGGTACCTAAAGGATTCCTCCGTGCGCGAGCGCATCGAATCCGGAATCGTGAACGCGTTCTCTCCTGATGTTGAAACCGTGGTAGTCAGCCACTCGCTTGGAACCGTGGTCGCGTACAACCTGCTTCGACGTGAGGCCGCTCTGCGGAAGTGGAATGTACCTCTCTTTGTGACCCTCGGCTCACCGCTCGCTGTTGGGGTGATCCGCAAAGTGCTGAAATCCTTTGCGCCTACTCAATGCCCGAAGGGGGTTGGCAAATGGCTCAACGCGATGGACGAACGGGACGTCGTCGCTCTTTATCCGCTCAGCCCAAGCTGGTTCCCACTCGATCCCGCAGAGCCATCAATCGAAAATAAAACCGACGTTCGAAATAAGACAGAGAACCGCCACGGTATTGCCGGATACCTTGACGATCGCGAGGTCGCGAGCAGAATCTATGATGCGATTACAACCTGATGTGAGCCACCCGGACAAAACGTTGTCGAACCAAGGAGGGCGGAGACTTGACGAATGATCCACCAAGCCGGATTAGGGCACTCGTCGATAAATTATTGGCCGAGTACAGACCCGGCGCGCACGGTTCGTCTGTAGACACGGATCGAATTCGTTCGATCATGGTCGCTGATCCAGACCTGGTTGCAAGGGTGTTTCCCGCGCTTTTGCGATGGAATCGTGAACACGATGTCGGTATTTGGGGGCTCCTATTCGTCGTAGCGATGGTCTACGAGGAGGAGTATGTGGACGACAGCCTTTCGGTCCTGGTTAGGACCGCAGCCCGCGAAGCCAGTGTGAGCGTTCCTTCGGTACTATCGAACTCGCCCCACACACCACCGATGCAGCCCAAAGTAAACGTGCTTCAGATGGCGGAAGCCGACGTACGCGCCGGGGATGCACATCGGCTACTCACAGTGATGAATATTGATACCATGTCCGCTGAGGTACGGGAACGCATGATCGGGAAGTGCACCATCACGTTTCCTGTGGACAACGACCCGCGCCCGATTCAGCGCATTCCTGAAGTACGACGTTTCGTTGCGGATCTCCACCGTCGCATGCGCTATTTCCCGATGTATCTGAACTTCGACCCGAAATACAGCATGCATCTGGTCTATTTCGGATGCCTCGCAGACGAAGCCGCGACACAGGTTCAGGGAGACAACGTCGGGCTGAACTTGCTTCACGGCTCGGTTATTGCTCGAATGAAAGAGTCCCTCGAAGCGATCCGCGATACATGTAACCGCCAAGACTTAGATTGGAAGCCGCTTGTGTGCAGGATGCTTGCGATCTTCGACGTCAAGATGTGCAGGACCCAGTTTGGAAGCGATTGGGACCTGTAGCCTATGGCCGATCCGCTCGTCCAGATACGAAACGATCTCCAAGGGATTCTAAGGAAGATTTTGGCTGGCGAGACGGATGAGGTTCGGCTTGTCAACGAAATTGACGAACTGCTAACGGGTATAGCGGCCGCGCAAGAGCCTCCGATTATAGCGTTCGTGTTGGACTTCTGTTCACACCTTGTGAAGCAGGTGTTATCAGATTCCCTGGCGTTTCGCGCATCCATGCTTGCAGAGTTGGCATTTAGGCTGAATCACTGGATCGGCTTGCGAGCTCACACACTGACGGCCTTCTGTGCGGAGCGTCTGATGCGCCTAAGAGATTATGAGAAGGCTTTGAGCTTACTGGATAGAGATCTGCAAGGATGGCCGAGAAACGGGACAGCCGAATACCGAGTGATCGAGGCACTCCGCGCAAGGTGCCTCGAATACCTAGCCCGGTTTGCAGACGCGGACAGATGTGTCACAGATTACGAACTAGCCTATCAGCCGCTTCCAAGCGATCACGTAAGCATAGAGATGCTGCTTACCGGTGCGTTGGCAGCATCTGAATCGTCGAACCCACGAACCTCGGAGCGGAGGGCAAGTCTTGCCGTCTTGATATACGAGCGTATACGGCCTTTGGACTGCCCCGCGATTCCACTAGCTGAAGTTCTCTTTCCTCCGCTGTCAGCAGCCCGCTTACACGCAATTCATGGCCAGGTCATCAGTCAATCCGGCGACATCCTGCGGGCGGTTGAGGAATTCCAACGGGGCCGTCATGAGGCGCAAAAGGAAGGCGACGCGCGCGGTGCAGCGATTTGCCTCAGCGAAATCGGGATTACCTGGGAGCGGGCGGCAGAACGGGAACGGGGTGCCCTCCTGTTGGGCGAAGCCGCTAGGGAGGCAGAAGCCTGTGGCGAGACCGAGATGGCAGCACGTTGGCGCGGAATGGAAGTCGTAGATCCTCACGGCCGGCGTTCGCTGCACGGTTTCGATGGTCTGTCGTTTGTAGGTGCCCGCGTCCGCGCAGCAGAAGGTCGCCCAGACGAGGAAGCCGAGGCGATAGTGAAAAACATCATTATCGGCGCACGTGGTACCAATCCGAGGTTGGAATCGGTGGCCCGAAACGCGCTCGCTGGCCTTTACGCGCTCCGAGCACACTTCAACCAAGCGTTCAGTCAACTGAAGGTTGCAATCCAGACGGCTGACAGCATAAATGATCCGTGGACCGGAATGCGGTTCCGAGCGAATCTCGCAAACATCTCGTTTCGCGCAGGGCGATTTGCTGAAGCAGAAGAGGCTGCACGAGAAGCGCTAGATCGTGCTGTAACCCACGCGAGCAAAGCCGCTGCATCAGAAGTTCGTCAGGCTGCCGCTGTAGCCGTCATGAACGCGTCCGAGGTGCTTTTTCTGCTTTGGAGTGTGGAGATGATCACATCGGCAGGTGAAGTTCGGCCGCCAAACCCCGACAGAGTGGTCGCGATCGCGCAACAAGTTCGGAGCAGAAACTTCGATCGCTGGCTGGCTCTGACGAACTTGGCCCAACACCATCCCGCCGAACAACCACACCAGATGGTGCATAACCTCATTGAGGCCGAGATTGCCGTCGAGGCAGCGGCTCAGGCCGGCGAATCGTTGAGCGCTCCTCTGCAGGCGGTCGACCGCGCATCGCGGGATCTCGCCAGCGGCTATCCGACCCTGTGGCAAAAGCGTTTCCTTGGTGGGAAAAGTCCTGGACTTCAAGAAGCTATCAACTGCCTGACGGAAAGCGACATTGTACTGGATTTGAATCCGGTGCAATCAGGTCTCGTCTGTATCGCTGCAGGGAGAAAACGTAGGGCCGAGTGCTTCGAAATCCCTTGGGGGCGTGTCGCCAGAGTCAAATGGAGTGAGCGTTGGCGTTGTGTATCGGAGGGACCCGGATATCGATCGAGTAGCCGACGTGCGCGAATGCCCGCAAGTAGCCTAAAGGCTGGCCCATGCGAGCCCGAGATCGAACAACAGTCCAAAGCCGCTCTCGCCGACCTTGATGAGCACTTTCTGGAGCCGCTCTACGGGCACATAGGCGCCGGTCCCACGCGCATAATCTGCGCAACTCACTCCGAGCTGTTTGGGATTCCGCTTTGGTCTCTCAGTCGTGTAATACCCGATTTGGTCCTTTCGGTCGTGCCGAGCATCGCAAGCATTTCGCTGCTGGCCACCCGTCCCGTCAGCCGCGGAACGCGGTGCGTGAAGATTGGTGATGCCACTGGGACGTTGGCTATGGTTCCACGGGAACTCGCGGCCCTGTCTTCATTTGAGTGGATTGAGCCTGAAAGGGCGAAGCTCTCGCGCGAGCTTTCAGGAGCTCGGCGAGTGCACTTTGCAGGCCATGGCGAATTCCTAGAAGCTAACCCCTACTCAAGTGGCATCGTTATCCGTGGTGCGGTATGTAGGCCTTATGCAGTTCCCGACGCCGATGAAAGATGTGTGCGCCTGACACTTCAAGGGTTGGTGCACGACTGGCATGTAAGCGACTGCGATTTGGTCGTTCTCTCCGCGTGCTCAACTGGAATTCCCCGATCCCATGGCGCGAGCGAGTTCACCAGTGTTTCGACGGCCCTCCTACTCGCGGGCGCCCGCAACGTAATTGCTGCGAGTTGGCCAGCTGACGATGTCGCGACGATGCTGCTGATGTGGAAATTTTATGACGCCCTCAACCATCACTCGAGCCCCGCACGAGCCTTGGCCGCGGCGCGAAGCTCTCTCCAGATGATGGGCAGGAGTCAGGCATTGACGTTGGTCAAAGAGGACCATTTGCTTCCATCTGGGCCGCGGCCGTTTTCATCGTCAGTTTTTACGGATACCTTCTTACACTTTGGAGTCGACTAAGGTGTATAGGATCTTTAGCTCAGGGCCGTGCGGATCTGTCAATTCTTGTTGCTTGATGAAACTGAGAAGCCACTCCGGCGTTTCGAACTCCTCCTACCCACTAGATTCAATAGCGGCTTACCTGCCTAGAACGAGGCCCTTTGCCGACACGCTGTTGGAATTCGAGAATAGTCGGATATAACCGGATGACCACGTCTCCGCTGGAAGTGCTTTGACCGGTCCCGACACGCCAGCCGGACCTCCAACAAGTCATCCAGCGTGTTATTTTGGCCGAGAAGCAGGAGGAGAGGGGTTAACCTGTTTCGATTCAAGTCAGTGGTTCTCCTATCGTAGGGCAGGAGAAGCGTAGGAGAATCGCAGGAGAACGCGCCGATGTGTGGGTCGGCAACGTGTCTGCGGTCCCTCATTTGTGCGGTTTTTTCCCGCCCTTGCCGGCTTTGCCGCCAGTCACTTGGCTTGTCTTTAGGTCCAGCGTAAACGAATCGGCGACTTTGGTCTTGCCCGACTGCGTATCGACCCCGATGAACTCACCGAAAATCGAGCTTGCGGAAGCCGTGAAGCGCACGTATCCAAACACGGTGTCGGTGTAATAATCCAGCGAGAGGGGATTCCCGGATGCATCTTTGCCCTTCGCCGGCTTGATCGCGTTGGGCTTCGCCCGGGCCTTCAATCCAGCCAGATTGTAATAGCCGCTCATGCCGGCGACGACGTAGGGAATCTCGTGTCCCTGGAGTGTCCGCGTATAGCGCTCGTAAAGATGCGAGTGTCCGGAGATGTGCATGTCCGGCAGAATCCCGGAATCCTGACAGGCCTGATCGATCATGTTCAGCATACCTTCGCTGGGGACATGATCGGGACTCGCCGTGAACGGGGGATGATGCGTCGCGATCACCAGGGCGCGTCCCTTGCCTGCATCGCGTTCCGCCTTGGCTTGCTGCAAATGTTTCTGGAGGAACTTCAACTGAGCGTCTCCGAGCTGCGGGCCGGCAATGGCGCCTTCCTGGTAGCTCTCGCTCGTGTTCGAATACAGGCCGATGAACTTTACGAAGGGAGCGTTCAGGGTGAAGTACACCCAAGGCTGGGCCATGGTGGTTCGCACGGCGCCCAACGCGTCCGGGTTGTGCTCAGGCGCCGCGGAGCAGAAATTCCGAATGAAGGCTTCCAGGCTCTTGGCCGCCTCGTTCGCAAAGGTGACTCCATCGTGATTTCCCGGAATGGCAAAAATCGGCGCGTTGTAATTCCTGTATACGTCGTAAAATTGTTCGTAATAATACTGTTCCTGCCCGAAATAGTAGACCACATCGCCGACATGATAACAGAGCGACGCGCCGTGGGCTTGCGGCTCGCTGTCCATCGCATTGGCCACGGCGAGCTGGAACTCGGGATGGTGGATCCCTCCGCTGTCGCCGATCACGTTGAAGACGATCTTCTTGTCGGACTTCTCGATCTTGCCGGCCGCGGCCGCGCCTATGACGCCGGCGAGTTCCATGGCATCGGTCGTGCGTCCGGGCGGAAGAGGAGGAATCGCCGTGAGGCCCTTGAATCCATGCACGCCGGAATCCGCATCGATTTGCTGTTTGCTGAATGAGGAAAAATCGGATGGTACGACCGACGGATCTGCAAACGCGATTGTGCTGGCCATGGGATGCCTCCTTGTGAAGAACGCGCGCAGAATAACAGATAAACCAACTCAGACGCAATAATTAAGTGGGATAAAACGCCATAGAAAATGTGAAGTGTGTGTGAACGCACCGCGCCCCCGGGCTCCGGCGACGAGGCGCTGCGGAACGGCGCATGCTGGTATGATAGGAGGATGCCCGTAAAGTCGGATGTTTGGATCAGCAAGATGTCGCGTGAGCACAAGATGATCGATCCCTTCCTGCCGGAGTTGCTGCGGAAGGTGGATGGACGCCGCATCATCAGCGCCGGTGTCTCCAGTTACGGCTACGACATCCGCCTCTCCGCCGAGCACGGCTTCAAAATCTTCTCGGCGATTCACGCCGGCATCGTCGACCCGAAGAGCTTCGACGAAAAAACCCTGGTCGACGCGCCTCTCTACACCGATCCCGACGGCAGCCGCTACTTCCTGATGCCGCCGCACAGCTACGGCCTCGGCCTGACCAAGGAATACTTCCGCATCCCGCGCGACGTCCTGGGACTCTGCCACGGCAAGAGCACCTACGCGCGCTGTGGAGTCATCGTCAATACGACGCCCTTGGAGCCGGAATGGGTAGGTCATCTTGTGCTGGAATTCTCAAATTCCAGTTCCACATCGGTTCGGATTTATGCGGAAGAAGGCGTGTCGCAGGTGATCTTCCTGGCCGGCGACGAGATCTGTGCGACCAGCTACGCGGACCGAGCGGGGAAATACATGAAGCAGCGCAAAATCGTATCGGCAAAAGTGTAAGTCATGGCTAATTTCCGACACCTCTTGGGGCTTTACTATCGTCCCCTCGCGACGATGAGTGCGATCATTGATGAAGGAAGCTGGCTCTTTGGCGTCCTCCTGGTCGTGGCGATCTCCGGC
>CAZRND010000123.1:0-1814 GCA_964601345.1 uncultured Acidobacteriota bacterium | reverse complement strand
GCCGACCGGGCCGGCAAATATCAGGACCAGCGGAAAATCGTCTCGGCCAAACTCTAGCCCGCCTTCAGCCGGAACCAGGTGAGCTTGCCGACCTTCACGGTCTGCTCGCCGGTGACCGACACCGGCTCGTTCTCCTTCGCGACCTTCGTCCCGTCGATGCTCACCGCGCCTTGCTTGAACAAACGGCGCAGGTCAGACACCGACTTATCGGGCAGTTGTTTCTTCAACAGCTCGAGCCAGGTCGTCGGGCCCGCGAGCGTAACCAGCGGAGCGTCGGCGGGCGCCGACTTGCGGCTGAATGTGTTCACAAACCATTCCTGTTCGGCCGCGGCGGCGTCCTGCCCGTGATAGCGCGCGACGATCTCGCGCGCTAAGCGCTGCTTCCACGACATGGGATCAGGGACGGCTGCTTGGCGCAACGGCGCCAACTCGTCGAGCGCGATCGTCGTGTACACCTCGAAGTAGGGAAGGATCAGCCCGTCTGGAATGCTCATGACCTTCCCGTACTTTTCGCGCGGTGTCGCGGCCAGCGCGATGTAGTTGCCGAGGCTCTTGCTCTGCTTCTCGATGCCGTCGGTGCCCGGCGTGATCTTCGTCGTCAGCACCACCTGCGGCGGCTGCCCGAGTTTTTCCTGAAAGAACCGGCCCATCAGCTCGTTGAAAAGCTGGTCGGTTCCGACGATCGTCAGGTCCGACTGAAGCATCGCCGAATCGTAACCCTGCAGCACGGGATAGAGCATCTCGTGCAGGTAAATCTCCTCGCCTGCGGCAATGCGCTTCTGGAACATGTCGCGGGCGATCAGACGCGAGTGCGTCACCATCGCCAGCAGCTTCAAGAAGTCGGAGGTCTCCATCTTGCCGAACCATTCCGAGTTGCGCCGGATTTCGAACACCTTGGGATCGGTGCGGAGGACGACGGAAGCCTGGCGAATGAATTCCTGCGCATTGGCTTCGATCTCTGCCTCCGAGATGACCGGCCGGACCTTCGACCGTCCCGTGGGATCGCCGATGCGCGTGGTGAAGTCGCCGATCAGGAACTGCACCACGTGCCCGTGCTCCTGCATCTCGCGCATCATCCACATGTTGACGGCGTGGCCGATGTGCAGGAAGGGCGCGGTGACGTCCACGCCGTACTTGATCTTCATCGGGCGCGATCCTTCGAGACGATCGCGCAGCTCGCCCAAGTTGTAGACCTCTTCCGTCGTGCGGGCAAACCGGTCGAGGATGAACTGTGTGGAGGATTTCATAGGAAGTCTATCGCCGCCGGGCGCGGATCACGACGTGGATCTCGTCGCTGCGGGGATTCAGAAAGGTCAGCAGGGTGCGCCCGTCGTCGAGCAACTGCACGGTGCCCGGGCACAGGGATTCGGTCAGCCGCCACCCGGCAGGCAGCACAACGAGGTTACGCGGCCGCCCGAAGGTGCGGTCCCAGGTCAGCACGCCGTCTTTTTCGTAGTAGCTGGCGGCATCGACGTAAGTTTCTTTCAAGCGCAGGCGCAGGCTCGATCCTGGCGCGACGGGCTGCGCGAAAAACGTCACGACGAGTTCCGCGTCATCGGTCACGGGAGCTTCAGCGAGCTTGCGGCGCTTGAACTCCGCGCCGCTCATCACTTCCCATTTCAGCGGCTGGCCGGAATCGAGGTCGATGCTCGCGGGATCCTTCACGCGGCTTCCCGCGCGCACGACGTTCAGGTAAACGCGCGCGCCTTCTTTCGTCTCGGTGTAGTCGTGCGTGATGCGAAAGGCGTGCGTATCGGGCGCCTGCAATTCGTAGAGGATTTCGCGGTCCTGGTCCGCGCGCCCGAGATTCCGAG
>CAZRND010000122.1:0-13948 GCA_964601345.1 uncultured Acidobacteriota bacterium | reverse complement strand
CATTCAAGTCCGCTCCCGAAGGTTTGGCCTTTGCCGCCCGAGAGGGGCGTCTATTAGTCACGCACGATCAATCCACAATGCCTGCTCACTTTCGGCGGTTCCTTGAGCATTCGACGAGCCCCGGTGTCCTGATCATTCCGCAAAGCGTGGAGATTCACGACGCGGTCGAAGAGCTGCTGCTGATCTGGCAAGCTAGCGAGGCCGAGGAGTGGATGAACCGTATGACCTTTCTTCCCCTCTGAATCTACCGGATACCCATAGTGACGATGCCACTTGGGACGCCGTTCTGCGTTAGTACAACGGGTACGGCGTCGCCCGGCGTGATTCCTGCCGGGACAATGACGTTCACTTGATAGAGACCCACGAGCGTCGGCGTGAGGCCGGCGAATGCAACGGCTGCCGTCTTGCCGCCGATCGTCACCGTGACGGGCGTTGTGACGCTCGCCACCGGACTGCTTGGCGAGGGCAAGCCGGTGCCGACAGTCTGGTCGGTCAGGCCCAGGCCCGTGGCGTAGATCACCACGGTGTCTCCCGCGCGCGCCGGATGAGCGGCATCGACAACGCTCCCCTGCAAGTTCACGATCACTCCCTGATTCGCGACACCGGCCAGGAAAATTCCTGGATGCGCCGGGCCGATGGAAATCGATTCGGGAACGGCCACCTGCTCCTGCGTCGACCCAGTGGGCGTGACGCGCAGGACCGCCTGGGTCCGGCTGTTCGGCGGCAAGTTGAACGGGACCTGTACGTTCGCCTGCGTGCTGTTCGTAAAGAAGAGCGGCGCGTCGTTCCCTCCAATGCTGACCTTGACGCCCGCAAGCGCCGACGGCAAGGGAACGGACGGCGCGCTCGTCGCCGCGCTCGCCATGTTGCTTCCGAAGATCGCGATGATGCTGCCGGGGGCCACGTCCGCGCCCTGCTCGAAGCTTGCCGCGCTGACTACGCCGCGCGAGGCGATCGCCGGCGGCGCGAGCGAGTTCGTCGCCACCTGCCCGGGAATCGAAAGCGTCACCGGCGCAAGCGGCGCCAGGGACGCCTGCACCGAGACCGTTGTGGTCGCGGCCGACGAACGGGCCGGCGTCCAGGTCGCGGAGTACGTTCCGTCGCCGAGAGGAATCAGTTGTAGCGGCGGATCGCCGTTCGAAAAGGTGGCCTGGACTGTCGCTTGCGAAACCAGGTTGCCGCAATCGTCCGCCACCGTGGCTTCGAGGTTCACAGGCCATCCGACTTGCGAAGAAAAGTTATTGGCGAGCTTGCTCATCACTCCCAAGAGTTGTTTGGGAGTGCAGCCGGCCGCTGCCGGCAAGCCCTTGCTCTGCGGACTCGCTCCACTCGCCGGCGGCACGATCATCAGCACGTACACATCCTGCGTCGGAATCCCGCCCGCGAAGACGAGCGCCACCACGCCGAGGTATACGCCGGACGCGAGCGCGCCACGCGATGCGCTCAGCGTGACCGTGGTGTCCGTCGAGAAAGATTGCTGGCTTGCCGAGAGCCAATTGCCTCCGTCGCGCGTCTGGACGTTCACCGTCGTCCCGACGCCGCCCGACGGGAAAGAAACGCGGAAGGTCTGCGTCGCCGGCGCGGCTCCCGACGCCACCAGGATCATGCCGGCCGGTTGCACATGCGCCGTGGCCTTCTGAGTTGCGGGCAGAATGTTCACCACCACACCCACGCTCTGAGGCGAATTGCTCGCGCCCGGCGCGGCGACGGTCATGAATCCCGAATAGGATCCCGCAGGGAGTTGATTGAAGTTCGCGGTCAGCGTGATTCGCTGCGGCCCGCCGCCGTTGGTGCTCGTGCCGCTGGCCGGCGACACGCTGAAGATGTTGCCGCCCGCCGGCAGCGATGCCTGCCAGTTCAGCGTTCCCGTGCCGATGTTCACGATCCCGATGCTCTGGCTGAACGTCAGGTTCGAACCCTGCACGGAGGTGAAGAGCAATCCAGTTTGGCTTAGCAGGATCGTCGGCGAATTCGGCGTCACAAGCAGCTTTACTCCCACGGTGGCCGTTTCGCCCGTGGTGACGCTGTTCACCTTTACGCTCCCGGTATAGATGCCCGCGGCGAGGCCGGTCGCGTTCACTGTAACGGGAATCGACGTGGGATTGCCCAGTGTCGCCGTCGCTGATCCGGATGGAACCACCAGCCAGTTGTTGCCGTTCACCATGGTGGCCGTCGCCGTAAAGGTCAGGCTCGGTCCGCCTCCGGTGCCTACCAGGATCGTCTGCGGGCTCGGAGCCGCTCCTCCTGCTACCGTTTCAAATCCCAGCAAATTGGGACCGATGGTCAGGACCGGCTTCGCAGCCTGCGTCACTGTCAGCGTCACCGAAATCACCGTTGACGTGGGAGATGCCTGAGGCGTCAGGATCGTCACTGATCCCTGATAAGTTCCGGGCGCGAGGCCGAGTCCGTTGACGAAGACAATGCCTGTATCGGGCAATGTTCCTCCGGTCGGCGCGCCCAGAAGCCATCCGCCACCGCTGGAGGTGCTCGCCTTGGCGCCCCATAGAGCGCCGGCGGGGCTGCTATTCAGAGTGATTTTCTGCGGATCGGGATTGGCAACGCCAGCGATCATCGTGAAGTTCAGGCTGGCGGGTGAAACGGTCACGGAGGGGATCGGAGTATATGTGACCTTCCGGACGCGCGCATTGGGGCCATCTCCAATCACCAGGTTGCCTTGCGAATCGAAGACCGCGCGTCTGCAGGCAATCGAGGCGTTCAAGGCGGGGCCCGCGTCTCCGGAGAACCCCGGTTGTCCGTTGCCGGCCAATGTAGAAACAACTCCGGTGGCGAGAATCTTTACCACTCGAAACCCGGTGCAGGCCACGACATTCCCGGTTGCATCCGTGGAAACACCTTGGACGTTCGTTTGGGCCAGCGTTGTTACGATCCCTCCGCTCACCTTGCGAATGCGACCGTTCGTATCGGCGACATAAAAAACGTCACTCCCGGCTCCCGACACGTCAATGGGAAGCATCCCTGCGCTGGTAGCCAAACCATTGTCGCCGGAAGAAGGACTCTGCCCGTTTCCAGCTACCGTAGAGATGATTCCCGTCGGCGTCACCATTCGAATCCGGCTGTTTCCATAATCGGCGATGAGGATGTTCCCGCTCTGATCCACACCCACGCCGGTTGGATTATTCAGCCGCGCCGCCGCAGCTTGGCCGCCGTCGCCGCCATAGCCCGGGGCGCCGCTTCCGGCCACCGTGGAGATTGTTCCCGCGGGCGTCACCTTTCGCACGCGGTGGTTTCGAAACTCGGCAATCAGCAGGTTCCCCGATGAATCGAAGACCAGCCCGAAGGGAACATTCAGCATTGCGCTGGTCGCTGGGCCGCCGTCTCCCGCGGATCCGGGCAACCCGGTTCCGGCAAATGTGGTGATGGTCCCGGCAGGAGTGATCTTGCGGACGCGGTGATTGTCCCCGTCGGCAACGTAAACGTTTCCCGAGGCGTCGGTTGCCACGCCGGCCGCAAAGCTCATCACGGCGTTGGTGGCCGGTCCGTTGTCACCGAAGAAGAAATATTGACCATTACCGGCGACGGTGTTGATGTTTCCCCCGGCTTGCATCTTCCGCAGCCGCAGGTTTTTCGTGTCCGCGATGAAGAACGCGTTTGCCGCGTCGGTCATGACCGCGACGGGACCGTCGAACGCCGCGTTGAGGGCGGTCGCGCCGTCTCCCATGAAGCCGGAGATGCCGGTCCCGGCGACAGTCGTAATGGCGTTGGCCGCGTTGACGGACCGGATCCGATTATTTCCGATATCGGCAATCAAGAGACTGTTCTGAGGAGTGTCCATCGTCAGCCCGCCGGGCCCGTTCAGCAGGGCGCTTGCCGCCGGGCCGCCGTCTCCCCCAAAACCGCTAATTCCCGTGCCAACGACCGTCCGGATCGAACCGTTCTCCTGGAAGGCGCGGATGCGATGGTTCCAATAGTCGGAGACGTAGATATTCCCAAACAAGTCCGCGGCGATTCCACCGATGGAACCTCCGAATGCGGCGGAGAGGGCCGGCCCGCCGTCGCCGCTGAATCCGGTTTGACCATTCCCGGCGACTGTGGTGATGACTCCATTTGCCAGCTTGCGGATGCGGCTCGCGTCGGCGATGAACAATGAGCCCTGCGAATTCAACGCCAGGATCGTCGGGAAAAGCAGCTTGGCGGACAACGCAGATCCGCCGTCGCCAGAAAAATCCGGCGTTCCAGTGCCGGCGACCGTGGTAATGGTCCCGGTCGTCGTAACGAGCCTACGAATCCGGTAGTTGATGAGGTCGGCAATGTAGAGGAAGTTGTTTGTTGGATCGAAGGCCAGGCCCGCGGGATCGCACAGCGCCGCATTCGCGCCCGGGCCGCCGTCGCCGGAGAAGACGCACTGTCCGGTTCCGGCGACGACTTGAAGCTGGCCGTTCGAATCCAGCCGCACCACAATGTTGTTGTCAGCGTCGGCGACATAGACTGCTCCCGAGGATCGGTCTATGGCCACGGACTGAAGGCGCCCGAGAGGCGCGTTCAGGGCGGGCCCGTTCTGGATGCGATAGAAGGGATCGGTGCCGGCGATCGTGTTGATGAATCCCGTTTGAGCAAACGTCGAAGCCGCGCACACGAGAACCGCGGCAAAGAGCCCCTGAATTCGCGCCATGGCCCGACTATAGCGGGAAGCCAGCCTGTGAAGCAACCGCCGGAACGTGGTACATTCGGCCTTTCCATGCAAATTGGCGCGAAGCTCGGTCCTTACCAGATCGTGGCGCTGCTCGGCGCGGGCGGGATGGGCGAGGTGTATCGCGCTCGCGACACGAAGCTGAACCGCGAGGTCGCGATCAAGGTGTTGCCCGCGGCCTTCGCCAAGGACGCTGAGCGCATGGCGCGATTCGCGCGCGAAGCGCAGGTGCTCGCGTCGCTGAATCATCCCAACATCGCCGCGATCTATGGACTCGAAGAATACGCCCTGGTGATGGAGTTGGTGCAAGGCGAATTGTTGAGGGGGCCGCTGCCCTTGGACGAAGCTTTGCCCTTGGCGCGCCAACTGGCAGAAGCTCTCGAATATGCGCATGAGAAAGGGATCGTCCATCGCGATCTGAAACCGGCAAACGTCAAAGTCACACCCGACGGCAAGATCAAGGTGCTCGATTTCGGCTTGGCCAAGGCGATGGAAGATTCGCCTGCCACGGACATGAGCAATTCGCCGACGTTGAGCATCGCGGCAACGAGAGCCGGCGTGATCCTCGGGTCGGCCGGCTACATGTCGCCGGAACAGGCGCGCGGCAAGCCGGTGGATCGCCGCGCCGACGTCTGGTCCTTCGGCTGCGTGCTCTTCGAGTTGTTATCCGGAAAGCAGGTATTCCCGGGCGAAACCGTTTCTGATTCAATCGCAGCGATTCTCGGCAAAGATCCCGATTGGCAAGCGCTGCCGGCGTCCACGCCGGCGCGCATTCGCGAACTGCTTGCGCGGTGCCTTCAAAAAGATCGCCACTCGCGCCTGCAGGACATGGGCGATGCGCGGATCGCGATCGAAGAGACTCTGGCACATCCGGCGGCCGCGGTCGCTGTCGCAGCAGCTTCGAAGTCCAGCGGCATCGCCTGGGCAATCCCTGCCTTGCTCGTAGGAGCGATTCTCGGCGCCTTGGCATGGAATTCGATTCGAGGCTCGCGCCAGGCGAGCAAGAATCCGTTGCGCCTGAGCATTGCCCTTGCCGGATCCGACCGTCTCGATGTGCAGCTCAATCCGGTGCTCACCATCTCTCCCGACGGATCGCGCGTAGTTTTTGCGGCCGCGAGCGGCGGTGACCGGCGGCTCTTCCTGCGTCCGCTCGATCGCCCTGAGGCGACTCCCATCCCGGGGACCGATCGCGCCGACGGACCTTTCTTTTCCCCGGACGGGCAATGGGTGGGATTCTTTGCCGATGGAAAGCTGAAGAAAGTCGCGCTCTCCGGCGGACCCGCCGTGGCCATCGCCGACGCGCCGAATCCCCGCGGGGCGGTCTGGATGCCGGACCAAACCATCATCTTTTCCCCTCAAGCAAACACGGCCCTTTCCCGCGTCCCGGCATCGGGCGGAACGCCGCAGGCGGTCACGACGCTCGATACATCGCAAGGGGAGACGAGCCATCGTTTTCCCGACCTGCTTCCCGGCGGCCAGCAACTCCTCTTCACCATCAAGACGGCCGCGATGCGCAGTTTCGATGATGCGCGCATCGCCGTGCTCTCTCTGCAAAGCGGCAAATATCGGATCCTGATCGAGGGAGGATCATGCCCTCACTACGCGGCGTCCGGTCACTTGGTCTATGCGCGCGCGGGAGACCTGCTGGCGGTCCCGTTCGACCGCGGCAAGCTGGAAGTATCCCTGCCGCCCGTCTCCGTCGGGCAAGGAGTGATTGAAGTTCCCGGCACCGGTGCGGCTAGCTTCGCTCTTTCGCCTGACGGAGTCGTGGTCGTGGCGCCGGGCGCGGTAACTACCGATCGGACGCTGCTGTGGATTGACCGCCAGGGAAAATCGCAGCTGCTTCCTGCTCCATCGCGCGCCTACGTTCAGCCGCGAATCTCCCCCGACGGCAAACTCGTGGCTGTGACAGTGGAAGTCGCTTACGCGGACATCTGGACTTATGATCTTGTGCGCGGCACGTTGACGCGTTCCACGTTTGGCGCCGAAACGGGAGCCAACAGCATCTGCGCCACCTGGACGCCCAACGGCGCACGAATGGCGTATGGCCGCTTGGGAAGCGGAAATCCCGGAATTGTGTTAAAGCCGATGCAAAGCAACGGGAGCGAGGAAACCTTGATCTTGGACAAAGGGCAACCCCAGCCCGAGTCCTGGTCCCCGGACGGCAAGGTTCTGGCATTCACGCAAACGGATCTGAAGACCGGAAGGGACATTTGGCTGGTGTCCCCAGACGGGGATCGGACGCCGAAGCCTTTCTTGCGTACTCCGTTCGCCGAAGGGAAAGCCAAGTTCTCGCCGGACGGGCGGTGGATCGCCTACGTTTCGGACGAGTCCGGCCGGTTCGAGGTCTATGTCACTTCTTATCCGGGTGCCGAGAAGAAGTGGTAGGTCTCGACGTCGGGAGGCGACGAGCCGGTTTGGGCGCGCAAAGGACGCGAGTTGTTCTATCGCGACGGCATCAAGATGATGGCGGTGGCGGTGGCCGCGGACAAGCGGGCCGGCTTACGCGTCGATCCGCCCCGCATCCTGTTCGAAGGGCAGTTCGAGACGCGTGAGACAGTGACGAATTACGACGTCGCTCCGGACGGCCGGTTCCTCATGATGCGAAGTCCGCAAGTGGACGTGCGCCAATTGCAGGTAACCCTGAACTGGTTCGACGAGTTGCAGCGCCGCGCTCCCAGCGGAAAGAAATAGTGATGAATCCCTTCGACTCCGACGACGCCGCGCTCTACGACATCCACACGCACGTGCCCGGCCCGAGCGGATCCCTGCCGCTCGACGCCGTCATGCTGCGCGAGCGCCCGTCGGGCGATCTCTTCGGACTCAGCCAGAACGCCGGCATGGGCTGGGATCCCGTGCTGCTCGGCGGCAAGCAGTTTCTGATCCTCTCGACGCACGGCGGCATCCGCGCGGCGGACGGCACGCCCGTCGCGCTCGGATATCACACCGGACACTGGGAAGTCGGACTGCTGATGGAAGCGGCGGCCCGCGAGATGAAATCCGCGGGCGCCGTTCCCTTCGCCGGATATTGCACCGACCCTTGCGACGGTCGCTCGCAGGGCACTACGGCAATGTTCGACAGCCTGCCGTATCGCAACGACGCCGCTATTATTTTCCGCCGGCTGATCCGCTCCCTGCCCACGCGGCGGGGCGTGCTCGGCGTCGCGACATGCGACAAAGGCCTTCCGGCGATGATGATGGCGCTTGCCGCGATGCACCATCTCGCCTGCGTACTCGTTCCCGGCGGCGTGACGTTGCTGCCCGAGCAGGGCGAGGACGCGGGACGCATCCAGAGCATCGGCGCGCGCTTCGCGCACGGCGAAATCAGTGTCGAGCAGGCCGCTGACCTCGGCTGCCGCGCCTGCGCGTCACCGGGCGGCGGCTGCCAGTTTTTGGGAACGGCGGCGACATCGCAAGTGATCGGCGAAGCGCTCGGCATGTCGCTCGGTCATTCGGCGCTCGCGCCGTCCGGCCATCCCATTTGGCTTGATATGTCGCGCCGCTCGGCACGCGCGCTGATGGACATCGAGAAACGCGGCATCGTGATGCGCGACATCCTCAACGATGCGGCGCTGCATAACGCCATGGTCGCGCACGCGGCATTTGGCGGGTCTACCAACCTTATTCTGCACGTCCCCGCGATCGCGCACGCCGCGGGACTCCACCGTCCCACGGCGGCCGATTGGGCGCGCATCAACCGCCAAGTCCCGCGCCTCGTGGACGCGCTACCGAACGGGCCGCGGAATCATCCGACCGTACAGGTTTTCCTGGCGGGCGCAGTGCCGGAGGTGATGCTGCATCTGCGCCGCGCCGGATTGCTCGAAACAAAAGCATTGACCGTGAGCGGCCAGACTCTCGGCGAGCAGCTTGACGATTGGGAACGCTCAGAGCGACGCCGGAAACTACGCGCGCTCCTTCAGGAGCGCGACGGCGTGAATCCGGACGACGTAATCCTGTCGCCGGAAACCGCCGCACGCAGCGGCCTCACGTCCACGGTCTGCTTTCCGCATGGCAATCTTGCGCCCGAGGGCGCGGTCATCAAGAGCACCGCGATTGATCCATCGGTCGTCGGTTCAGACGGTGTCTATCGCAAGACCGGCCCCGCGAGAGTCTTCCTCTCCGAGCGCGCGGCCATCGCCGCGATCAAAGAAAAGCGCATACAGGCCGGCGACGTTCTCGTCCTGATCTGCCGCGGGCCCATGGGCGCGGGCATGGAAGAAACGTACCAGCTCACATCCGCGCTGAAGTATCTCGATTTCGGAAAGCATGTCGCGATTCTTACCGATGCGCGCTTCAGCGGCGTCTCGACCGGCGCCTGCATCGGCCACGTCTCGCCCGAAGCGCTAGCGGGCGGCCCCATCGGCAAACTTCAGGACGGCGACCGCATCGAAATCGTCGTGGACCGCATCAAGCTCGAAGGATCAGTGAACCTAGTGGACGCGAACGGCTCGGCCGACGCCGGCTCGCGCATTCTCGCGGAGCGCGCGCCGCGTCCGGACCTAGCCGCTGATCCCGCGCTGCCGGACGACGTCCGACTCTGGGCCGCGCTGCAAAACGCCGGCGGCGGGACATGGGGCGGCTGCGTCTTCGACGCGGACGCGATCCTGCGCGCTCTCGGTTCTAACGGGAAGAATAAGTCTTACTGAAATTATTTCGTCCGTTGGTGAGCGTGAACTTGCCGTTGCGCTCGATGGACGCTTTCAGCCAATTACCTTTGCACTCGTTGGTTGCTTCGGGATTCGCCGTCATGTCAGCGCTTGTGTTGTGAGCGTCGTCCGAGCCGAGCGCTCGGTGCACCTGCCAGACCGCTTCGAGACCGGGAATCTTCGCGATCGTCTCCCAAGCCTGCGGCTGCAAGCCCTTTCGAGGACCATTGTTCACCACAACGACGCGCGAATTCATGCTCCAGATGTGCGCAGGCGCTCCCGACGCCCCGTTGAAGAATCCGTGATGGGTGGCCTGCAAAAGCGTGACCGTGCCCAGTTTGTTCACCGGGCAGGCTAGCTCCATCTCCTTGTCCCAGGTAAGATCGCCGACGTCAAGAAATGTGAACTTGTGGAACGAAAGCAGGAAGCCCAGGCTGCGACCATTCTCGGTCTTGTCGGTGTCTTTCTGTTGCGCCTCGGAACAAAACTTGTTCGGCCCGCCGCCCTTCACGGGCTTGGCCAGCGTCTGGCCGTTGGAGGAAACAACGAGAGCCTTCAGCCCTTTGACCGGCAGCTTGTCACCCGGCTTCAGCGTCTTCCGCTTGCCCGCGGAAGCTTTCAGGTAAGCTTGCCAGAGTTGCGCGTCGCGAGGATTCGTCGTTTCGATGCTGTCGCCATGATCGAGATAGCGCCCGATCGGTATCATCTCGGCGAGCGCGGCGAGTCCGCCGACATGATCCAGGTGAAAGTGCGTGGTCAGAAGGAAATCGATTTTTTTCAGGCCGACAAGCTTGGCGACTTCGAAGATGCGCTTCGCGTCGCGCGCGTCGGGCGTTGAGTTGCCCGTGTCCACAAGCAGCGAACGTCCGTTCGGCGCGACGATCAGCGTCGCGGCGCCGCCCTCAACATCTATCCAATAGATTTCGAGGTTCCGCGCCGATAGCGGAGCGGCGAAAGCGAGCATCAGCAATAGGACGGTTTTCACGACTCCTCCAAAGGCGTCACAGGATCGATGAAGGGCCAGCAGAGCGCGCCCATGACGTACACGCCGATCATCAGATACAACAGCCGATTCCAATCGCCCTTCGTGTAATCGAGGATGTAACCGCCGAGCACGGGCGCCGCGAATCCGGCCAAATTCCCCAATCAGTTCATGGAGACGGCCACGGTGCCGGCGTACTTCCCGCCGATGTCCATGCACGAGTTCCAGGCCGGCGGCATCACCAGGTCGTTGGCGTAACTCGCCGTGCCCATCGCCAGCATGGCCAGGAACGGATCCTCGATGCGCGTAACGAACCACAGCATCACCGCCGCACCGAGCATCCCACTCGACGCAATGGTCCGACGGCTCAGGGAGACGCCGCCCATCCAGCGCGCCAGGCGCGCAGCGATCAGACCGCAGGTGAGCGAGCCGAATCCGCCGAAGAGCAGCGGGAGGATCGCCAGCCGCGACGCCGCCTCAGGAGTCTGGTGACGGAACTCCTGCAGGTAGGTCGGCAGCCAGGTGATGTAGAAATACCATCCGAAGGACATCGCGAAATACTGCGCCCACAAGAGCCACAGCGACCCGCGCCGGATCAACTTGCCCCACGGGACGTCGCCGTGGCTCAATCCGAGCGTGCTCACCTCGGAGAGAAGTTCGAGCTCTCCGGCGTTCACCGAAGGATGTTCCGAGGGACGATCGCGAAACCATCGATAGAAGAAGTAGCACCAGACCAGGCCCAGAGATCCGAAGGTGACGAAGGCCCACCGCCAGTTCATGTAACGGAAGGTCAGAACAACGAGCGGCGGCGTGAAGGCCCCGCCCCATCGCGCAAAGGACCACATGATGCCCTGCGCTTGCGCGCGCTCCCTCGGCGGCAGCCACACGCTGAAGGCTTTCGTGAGATTTGGGAAACATCCGGCCTCGCCGGCGCCGAAGAGGAATCGCACTACCCAAAGGGACGCGAAATTCCACGCCGCTCCAGTGAGCGCCGTGAACGCGGACCACGCCAGAACGATGCGGATCAGCACGCGCCGCGCGCCCATCCAGTCGCCGAGCCATCCGCTGGGAACTTCGAAGAGGGCGTAGGAAAGGGCGAACGCGCCGAAGATGTAACCCATGCGCGTCTTGGTCAACCCGAGGTCGCGCGACACGGCCGTCGCCGCTTGCGACATGGCCACGCGATCGATGTAAGAGAGCACGGCCAGGGTCACGGCAAAGACGATCACCCAGTACCGCGCCCGCGTCGGCCTCATGTGGCTCGAATGCTATCAAAGATTGCGCTAAGATGGTGCGTAATGCGATTTGGGGTCCTCGCCGCGTTGTTGGCGCTCCCGCTCGCGGGGCAAACGCGCGTGGACTTTGTCCGCGACATCCGGCCCATCTTTGCCGAAAAGTGCATCGTCTGCCACGGACCTGACGACAAGACGCGCATGGCGAATCTGCGTCTCGATACGCGGGACGGCGCCCTGGCCGCACGCGACAAGATCCTTCCGCGGATTACCACGTCCGATCCGGCGCAGCGGATGCCGATGGGCGGGCCGCCGCTCAGCACCAAGCAAGTGGAGGCCATCCGCGCCTGGATCGCGGATGGGATGCCGTGGGAAAAGCACTGGTCCTTCGTGCCGCCGGCGCGCGCGGAAGTTCCCGCCGGAAAGAAAAACCCAATTGATTATTTCATCCAGGCGCGGCTGAAGAAGGAATCGCTCGGGCCCGCTCCGCCCGCCGATAAGACCACGCAGATCCGCCGCGTCACGCTGGACCTCACCGGACTCCCGCCCACGCCCGCCGAAGTGGACGCGTTTCTAGCCGACCACTCCGCAGGCGCGTATGAAAAGGTTGTCGACCGCCTGCTGCACTCGCCGCATTACGGCGAGCGCATGGCCATGCCCTGGTTGGACCTCGCCCGCTACGCCGACACGCACGGCTATCACATCGATAGCCATCGCGACATGTGGCCGTGGCGCGACTGGGTCATCGACGCCTTCAATCGCAATCTGCCCTTCGATCAGTTCACGGTGTGGCAGGTGGCCGGCGACCTGCTCCCCAGCGCGACGCGCGAGCAGCGCCTCGCCTCGGGATTCAATCGCAATCACATGATCAACTACGAAGGCGGCGCGATTCCCGAGGAGTATCTCGTGGAGTACGCGGTGGACCGCGTGGAAGCGACCGCGAGCGCGTGGATGGGTCTGACCATGGGATGCGCGCGCTGCCACGACCATAAGTACGACCCCATCACGCAGAAAGAGTTCTACCGCTTCTACGCTTTCTTCAACAATGTCGCCGACCAGGGACTCGACGGAAAGAAGGGCAATGCCGAGCCGCTGATGCGCTTGACCACACCGGAACAGGACAAGCGATTCGCCGAGATCGAGACTTCGCTCAAGGCGATCGACAAGTCGCTGGCGCCCACGGCCATCGAGCCCATGCAGACGGCGTGGGAAAAGACGCGGCTCTCGTCGCTTCCCTTCGCGCCGCGCGACGGGCTCGTGGCGCACTACGAATTCGACAACAACCTGTCCGATATCAGCGGCCATTACCAGCCTGGACGCGTGATCTCCGGCGAAGTGAGCTACACCGACAGCCCCGCCGGCCGCGCCGTATCGCTTGGCGGCGAAGCGCACCTCGAACTGGGCCGCATCGCGGCGTTCCGAGCGCGGCGGCCGTTCACGATCGCCACTTGGATCCGCTCAGGCGGCGTCCACGAAATGGCCGTCCTACAGCAGCTCGATTCCGCGGCGAATGGGCGGGGCGTCGAGATTCTCTTGGGCGAGTCCCGGCCGCTTCCGCACCTGCGGCGCGCCTCGCGCCTCGAAGTTCGCCTGGGGGACCGCAAGGGTGAAGGGATCATCCTTCGCTCGCGCGAGCCGCTGCTGATGAGCGGGCAGGACGGCAGCTCGCCCTGGCATCACTACACCGTGTCTTGGGATGGATCGGGCAAGGCCGCCGGCCTCAGAGTTCTGGTGGACGCTAAGCCCATCGAAATGGAAATCGTGCAGGATGAGCTCACCGGCGAAATCGACAACAACAGCTCGTTGACGTCTGGAAACCCGGCACTGGCTCGTGCCAGCGACGTTCCCTTCCAGGGAGCGCTCGACGATCTGCGCGTCTACGACCGGCTGCTCTCCGCTGCGGAAATCAAGACCCTGGTTGTCGATGAGCCTGTGCGCGCCGTGCTGTGGAGCGGACCCGCAGCTTCGCGGCGCTCGTCCATGCAGAAAACGATCGTTCGCGAGGATTTTCTGACGCGCGGCGCGCCCGAGAATCTGCGAAGACTCTTCGCCGAGCGAAATGCTCTGCTGGACGAACGCACGCAGCTCGAGTATTCGATCCCGAGCGTGATGACGATGGCCGAAGGAAAGAAGCTGCGCGAGAGTTTCGTTCTGGCGCGCGGCGATTATGCGAACCCCACCGAGAAAGTCACGCCCGGCATTCCCGCCGCGCTGCCCGCGCTGCCCGAGGACACCAAGGCCGATCGCCTGACGCTCGCGCGATGGCTCGTCGATCCCGCAAATCCCCTCACGGCGCGCGTCACCGTGAATCGCTTCTGGCAAATGTACTTCGGTACGGGCCTGGTGAAGACCGCGGAGGACTTTGGCGCTCGGGGTGAATTGCCCAGCCATCCGGAACTGCTCGACTGGCTGGCCACCGAGTTCGTGCGCAGCGGTTGGG
>CAZRND010000121.1:0-14061 GCA_964601345.1 uncultured Acidobacteriota bacterium | reverse complement strand
TTCAAGGACTGATTTTTTACCACAGAGACCACGGAGAACACAGAGATGACAAAATGTAGATTTCTAAAAATCCTGTGTGCTCTCTGTGTGCTCAGTGGTGTTACATCGGTGGCGCGCGGCGAGGACAGCATCACACTGACCGACGGTCGTGTCATCAAGGGCGAAATCAGCCACGAGGACGGCGATGCGGTTTATCTGAAACTTCCCGGCGGCGAAGCGCGCGCGATTGCGAAGACGCGCATCTCGAAGATCGATCGCGAAAAGAAAATTGTCGGGCCGCAGCCGGCAAAGGGCACAGACATTCCGGCGGCACCAAAACAGCCAGACAGTGTGCAGCCGCCTGAGCAAAAAGATGTCACGAAGATCTACAGCGAAATCAAGGATTTGGGATCCAGTGATCTGGCGCGGCGCAAAGCGGCGCTGGAGCTAATAAAGGAGAAGAAGGCCGAGGCCATTCCGGTGATGCTCGGAATGTTGAATCCAAAAATTCCCAGCGACGAGTGGACGCACATTGGAATCCTGCGGGCGCTGGGAGATCTCGGGCCGCTGAGCGAACAGGCGGCGCAGACAATCGCGTGGGTTACGATGAACGATCCGTATCCTGAAGCGCGGCGCGAAGCGTGCAACACGATTCGGCGCACGCAGGATGACCGCGCGATCCGGCATTTGATCGCGCTCAGCACATCGCAAAACGGAACGCAGCGCGGCGGCACAGCACTGCATGAAATCGACGACAACCGCGTGCTCGCGGCGCTTGTGCGAGCCATTCCGATGCCGAACGTCACAGCGAACGTCAGCGATCCGAATCGCGGGATGCAGCCAGATTACAATCTTCCGATCGGACCGTATGGCGCGAAAATGCCGCTCTTCCTGCCGAAGAGCGACGTGCAGGGCGTCGCGACGGACCTCGACAGCCCGGCGGCGCAATTATTGAAACAGATCGCGGGAAAAGATCTCGGAAATCTGCCCTACGGCTGGATCAACTGGTACCGCGAGAAAATGGGTGAAGTTACGGCCGACGACCGCGAGAGTTGGCGCGAGAAACGGTCTGTGCGGGATCGAATTAATGCGCCGTAAAGAAGTAAAAAGTAAAAATTAAAAAGGAAAAAGTAACAGCGGGCGCGCTGGGCATTAAGTGAGTTCTGAGAGACAGAGAGCAATATGACAGTTTATAAACAATTCCTTTGCGTCCTCTGCGTCCTCTGCGGTTTGCCGTTTGTTTCCGCCGGCGAGCGGCCGCCTCCGCGCGCGCCAAAACCGGCGCCGCCAAAGCCAAACGACGAAGACATGCGGATCGGCCTTTCGCCGGAGGCCATCAAGCGGGCTGAGCATTTCGAGCAGCTCAAGACGTACCGGCTGGCGGTCTCGGGCGATGCCAAGGCTCGCGACAGCTGGAACGGGTTAAAAGCTTGTGAACGTACGACGCTTTTGTCAGATCTGGTGCTCAATCCCGAGGACACGCCCGAGCGCAAGCAGGCGCTGAAAGATCTGGCGCATGTCTCGCCCTCGGATGATCCGAAAGCGCAGGGGCTGGTTGCGCTGGCGCGCGTTGCGGTCGCCGATGGCGATGGTTCTGTCAGAGACCTCGCGCGCAAGGCGCTGGTGGTTCGCGGCGACGATCGCACGCCGAAGATCCTGGTCACCGCGCTGCGGGCCGAGGATCAGCTCGTCCGTGCGAACGCGGCGGCTGCGATGAAAGCCATCGGCGGCCCGCGGATTTTTGAGGTCATCATCGAGCACTGGAAAGAGACATGGGGCGCCGGCCCGCGCGCCAATATGTTCGTCGGAAATATGCGGAGCTACGTGGCCGACTATGACATCTCCGGCGATTCGTACGACCCGGTGGTGCGAAGTTTTCTGACAGGCGTGGTTCTCGATGCGAAAAGTCTGCGCGTCGAAGGCGACATTTATTACATCACGATTCGCGAGGTCACTCCGTTCGAGAATGTGAACGTGGCCAAAGATCCGGCGGCGTGGAATGAGTGGGTAAAACAGGAGCGCGCAAAGCTGGTTGAGGACTCCAAGAAGAAGCGCGCGCTGGCGGTCTCTGCGCTGGATGGTGTCGAGGAAGAATAAGGTGGGGCAGGCATTCTTGCCTGCCTGGCAGACAGGAATGTCTGCCCTACGGTATTAATCGTTGGCGGCAGTCGCCGGTTCGTTTGAAAGTTCCACTTCAGCTTTCTTGCGCTGCTCTTCGTAATCCTTGCGCCACTCTTTGTTCTTGATGTACTGGGAGGCTTTCTCCCAGGTGAAGTCCGTGAAGAGTTTTGAAAGTGTGCCCTGATGTTCGCGCATGAATTTCGCAACGATGCCAGGCTGTTCCTGTTCGAATTCTTTGTAGAAGGCCAGCCAGAGGATGCCGCGCTGAATTTTGTCGATCTTTCCGTTTGCGGCACCGAGCGCCACGATGATCAGGCGGTCATTCAGGTAGCGCGCCATGTCACCCTGGGTGTCTTTCTCCCAGTCTTCGTAGCGCTCGCGCAGTTTTTTCACTTCCTGTTTGAACTGTGCGTCGTTCAAAAATGTCTCGGCAAGCTTAGTTGCGATCTTGGTGCCATCGGGCGGAGATTCGGCGAGCAGCGCGAGAGGGCCGTCATCTTTTTCTGCAGCGGCGGCGCTGCGAGTGGAGAAAATAGACGTGACGCTGAGGACAAGAGCGAGGCTCAAAAGTGCTCTGACGGTCATCGCGGTCCTTTTCCGTTCTACGGGCTCAACAAGGCTTCTGACAGAAAGAATCGTCAAAAGCCCGCCCCCGCCTTTGACCAATTTCGCCTGGCCAAATGCGCCCCCAGACTTCTTCTTACGAAATGCGATAGAGAGTATATGCACGAACATGTGCCCGAATTCCAGATGAAAATTTCAATTTTCTCAAAAATCTGTAAGTTCTTATGGCGGTGCTTCCTAGAAGTAACGCCACACGACGTGCGGAAAACTTATCAGCCGCACTGTTATTGCGATTGGAGGGCCAAACGCTTCTGTTATGTCAGTGAAAAAAACTCACGGCGTTGCGAATTCTCAACCTCGCACAGCGAGCAGCTCGACCGTGAAGATCAGCGTCTCGTTCGGTCCGATGTCCGGGCCGGCGCCGCTGGAGCCGTAGGCGAGGTTCGACGGAATATACAGTTCCCACTTCGATCCGACTTTCATGAGCTGCAGCGCTTCGGTCCAGCCGGCGATGACCTGGCCGACGCCAAAGGAGCACGGTTCGTTCCGCGCGTACGAGCTGTCGAATTCGCTGCCATTGATCAGCGTTCCGCGATAATGGGTCGTGACCGTCGAGCGCTTTGTCGGCATTGCGCCGGTGCCGTCGACGATAATCTTGTACTGAAGGCCGCTCGGCCGCGTGACTACGCCGGGCTTCTTTGCATTTTCGGCCAGAAACTTTTCACCTGCTGCTTTTGCGTCGGGCATGATTTTCCTTTCGATTGATCCAGAATTGAGGACGATATGATTACAGGCCAATTGATGGATAAGCAAGCGGCCAATTCAATCTAGGAATTTCAGGATTTTATGCTATGCTCGTGCCGTTCTTGATCGATCGTCAGCGAGGGGAGCCATAAAAAATGGGTGAGTATCACCGTAAGGGTTTTGGGCTGAAGGACACCGTCAAGCCGCTGCTGGAATCGCAGTATGCCAGCCGCGTGGTCGATTTCTTCCGCACCAAGGGACACCAGATTACGCGCGGAAACGTGACCATCCGCCTCGCCAAGGAATTCGGCTTCTGCTACGGCGTGGATCGCGCGGTCGACATGGCCTACCAGACGCGCCACCGCTTTCCCGACAAACGCGTTTTCATCACCACCGAAATCATTCACAACGCTTCCGTGAACAAGCGCCTCAAAGAGATGGGCTTCATTTTCCTCTCGGGCCAGCTCAACCAGGGCGAGACGTACAACGACATCAAGAAAGACGACGTGGTCGTGCTGCCGGCATTCGGCGCGGCGATCAAGGAAATCGACATGCTGCGCGCGAAAGGCTGCGTGCTGGTCGACACGACCTGTGGCGCGGTGGTCAGCGTCTGGAACAACGTCGAAAAGTACGCGAAGGACCAGTACACCAGCATCATCCACGGAAAATACAATCACGAAGAGACCATCGCGACCTCCAGCCGCGCCGGTGGAAAATATCTGATTGTGCGCGATCTTGACGAAGCTGATTACGCAGTCGATTACATCCTGGGCAAGGGCAACCGCGAAGCGTTCATGCAGAAATTCGCGAAAGCCGTCTCGACGGGTTTCGATCCGGACAAGGATCTGACACTGCTGGGCGTCGCGAACCAGACGACGATGTTGAGCACCGAATCGGTCGAAATCGCGGCGCGTTTCCGCGCGGCGTTCGTCAAAAAATACGGTGAGGAAGACACGAAGCGGCGTTTCCGTATGCAGGACACGATCTGCAGCGCGACGCAGGACCGGCAGGACGCCGTCAACGCGCTCCTCGAGGAGCCGCTGGACGTCATGCTGGTGATCGGCGGATACAACTCGAGCAACACGATGTCGCTCGCGGCGATCTGCGCAGAGCGCGTGCGCACGTACCATATCGCCGACGCCACCTGCATCGAGGCCGACACGGGCGTGATCCGGCACCTCCCGGTCGGCACGCACGACGAGGTGGCTACGCAGGACTGGCTGCCGACGGGAGGGCCCGTTCGCGTGGGGCTCACCGCCGGCGCGAGCACGCCGAACAACAAGATTGGCGATGCCGTGGCGCGCGTCCTCCGCACGCGCGGCGTCGACCCGGCGCTGGTGGGCTGACCATCCACGCGTGATCGCCCCCGGCGAGGCGCCACCAGTGAATGAGCCCGGCTACGCGACACTGACGGCGGGCGCCTCTACCGTGACGCTCCTCCCCGCGCTTGGCGGGCGCGTGCGCGACCTCATGCTCGGCGGGCGCCAGTGGCTCTGGCACAATCCGGACCGGGCGTTCACGATCGCCGACGAGGACGCGTCGCTCGGCGAGGCGGTGGGCTCGGGCGGGCTCGACGAATGTTTTCCGACGATCGCGGCGTGCAAGCTGCCCGGCTGGATCGACGGCGCGGCGGGCGCGAAGATCGCCGAGCGCGGCGCGCTCTGGCGGCAGCAGTGCGACACCGGCGTCGGCACGGGCGAGTTCGGAAACTCGGCGCGCTGCGCCTGGCAGATCGCGCCGCTCACGCTGGGGTTCACGCGTGAGATCACGATGCGTCCCGACGGGATGGTCGATTTCTCGTATGCCGCGACGAACACGGGTGACACGCGAATGCCCTTCCTCTGGGCGGCGCATCCGGTGTTCCCGCTGACGGAGGCGACGCAGCTCATTCTTCCGAAGGGAGCGAAGACGCGCGTCTGGATGGCCGACGGAGTGGGCCTCGCGAAGGGCGACACGATGCACGCGTGGCCTCGCATACGCGCTGGAGGGCGGCTCGTGGACGTGTCGCGGCCGGCGTCGCTCGGCGAACGGTTTGCATGCACGATGTTCGTCGAGCTGCCGCGCACGGAGACGTCGATCACACTGCGCGAGGGCGCGGTGGAGCTGGAGATGCGCGTGCACGGACGCGAACTCTCGCACGCCGGCATCTGGATCAATCGCGGCGTGCTTGCGCCGACGGAACGAAAGCGCCCGCTGCTGCGGCTCTCGCGGCCGCGCACCTACTCCACCGTGACGCTCGGCCCATGCCTCGGCGCGCCCGAGGCGCTTTCGGATGCGCTTGGCGCGTGGGAAACGGCGCGGTGGATCGAGCCCGGTGCCACGGCCCGATGGGCGATGACATGGCGGACGAAAACCGACGCGGTCACCGCGTGACATCCGTGGCCGCGACTCCGCGGACGGCCATCCGCGCCCTCATGTCCGGCGCGATCGACTACGCGGGACTTTTTCCGCCCGCGTCGCTCGGCATGGCCGACGCCGTCGCGCGCTACGCTTCCTATCGTGAGTCGGCGGAGTCGTGGATGCTCGGACGATTCGTCCTTCCCGTCGCGCGGTTAGGCGAGTTCATCGCGACGCTACCTGAGTCGCACGGCGATCCGTGGCATCTCGCGGTCATCGCCAAGGCGCCGGACGCAGCGGCGCTCGCGAATTTCAATGCGTCGTTCGGCGCGCGCGCGGTGATTGACGCCGTCGAAACGCCTGTTGTGAGCGCGGCGGATGCCGTGCAGCTCGGTGCACTCTCTGCGTACGAAATATTCGCCGAGGTAAACGCGACCGACGACCCCGCGCCTGTCGTCGCCGCGCTCAAGCGCGTGAAGGTCGGCGCGAAGATTCGCACCGGTGGTGTGACGCCTGGGTCGATTCCGTCCGCCGCGAACGTCGCGCGGTTCATGGTCGTTTGCGCCGGCGCCGGCGTGCGGTTCAAGGCCACCGCCGGACTGCATCACGCGCTGCGTGCGGAGTACGCGCTCACATACGAACCGAACGCGCCGCGGGGAACGATGTTTGGTTTCCTGAATGTTCTCCTGGCGAGCGCCGCGGCGCGCGCGGGGGGCGATGAGGCCGAAGTAACGGCGATCCTCGAGGCGCGCCGCGGGTTCTCCGTCGGGCCGACAGCCGTGGTGCTGCCGTCGGGGCGCGCGCTTGCCATGGAGGAGATCGCGGGCGCGCGGGAAACGACCATCGCGTCATTCGGCTCATGCTCGTTCGACGAGCCCGTCGCCGAGCTGCGCGAAGGAGCGATGCTGTGATCGATCGCGCACGCACCGACGACGCGAACGACCCGTCGCTCAAATCGTGGGTTGAGTCCGCGAACGACGGCGCGACGGACTTCCCGATCCAGAATCTTCCGTTCGGAACATTCCGTCACGAGTTCGAGGAGCGGCCGCGCGTCGGCGTCGCGATCGGCGACCAGGTGCTTGACTGCCTCGAGACCGCGCGCGCCGGGTGCTTCGACATGCTCAACCCGGCGATCCGCGACGCCCTGCAGAGTTGGTCGCTCAATGGCCTGATGGAGCTCGGCCGCGGCGATGTGCGCGCCGTGCGCGCGCAGGTGAGCCGAATGCTGGCCGCGGGCGGATCTGACGCAGAGCCGACACGCACGCTCCGCGACCGGATCCTCGTGCCCGCAGCGCGCGTGTCGATGCTCGTCCCCGCGGAGATCGGCGACTACACGGACTTCTACGCGTCGATCCATCATGCGCGCCGCGTGGGAGCGCTGTTCAGGCCCGACAATCCGTTGCTGCCCAACTACCAGTGGGTACCGATCGGCTATCATGGGCGCGCGTCGTCGGTGGTGGCGAGCGGAATGCCCGTGCGTCGTCCGATGGGGCAGACGCGGGCCGGCGCGGAAGGCGCGCCGACCTTTGGCCCGGCGAAGAATCTCGACTACGAAGTTGAGCTCGCGATCTGGATCGGTGGCGACAACGCGATCGGCGAAGCCGTTCCGATCGCCCGGGCGGAAGAGCGCATCTTCGGCCTCGGCGTGATGAACGACTGGTCCGCGCGCGATGTGCAGAGCTGGGAATACCAGCCGCTCGGCCCGTTCCTCTCGAAGAACTTCCTTACAACCGTGTCACCCTGGGTGGTGACACTCGACGCGCTCGAGCCATTTCGCGCGCCGCTCGCGGCGCGTGGCGCCGACGAGCCGAAGCCCCTCGCCTATCTCGACGACGCGGGTGATCGCGCGCGCGGCGCATTCGGCGTGACCCTCGAAGTATCGCTGGTGACCGCGAAGATGCGGGCTGCCGGCGCGGCGCCGCATCGCCTCTCGAAGTCAGAGGCGCGCTCACTCTATTGGTCTCCCGCGCAGATGGTGACGCACCATGCGAGCGGTGGGTGCAACCTGCGCGCGGGCGACCTGCTTGGTTCGGGAACGATCTCCGGCGAAACGGACGACTCTCGCGGCTGTCTGCTCGAGCTCACGCGGCGCGGCGCGGAGCCGGTCGCGCTGCCGAATGGCGAGTCTCGGAAGTTCCTCGAGGATGGGGACGAAGTGATCATGCGCGCGTGGTGCGAACGCGACGGCGCCGCGCGCATCGGGTTCGGCGAGTGCCGCGGCGTCATCCAGCCGGCGCGCGTCACAGGGTAAGTCACGCGGGAATCAGCGGGCATCGGAGGATGCAATGACGGAGATCTGGGGCGACCTGTTCACGTTCGGCGTGCCGGTGGTGGAGAAGGTGGCGCGCACGATCCTGGTCTACGGCTTCCTGATCGCGGGACTGCGATTGTTCGGGAAGCGCGAGCTCGGGCAGCTGAACCCGCTCGACTTCATCGTGCTGCTCCTGCTCTCGAACACGGTGCAGAACGCCATCATCGGGAACGACAACTCGCTCATCGGCGGGCTGCTCGGAGCGCTCGTGCTCTTCATCATCAACGATCGCCTGGTCAAGTACGCGTACAAGCATCCGCGGCTCCGGCGCGCTATCGAGGGGCGGCCAGAGGACCTCATCCGCGACGGCAAGGTGTTGCGCCCGGCGCTCGCGCATAACTGCGTGACGATGGAGGAACTCGTGTCGGCCGCGAGGAAGCAGGGAATCCAGGACATCCACGACGTCGACCACGCGCGGCTCGAGGTGAGCGGCGCGCTGAGCTTCACGCAGAAGGAGCCGACGACGAGCGAGAAATTCCGCGAGGAGCTGCTGAAGCGGCTCGAAGCGATCGAGAAGCGGCTGCCGGCGGCGTCGGCGATCCTGCTCCTGGCGCTCCTCCCGCACGCAATGCGCGCGCAAGCGCGTCCTTCCACGGACGTTTGGGTCGTTTCGATGCACGACATGGGGAGCGCGATCCACTTCGGCGAGCCGGTGAACCTCACGCACCGCACGGGCTACGACAACCAGCCCTCGTTTACGCCCGACGGAAAGACCGTGCTCTACACGGTGATCGGCGACGACGGACAGGGCGACGCGTGGAAGGTTCCCGTCGCGGGTGGGACGCCGGTGCGGCTCACGTGGGCGCAGAAGAGCGTGTATTCGCCGACCGTCACGCCCGATGGTGAATCGTTCTCCGTGATTCGCGTGGAGCCCGACTCCACGCAGCGACTCTGGCGCTACCCCTTACATGGTCAGGGGAGCGCGTCGCTCGTGCTCGAGAAGGTGAAGCCCGTCGGATATCACGTCTGGATCGGCGACCACACGCTCGGGCTCTTCGTGCTCGGAAATCCTGCGACGCTCCAGCTTGCCGACGACCGCACCGGCAAATCCGAAGTGCTCGCCCGCGACATCGGACGCGCCCTCGTGCGCGTTCCGGGACGCGGTGCGTTCACATACCTCCAGCAGGAGCGCGGCAAGCCGTCGTGGATCACGGAAGTCGATGTGCGCACGAAGACAACACGCCGCATCGCGCAATCGCCGAAGGGCGCCGACTACCACGTCTGGACGCCGCAGGGCTCGCTCATCACGGCGAGCGGATCGAACATCTATCTCTGGATCGACGGCGGCTGGTCGCAGATCGCGGATTTCAACGCCTTCGGTGCGCGCGGCATCACGCGGCTCGCGGTGAGCCCGAAGGGCGACTGGCTCGCCTTCGTCGCGGAGGACAAGGCCACGCCGTGAGCGGACGGAAGGAGTTCACCGACCACTTCGGCTCGCGCTCGGCGCTCTATCGCGAAGCGCGGCCGGAGTATCCACCGGCGCTCTTTCACTATCTCGCCGTGCTCTCGCCGAGCACGCGGCTCTGCTGGGACTGCGCGACCGGCAACGGTCAGGCGGCGACGTACCTCGCGTCGCGATTCGCGAGCGTGCTCGCGACCGACGCAAGTGCAGAGATGATCGCGGCGGCGGCGGCGCATCCGCGCGTGAAGTACGCCGTGACGAGCTACGACACAAAACTCGACCCGCAGACCGTGGGGCTCGTCACCGTTGCGCAGGCGCTGCACTGGCTCGACGTCGACGCCCTCGTTGATGAAGCGCGCCGCGTGCTCGTCCCGAACGGCCTCTTCGCCGCCTGGTGCTATTCCAATTGTCGACTCGGCCCCGATCTCGACGACATCTTCGACCACTTCTATTCGATCGTGATCGGCCCCTACTGGCCGCGCGAGCGGCGGCACGTTGAGGAGGGGTATCGCGGCATCGCGCTGCCGATCGACGAGTACGCGGTCCCGCCCTTCGAGATCGCCGAGGACTGGACGCTCGGCGAGTTCCTCGGCTACGTGCGCACCTGGTCCGGTGTGGCGAAGTGCATCGCCGCGAGGGGCGAGGAACCCGTCCAGGCGTTCGAGGCCGCATTGAGCGAGGCGTGGGGGTCGCCGCTTCGCACTCGCCGGATCCGCTGGCCCCTCCATTTCAGGGTAGGCGAGCTCCGTTAAGGTTCGCCCCCGGGCTTGTCGGCAGGGGACGTCGGGGCAATTGTTCGGCTCCCCAACCTGCGTCGTACGCTTCATGCCGACCGTCAAGTCCACGACCCCGAGAGACAGCACCGGCCTTCCGGTTCCGCTCGACGCCGCATCCGACGCGCTCTGTGGCGCGGCGGGCGAGGCGGCGCGGCAGCATGAACGGGTGGCCAAGCTCAACGAGCGTGGCGCGCACCACACCGAGATGCAGGAAGCCACGGCGCTCTGCGAGCTCGCGCACCAGCATCTCAAGGCGCGCGCGGAGCTCTACGAGGCTTCAGCTTCAGGCGGGAAGGGCGCGAAGGACGACGCCTTCTGGCATGCGGCCAACGCGCTGTGGCATGCGTCGCGCGACTACAACCGCCGGCACGCCGACTGCGACCACACGTCGACGAAGCTGGCCAAGCATTCGTCGGGCAAGCTCGGCGAACTGACGATGGACTACGAACTCGAAGCGTCGGCGTTGCTGGCGCTTCGCAACGCGATCGCGGCGTACAAGAAGCTCAGGCCGGAAGCGTAGGCGCGGCCAGTGTACCGCCGAACGTTGCACTGACCGCCTTCAATTCGAAGTGCACGTAGGGGGCGGATTAACCAGCGGCTCCGCGATCGCAAACGTCGCGCTCGTCGTTCCATGCGCTGCGCCGCGGAACGCGAGGACGGTTATCGTCACGCCCGCAGGAGCTTTCAGCGCGTGCAACATACCTGACGAGCTGATAGACGCCGTCGTCGCATCGCTGCTCGTCCACCGCACCGAGTCGGGTGAAACGGCGGTTCCCGCGCCATCAGTTGCTGCTGCACTGAGCTGAATTGACGCGCAAGCGTTGATCGTCCGAAATGATGGTTCAATCGCGACAACGATGGTTGTCGCCCCAGTTGTCGGCCCGCGATTGGAGCACGCGATGGCTCCGCTTGCCAACACGGCTGCGATGACTGCATGGCGAATGGACATTGCTGACCTCCTGGTGGCTGCGACGACCACGCTGACAGACCGAGCGAAGTTCAGTAGGTGACAAGATTGGCGATATCGTTCTTAATACCCGTAATCGACGAGAAGATCGTGTGCCAGTCTGGTATTGACGAGACAGTGTGGAGTATGCCACCTAGCCACGCCTCGTTTGGATTGCAGCACATCCACCAGAACATTGGTCCGCCGCTGTCACCGTGATCCGCGTACGCGGCAGCGCCATACTGGCAGAGCAGCGCCTTGCTTCCCGAGTATGCGATGGTCATGCACGTGTGTTTGAGTTGGCCCCAAGTCCACCCAGTGGTGCTCGCCACTTTGTGCATCCACGTGTCGTAGTTCACCGTGTCGGCCGCAAGGAGGTACGCCTCAGGTATGTCGCTGACCACGTGAAAACTGTCTACACGAAAGCGTGATCCGTTAACACCCCACGTGCTCGTGAACGACGAGTCGCGCGCGATGTACGCGAAATTCGAATAGCTCGCGCTATTGTATTGATAGAGCGCCGCATCACTGTACTTGCAGGTATACCCCGTCGGGCAACCACTCAAGCCGGTTCGAGCGCCCGGAACGGATACCTCGACTCCGATTGCGGTGGAGTTCGTCGCGCTATCCGGCTGAAACACAGTCGCGCCGTCACTGGTGAAAATGTTGTCCTCGTTACTGCAATGAGCCGCAGTGAGGAAATACTCATTCGATTGATCAGTGCTTAGACGAACATTTGCGCCGATTGAGCACTGAGCGTACTCGCCGGCACCGTACTTTCGAGTAATCACGGTGTCGTAGAGCGAGATGAGCAGGCCACCGACCGTCGGCCGATGCTGCGCGGAAAGGTATGCCAGCGGTACGATGGGTTTGCTGTGTTCAAAAACAACGGCGCCAGCCGGCGCGCCGAGCGCGGCGGCCCGAAGCGCCAGGTCCGCCAAGTCGGCGGACTCCGCAACTCCCACGCGGACGACATCGCTTGTCTCGTCAAAGTCAGACCAGATGAACTCGTTTGGCCCAACAATCTCGGTCACTCGCGCGCGCCAATTCTGGAGCGTCAGCACATCAAACTTCGCCGAGCGAAACACGACACTCTTCACCCGGTCCCAAGCCAGATCCTTGAAGATGATCCGCACGGCTTGCTGTACGAGGGCGGTCGACGCTTCTGGCGTTGTATGAATCACGAGCACGCCCGGGCTACTCCAGTGCAAGCCCGCAAAACCTGGTGCCACCAAGTTCACTTGTTCGAGCAAATCATCGAGCATCGGGATGTGGTCTCCCGAAGTGGCGCTGCTTGCCGCCGACCCCGGCCTAAGCCGGCTCGACTGACGGGTTGGTGTCCGCGTGACATCGCTGCACGCCCCCACGAGCAGCGAGGCGAGGACCATTCCAAACGCGGGAGCATAGTTGCTGCGGCGAGTTGGGGGCGTCACGAACAGACTCTGGGGTAAGGATGGAAGCACGATTCACCGTCCCCCCCCCCTTCGCGCAAGTGCGCTCGTTCGAGCGTGAGATCCAAGGCGTGACCTGATTCTGACATCATGCGGCGTAACTCGCGCATGACGAAGACACTAGACGGCTGTCAGACACAGTCCGACTTCAAAAAAACGTTACACTCGGGCGAGCGAAACAGTGTTTGACAGCGCCTAACTGCTGAGCCGTACGTCGCTCCGATACGCCTATTCGTCCGTCGGCACCGTCACCGTGAGCTGACCGCTTGCCAGCGCGCGCTCGGCGATGGCCTTGAGGCGCGCGTCCTGATTGCGATCGAGCGCACGAACCGCGCGCCGCGCACGCCGCGCCGCCATGGGAACGAAGAGTTTCGCGTGATCGACATCGGCGGCGGCCTTCTCCGGACCGCCGGCGCGCTCGATCGCCCAGCTCGCGCGCACGAGCGTCGCGCTCGCGACGTAGATGTCGATGCAGGCGTTCGCCATGCGCTCCTGGTCGAATTGTCGCTCGATGATGTCCTTGCCGTGGCGGAAGAGCGAACGCTCCACGGCGAGCGCCAGGTCGTGGATGTTCTCCGCGACCATCTCTGCTTCGGCCGCAAGTGCGGGGTGCACGCGCTCGAACTCGGGCTTCGTGAGTCGCTTGCGCCCCTCGCGCTGGATGAAGCTGCTGATTGCGCCGATCGACTTGAGCGGTGACTTGAACGCCTTGCCGATGGCCTTCAGCTCCTCGCCAGGCTGCTGCAGTCCCGAAAGCGCGATGAGCGCGCGCTGAATTTCATTTGTCCCTTCGAAGATCAGGTTGATGCGCGCGTCGCGCACGGCCTGCTCGTACGGTGCTTCCTTCGAGTAGCCGATTCCACCCGCGACCTGCAGCGCCTCGTTCGCCGCGCGGAAGACGAGCCCCGACGCGAACACCTTGCACGCCGCGGTTTCGAGCGAGAAGTCGATGCCGCCGCGGTCGACCATCCCCGCGGTGACCATCCAGGCCGCGTCGGAGGCGTACACGTCCACCGCGAGCGACGCAAACTTGCGCTGGATCATCTCGAACGAGCCGATCGGTCGGCCGAACTGCTCGCGCTGCTTCGCGTACTGCAGCGCGATCTCGAGAATGTGCTGCGCGCCGCGCGTCGACGCGGCGGAAAGCCCGAGCCGGCCCGAGTTGAGCACCTCGAGCGCGATCTTGAAGCCGTGCCCGACTTCGCCGAGGAGGTCCTCGACGGGCACCTTCACGTTCTCGAAGGTGATGGCGCGGGTGTCGCTCGCCTTGATGCCCATCTTCTCCTCGATCTTGCCGAGCGAGACGCCGGGCGCGTGCGCGTCGACGATGAACGCCGTGACGCGATCCTTCTTCTTGCCGTCGACCTCGGTGGGCACCTTCGCGAACACGGTGAAGACGCCCGCGTAGCCGGCGTTCGAGATCCAGATCT
>CAZRND010000120.1:0-14083 GCA_964601345.1 uncultured Acidobacteriota bacterium | reverse complement strand
AGCGACGACTGGCAACCCACATTGGAGCCCCTCTACCACAACATCGAAGAACAGATCCTGCTCCATAACCTGCGCGAGGGAAAACGCATCGTGGTGGACAACACCAACTGCAGCCGCAAGAGCCGGGACCACTATCTGCGCATCGCCCGTAGCGTCGGGCGTTCGGTGGGCATCATCTTCTTCGAACTGCCCCTCGAGTTCTGCCTGGACCGCAACAGCCGTCGCCAGGATAAAACCCAGCAATGGGACCGAGCCGCTATCGGATGGAACAACCTTCACCTGCACGACGAGCGCCAGGCTCACGGCCAGGACCGGCAGGAGGTAACTGCGGACCGGATCGTTCTTGACTCCGGCCAGGGCGTGCGAGGACATAGGTTCGTTGTACCGCAGAAACCGATGTCCCGCGACCTGGGAATTTCAGATGTTCAAGCGCAGTAAACTGCTCACTTCACAAACAAGGTGACGGCGTTCGCCTTCTGCCCCGCGGTCGTCAGGACCAGAGGCAGCGCGCCGGTCGTGCTTCCCGCGGGTACGGTGACGTTGACCTGCCAGAGTCCCACCAGTGTCGGCACGAGTCCGCAGAAGGCAACCGGCGCAGACGCGCCGTCGATCGTCACCACGGGGTTCTCCGCGCATTGCGCCAAAGGAACGCTGCTGTACGCCTGCTTGCCGGTGGCGATGGCCGGCGTCAGCGGGCCGAGCCCCGTGGCGTAGAGCGTGATGACCGTTCCCCGCCCCGCGGGATTCGCGCCGGTATTGATGGCGCCATCGATATTCTGCGCCACGACAGGCGTGCTGCCGCTCGGATTGGTGAACAATCCCGGCGACGCCGTTTGAATCGGCACCGTCACAGCCGGCGCGGCGTTGCCGTTGAGGCTCACAACCACCTGGCTCGACGTCTTGCCGGCCACTTCGAACGGCACCTGCACGGCCAACTGCCCCGAGCTCAGGAAGAAGAAGGGGGCCGGAACGCCGTCGAAGGCGACGCGCGTCCCGCTGAAAACAGAATTCAGGCGATTCGAATCAGGCGCGAGACCCGGCGAAACGACCGAACTGAGCGTGCTCAGACCTGTTCCGAAGACCGCGGCGATTACGCCGGCAGAGATTCCCCGGCCGAACCCCGCGGCATCCACGAAACCGGCCGCGGTCACGCCCGGTTGCGTCGTACCGACGGTTGCCGTGGCCGACAGGTTAAAGGGTTCGTATCCCAGCGGACTGACCCCCACCGTCTGCGTGCCGGCCGCCGGTCCAAGGACCCATGTTGCGGTTGCCGCACCGGCGGTGTCCGTGATCGTCTTCGCCGATTGCAGCATGCCGCCGCCGGACACAACTTTCCAGACAATGGGAACACCGGCCACGGGATTCGAGCCTGAGCCGGCGAAGACTGTCATTTTGAGCGGCGTCGGGAGCGGATTATCCGGCGGGCCCGTTTGTCCTCCGCCCGCAGTTGCCACGAGGAGGCTCAGGTTGCCGGCCAGGAATGCCGCGGGCGCGAACTGGGGGGCGGTCGCGGAAACGATGTTCAAGCCTCCGCCGGGACCCAGGGTGAGTTTGGTCGATGCCTGTCCGGCGGCATTGGTCACCGCCGTCGCCGGCGAAACCGTTCCGCCTCCCAGCGCCGGCGTAAAGGTCACTGTGACACCAGCGACCACGTTCCCATTGGCGTCGGAAGCCTGCACGACGAGCGGGTCGGGTAGGGCCGCTCCCGAACTTCCTGACTGATTGGCCCCGCTCACAACCACCAGCGAGAACGGACCCTCCGTGGTCAGCTTAAAGCTGTCAGAAAGAAAGATCACTTCCTCGCCGGTAATGATGGTCACCGAAAAGGTCGCGGCATCGACTTCAGAGAGCACCCGATAGGAGACGGTGAGCGATACGGGGCTGTCCACGCGAATCGAGTTCACGACGATATCCCCTGACCCAAAGCCGACGGCGGTAATCCCCTGGCGGAAATTTGTATTGGTTCCGACGACCGTGACTGTGCCGGTGTTGCCGATACGTCCGATGCCGGGATTCAGAGTAGCCGAAGCGGTTGGCGCCGGGTTGAATGTGAACGTTGGCGGGTCGCTCAGAAACTCCGAACCCTGCCCATCGGGATTGGCGACGAATACCGCGGCGGGGTGCGCGCCCTTTCCCTGCGGCGCCTGGACCACCAACTGCGTCGAGGACCGGGAAGTCACGGTGGCAGGCATGCCCTCGAAAAATACCTGGGCGCCGCTGCCAAAGTTGCTTCCTGAGATCGTCACCACGGAGCCGGCCGAACCCGACGAAGGCAGAACTGCGGAGATGAGTGGCGGGCCGCCGGACACGACTCTGACCTGGCCGGAGGAAATAAACGTGTCGGCGCCGTTCCTGAAAATCAGAGGATGACTTCCGAGGGCGGCATTCGGTCCCGCTTGCAGATCGAATTGCACGCTGCTGCTGAAGACGGATGAGGTGCTCGCTCCGACCAGGATCGATCCCACGCTGAAATCCGCGCCCACAAAGCCCACCGTCAGGCCCGGCGTCGATAAGCCGATCCCCGAGGCGCTCACCGAGACTTTGCCGTTCTGCGGAACCCAGACTTCCGCGATCCCTCGCGAACCGGGGAACGAAGAAATCGTGGCGGTCTCGAGACCGAGAGGTCCGCGCGGGCCGACCGTCACGTTCACGCCGGGAGTCGTTTGCCCGGCGGCAACGGTGAAGGAGGCCGCGCCGGATGGATCTTTTGCGGCCGCGCCTCCCGCGCCAAAGAATACCGAGTCGATTTTCGTGTTGATGGTCACCGTGGCGCCGCCGAGGATCGGCGAAAAGACCAGGTCGTCAGGATCGTTGGGATCGTCCGCCAGCGGAGATGGCGCTGCGCCGTGGTTCAACGGCTCCACCATCATCCGGTAACTTCCCGGCGGCAGGCCCGAGACCGTAAACGTGCCGTCGGGTCTGGTAAAAACGCCGATCGCCGCGCTGTCGGTGAAGGCAGTGACCGCAACCATGGCGGCTCCCGAACCGGTCGCGGTCGTCACCCGTCCGGAAATCGATCCAGTGGACGACGTGAAGGAAGCCGTCGGATAGAGCGTCGAGATCATCGCGATGTCGTCTTCGGTCAGCGGCCGGGAGCGCGGAGTCAGCACCGACTGGTACATCACCGCCGAAGTCATGCTGTGCTGCGCTCCGAGGCTGTGCCCAATCTCGTGAACCAGGATGGTCAGAAAAGTGTTCGACGCCGTGGGCGTACGACTCATGTCGATGGGCAGAAGGACCTGGGAGAACGAAATGGGCACGTAGGCGGGCGCCCCCGAAGGCATAAAGAAGATCGGCCCGCCCACGGCGGCCGCGCCGGGAGGAAGGTTCGATGTGAAGCGCAGCGTGCCCATGGGATTCGTCGAATTCGTGCCCGTCACTTTTGTGTAACCGCCGAAGGCCACGCGCAGAGAGGACGAGGTCACGCTGTTCCAGATCGACGCGGCTTCCGTGACCTCGCTCATCAAGCTTTCGAGCGAATCGTTGGGAGCCATCGCCAGCGGAGGCTGCGTCGACAGATAAAACGTAATGGTCGAGTTGGCGAGTTTCGAGACATCGTAATGCGTCACGATATAGGTGTTCGGCGACACCGACGTGTTGTAGAAGCCGAAGGTGTGATAGCACCAGGCCGGAGCGCAGAAGGCCAGCGCCGCCAGCGCGAGGATTTTCTCCCGCCGCCTCATCGAGACACTCCCGAACGACGCTGTAGTGCAAGCGCGATCCGGCCGCGAAACGCCGCCAGGGGAAACGAGAGCGATTCCACGCTCTCGCGATGCGAATGCTGCGGCGGCTCGACCATCGGCTCGCCGGCGGAAGTCTGAGTCAACGATATGTCCCCGCTCTTCGCGTCGCGCTTGATCCGGAACTTCCCTTGCGGCAGCCCGAGCGCCTGGTGCGATCCGCCGGGACCGGTCCACACGAACAGCACCGCTTCCTCTCCCACTCGGAACCTGGGAATGCCGGAGTACGCCGCCACGGTGTTCCCGACTTGTCCGCCCAGCTCGGTGAGCGTGACGCGCGAGCCGAGATTTCCCTTGTAGTAATCGGTCACCTCAAAAACGTTGTGGGTGACGATATCGCCGTTGCTCCAGGCGCTGCGGACATCCACGCAGCGGCCCAGGAAGATCGCCGACGACTGGTCGGTCATCTCGTCAAAGGTCAAATGAATCAGTACGGCGGCTTGCATCGGCAAGGCCAAAGAAAGGACGGCAAGCAGGGAAACAAGGCGTTTGGACATGAAGACTCCTCCCCAGAGCGCGAGCGATTTTATCACGCCGTATCGCCGCGGTGGCCGATGTAGAAGAGGCCGCCGCACAGGCTGACGACGATGACGATCGCTGTGTACAGCGAAAATAGGTTTGCGCCCTCCTTGCTTCCGGCAAGCTTGAAGAGCGTCAGGAACGCCACGTGGCCCACACCCAATCCGACCGGAGCCACGGGCAGCATGGTGGCGAGCATTCCCAGAGGAACAAATACCAGATAATCCACCCAATGGAGATTAGAAATCCCTAAACTTTGGCCGAAGATGATGAAGCACCACACCATCAGTCCCTGATTGATCGCGGTGACACCGATGGCCGCGGCCATCAGGCGAAAGCTCCGCGCATAGTGGCGCGCTTCCACGTACATCTTGTCGATGGCAATGTGCAGATGCAAGAGGGACGCCAGGCGAAGGACAATCGCGGGCGGCTGGGGAATCCAGGCCAGCAGCAGGGCCGCTCCGATCGCGCCGGTGATCCCGGCGACGCAAATCGTCAGCGGGATGCTGAAGCGCGGGTCGTCGAGGAGATCGGTGCGCAGCAGCACGCCGCCCGAGACCAGGAGCAGCATCGTGAGAACGCCGATGCCGCGGTCGACGACCAGGCTCATCACGGCGACCGATCGCGATTTGCATCCGCGCCGGATCAAATACAGGCCACGCATGAAGTCTTCGCTGAAATATCCCGGCACGGCAAGGTTGAAAAACTTTCCGATCATCAGGTAGCGGAACGCGTCCCACGCGGACATCTCGATCTCGCGGCTCCGCAACAGGAGAACCCAGCGGTAAGCCTGGCCGTAATACGAGAGCACCGTGGACCCCAGCGCCAGCAGCGCGATATCCCAGTGAAGGAGGGCGCGGCCCAACTGTCCCCATTGGATGTCCCCTTTGCGAAAGAGGATCGTCAGGATGATCGCCGCGACCGCAAACTTTGCCAGGGCGACCAGCCATCCGCGCTTTCGGGGACGCTGCTGTTCGCCTTCCGGCGCAACCATGTCCATAGGAAAGTGGTTTTCAGGCTAACACGGCTTGCTGGTAAAGCCAACCGGCGACGGCCACGTCCTCAAGAGCAATCCCATTCGATTTGAAGAGCGTGATTTCCGATGTCGAGGCGCGGCCCGGTCTCTTTCCGGCGACCACCTGGCTGAGCTCGATGGCTTCCTGCCAGCGCGGCACGGCGATCAACTCCCCGGACTCGAGGCGCGATTGCTCCAGCGAATCCACGACGATGCGCGCGACGCGGGAGACTGCGGCGTCGTCGAGCTCGCGGCGATTCGCGGCGTTTCCGCCGATGGCGTTCACGTGCAAGCCCTTGTCGAGCCATTCGCCCAAGAGGACCGGCTGGCTCGACGTCGTCGCGGTCACGACGATATCTGCGCCGGCGACGGCTTCCTGTCCGCTGGCCACGGCTCGAGCGTTCAGGCCCAGTTCCCGGTTCACGCGCGACGCGAATGCTTCGCGCCGCTCCGCCGTACGGCAATAGACGCGCACGTCGCGCAGCGTCCGCACGCGCGAGATCGCCAGCACTTGCGTCCAGGCCTGCCCGCCTGCGCCGATCACGCCGAGGACGCCGGCATCCTCGCGGGCCATGTATTGCGTGGCCAGTCCGGTGGCCGCGCCGGTGCGCATCTGCCCGAGGTAATCGGCCTCGATCTGCGCCAGCGGCTTCCCCGTGTCGCTGTCGAACAGCAGCACGAAAAAAGTCGCCCCATCTTTCGACGAGCTGTAGATTTTCGCGCCCATGTATCCGGTGTGTATGTCGGCCGCGCCCATCATATGCAGGACTGCGCCGCGCGGAATCCGCACGCGCCGCCGCGGCTCGTTGAGGGCCGTGCCCGAGGCCCAGCTAAAGAACGACTGTTCGAGGAGGGTAATCACCTTGTCCATGCCCTGCGGCGGGGCCAGCAGGCGCTGGACGTCGGATTCTGTGAGTTGGATCAAAACCTAGGTGACGTCGGAGTATTCATCCGGATGGAGCGCGATCATGACGGTGTTGCGTTCTTTCCGGATCACGACCTTGTTCTCCCGCGCGAGCCAGCCGATGGCCCAATCCGCGCTCATGTCCCGGGTGCCGAGCGATTTCTTCAGAGCGGCTACGCTAATCTCACCCTTCGAGCGCAGCGTCCGCCAGATCTCTCCCGCCATTGCCCCGATATCGTTGTTCATGATGAATGCATTTTACCATCAACCCTTTGCCTTGCGTCCGAACAAAAAGCCCAGCGTGAGAGCCGCGCCAACGGCCGCGGCCCAACCCGCATAACGCTGGAAATCGGTGCGCAAAAAAGGCAGGCGCGAAAGAGCGGACATGCGCTCGCGGCGGGGATTCCGCATCGCCTGAAGCATGCGCTTGTAAGCCACGTCGATCATGGCTTCGATGGCCGCGGCGCCGAATTCCGCCGTGGCCGCCGCGGGAAATCCCACGTAACCCTGGCGTCCCTTGCGCATAGCGTAATTGCCCTTCAAGCGCTCGAGACGAGGCGGAGCGAAGGGGCGCAGTTCGCGGAAATTCTCCGACACCAGATCCGGCCGGAGCCTGAGCATGAACGACGTTTCGAGCAGACCGGCGTGCGAATCGAGCGCCAGCATCCTGCGTTCCTCGACAGTGAGCGCGCGCCCGAGGCGCTTCTCGATGTGTCCCCAGTACGCGCCGCTGAACATCTCCGGAATGATCGAGCTCGAAAGCGAAACCATCTTCATGCCGTAGCGGCGCTCGACGGCGCGCGCCGCTTCTTCGAGAACCACGAGATGTCCCGCCGCTCCGTGGCCGTTCGACAAAAAGAAGTATCGAAATCCGTGCCGGGCGAACGCCGCGCCGTAGTCGTAGACCAGGTCGCGAACCGCGCGCGCGCGCACGTTCACCGTGCCCGGCGCCTCGAAGGCGTGCGATCCGGCGACGAGCGCCGGCAGCAGCAGCACGGTCCACTTCGGATGCTCCGCCGCAAAGCAGCCGGCCAGCCGCGAGCAGAAGTGTTCGGCGTCGAAATAGTCGACGCCGAGCGGAAGGTGCGGTCCATGCTCTTCGACCGGGCTGACCGAAAGCAGGATCAGCGTCGTCGCGCGGTCGAGCGCCGCCACCTGCGGATAGGTCAGCTCTTCGAGTTTCGAGATCGGCATCGGTTAGTCCGGATCGGTGTAGTCGCCCACGACCGTCACCATCACTTCGCGCTCGCGAGGATGGCTGTCGAAATCGCAGAGAACGATTTGCTGCCAGGTTCCGAGCGACAGTTTGCCGTGCGCCAGCGGATAACTCTTTGCCGTGCCCATCAGGGCGCTGCGGAGATGCGAGTATCCGTTCTCGTCGTTCCAGCGAGAATTGTGCGCGTAGTCCTTGTTGCTGGGCGCGATCTTTTCGAGGGCCCGCTTCAGGTCCGCGACGCATCCCGGCTCGTATTCGATGGTGGTGATGGCCAGCGTCGAGCCGCGTCCCGAGACGTTCACGATCCCGTGATTCATCCGGCTGGCGGCGACAATGCGACCGACCTCGGTGGAGATGTCCACCACGTCGCAGCGTCCTTGCGTCGAGAGTCGAAAGCTGGCTTGAAAGACCGGCATCATCCACTCCGTTACGGATGCAGAAGAACTTTCCCGAACTGCTCGCGATTCTCCAAATGCTCGTGCGCCTTCCGGGCTTCGGCCAGCGGAAAGGCCTTGTCCACCACGGCGCGAAGCTTGCCTTGTCCGATGAACTGCAGCGCCGCCACAAGCTCATCCTTGCGGCCCATGAACGAACCCAGAACCGAGAGATGCCTGTTGAACAGATAACGCAGGTCGACGCCCACGTCGTAGCCGGTTGTGGCGCCGCAGGTGACAAGGCGTCCGTTGCCGGTGAGGCTGCCGAAAGCGTGCTTCCATGTGGCCTGGCCGACGTGCTCGAAAGCGATGTCGACACCGCGGCGATCGGTCAGACGCTTCACTTCCGCCGCGACGTCCTGCGTGCTGTGATTGATCACTTCGTCCGCTCCGAGTTCCTTGGCCTTGGCCAGCTTGGCGTCGTTGCCCGCGGTGGCGATCACCCGGCCGTGAAAGAGCTTTACGATTTGGATCGCGGCGCTGCCCACTCCGCTCCCCGCCCCGATCACCAGCACAGTTTCGCCGGCTCGCATCTTCGCGCGGTTGAAGAGCATGTGCCACGCGGTGAGAAAAACCAGCGGCACGGCGGCCGCTTCGTCGAAGGTGAGCTTGCCGGGAATGGGCAGCACGTTGCGTCCCGGCGCTTTTACCAGCTCCGCGTAGCCGCCGTCTTCGACGCTGCCGAAGACGCGATACTCGCGACACAGATTCTCGTCGCCGGCCAGGCAGTTCTGGCACCGGCCGCAGCCAAGTCCCGGCTGCAGCAGAACGCGATCGCCGGGCTTCACGCCGGAGACCAGGCTGCCCACTTCCACGACTTCGCCGGAGATGTCCGCGCCGGCAATCTTTGGCAGCGGAATCTTCCAGCCGGGAATGCCTTTGCGCAGAAACAGGTCCAGATGATTCAGCGCGCAGGCGCGCACTCGCACCAGCACTTCGGTCGGGTTGATCTGCGGATCGGGCGCGTCCTCGTAGCGCAACACTTCGGGACCGCCGTGTTCGTGAAAACGAACTGCCTTCATGCGTTCATCCTTTCCTGCGTCGGGTTACAATGATAGCGTACCCTGGATTCGTTTATGGATGTCCTCGAAGAACTGGTGCGCTTGCGCCGCTCCGGCCAAAAAGCCGCACTCGCGACGATTGTCGCCGTGCAAGGCTCGATCCCGAGCTACGAGAGCGCCAAAATCCTGGTGCGCGAAGACGGTTCGATCGTCGGCACGGTGGGCGGCGGATGCGTGGAAGCCGAAGTTTGGGCCGCGGCGCGCGAGGTCATGGACACCGGCAAGCCGCGCCGCATGTCCTTCAACCTGGCCGGCGACGCCCTCTACGACAACGGCTTGATTTGCGGCGGGCAGCTCGAAGTATTCATCGAGCCCGTGCTTCCCGTGCAGACGGCGTACATCTTCGGCGCGGGACATGTGTCGTTGAGCCTGGCCAAGGTCGCGGCCATCGCCGGATTCCGCGTCGCCGTGACCGACAATCGCGAGACGTTTGCCAACCGCGAGCGCTTCCCCGAAGCGGACGAGATCTACGCCGCCGAGTACGAAGAAGTCTTCCCCAAGCTCGTCGTGAACGATTCCACCTATCTCGTCATCGCCACGCGCGGGCATAAGGATGACATGCGCATCCTGCAATGGGCCGTCGGCACGCCGGCACGGTACATCGGCATGATCGGCAGCCGCCGCAAAGCGATCGAGGTCTTCCGGCAACTGGAGAAGGAAGGCGTTTCGCGCGCGCAACTGGAGCGCGTCCATACGCCGATGGGACTCGATATCGGAGCCCTGATGCCGGAGGAGATTGCCGTGAGCGTAGTGGCGGAAATGATTGCCATCCGCAGGGGCGCGGAGGCGGGTCAAACGCTGACCAAATCCGTCTACGCGAAAGCATGAAGGGAATCATCCTGGCCGCGGGTGAATCGCGGCGCATGGGATACCCCAAGCAGCTGCTGCCGTTCAAGGGCAAGACCTTCCTCGAACATCTCATCGATACCTTGAGAGGCGAAGTGGACCCGCTCGTGGTCGTGCTGGGGGCCGAGGCACAACGCATTCGCAAGGCCATCCAGATTCCGTCGGGAGTCTCTGTCCTGGTAAACGAGAATTACGACCAGGGCCAGTTCTCCTCGCTGAAGATGGGTCTTCGGCGGCGCGATTCAGATGCCGCGCTGGTGGCGCTCGTGGATCACCCGAATATCAACCGCGAGCTCATCTCCCTGATGACGCGGACCTACTACCAGAAGCGCCCGCCCATGCTCATCCCCACCTTTGGCGGACGGCGAGGGCATCCGATGATCTTCGGAGGCAATCTTTTTGAAGAGCTGTTGAAAGAACCGCTCGACCATGGCGCGCGCACCGTGGTGCGCCGCCATCACGCGATGGAGCTGGAAGTGGACGACGCCGGCATCCTCGACGACCTGGACGATCCCGACGCGTACCTGCGCGTCACCGGCAACAAAGTCCCGCCGCCCCTTCGCTAACCTTCTGCTCTAACCAGCCTGTTGCTGCGCTAACGGGCCGATCACCGGCAGCACGATCTTGCTGCCTTGGTACGTCTTCACCATCATGAGAATCCAGCCGACAAAACAGGCGAGTCCAACTGCGGGCCACAGCGGCATCAACAGCAGGCCAAGCCCGCCGCTGATCGCGCCCATCATGCCGGTCACGATCCCGAGCCCGATCGAGCAGACGATCAGGCCGATATGCGCAAAGATGGACTGGAACGCGTGGAACCGGATTTCCTTGTTCTTGTTGTAGGGATCGAGCACCAGGAAAATCACGCCGGTGAGAAGTCCAAGCGCGTAGCACAATGCGCTAGCGACATTGTCCTCCAGGCCACCCGTTGTTGCGCCCGCCGCGGGCGAGGCCGCGGCGCCCGACATCGGTTTCCCGCACGCCTGGCAGAAACCTCCCGTCCCTTCCGCTCCGCAGCTAGGACAAAACGGCATATGAGCCTCCTTTAGCTGGCTGTATGGTACTTCATTTCGCTTTCCCGATTGCTTGCTGAAGCACGTCGGCGGCGAGGACGGCGGCGTGCTTGCTTGCGGTCTCCAGGCCACCGACCGCTTCTTCCACCTGAGCCGCGCCGATCTGCGACGCGTCTTCGAGAGTCCGGCCGGTGATCAGCTCGGTCAGCGCCGAGCCGGCGGCCATCGATGCCACGCAGCCGCGGCACTTGAATCCGGCCCGCGCGATGCGGCCTTCGTCGATCCGCAGCCACAGTTTCAGGATGTCTCCACAGACGGGATTCGATGTTTCCACAACCACGCTCGCGTCGGGCACCTCCCCTGGATTTCGCGGGTGCTCGAAGTGATCGAGCAGGCGGGCGCTGTGCATTTCCGGACCAGCATACATTAGAATAGAGACCGCGTGTTTCACCGGATCGTATCCCTGGCTCCGAGCGCCACGGAGCTGGTTCTAGCCCTGGGTGCGGAAGAACGTCTCGTCGCCGTCACGCGTTGGTGTAAGGAAGTTGCACCGACGGGCGGCCGCCCTGAACTCTCCGACTGCTGGACCGCACAACCGGAAGAAGTTCTTGCCCACAAGCCGGACCTGGTCATCGGCTCGGTTCCCTACTCCGCCGAGGTAACGGGAAAGTTGATCGCCGCAGGCGCCCGCTTTGTGGCCATGAATCCGGTGAGGCTCGCCGACGTCTTCCTCGAGATCGAGATGCTCGGCGGACTGCTCGGCGAGACCGAATGCGCCAACTCGCTGGTAGCCGATATGCGGGCCCGGCTTGCCGCCATCGGCAAGCTGGCCCGCACCACGTCCACGCGCCCGCGCGTCTACTCGGAGGCGTGGCCCAATCCGCTGATCCTGTCGCCCCAGTGGGTAGCCGACCTGGTCGACGTCGCGGGCGGCATCTTTGTGCCGGCGATCGGCGGACGCCGCGCCGCGGAGTCCGAGATCGTCGCGGCCCAGCCGGAAGTCGTCGTATTGGCCTGGACCGCAACCGGCGACCGCGCCGAGCCCGCGAAAGTAATCGAGCGGCGCGGATGGGCCGCGCTGCCGGCGGTGCGGGATGCGCGCATTCACGTGATCCGCGACCATTGGTTGAACACGCCGTCTCTCATCCTGCAGCGCGGGGCCGAGGCTCTCTTACAGGTGATCCATCCGGAGGTTAAGTTGTCTATTCCTATTGAAAATGAACTTGAAGCAAAACTTGAAGGGACTTCAGGTAAAGCTGCGATAGAAAAGACTGTTGCCCTGCTTAAGGAACGAGTGCCTCATTACCATTGGGTGGGTGTCTACATCCTGAACGGCAGCGAGCTGCACCTGGGTCCTTATCTGGGCAAGCCGACCGAGCACACCCGCATCCCGCTCGACCGCGGCATCTGCGGAGCGGCCGCTAGCCAGGGCAAGACGGTGGTAGTGGACGACGTCAAGTCCGACCCGCGGTATCTGGCCTGCAGCATCGAGACGCGGTCCGAGATCGTGGTGCCGATCTTTGTCGGCGGGCGCGTGGTGGGCGAAATCGATATCGACAGCGACGAGCCCGGAGCGTTCGGCGAGAACGATCGAAAGCTTGTGGAACGAGCCGCGGAGATCCTGGCTGCCCGGTGGAGCGACTGACTTGACGACCATCGCTGCAGCGGTCCTCTACCAGGACGGAAAGGTTCTCATATGCCAGCGCAAGGCCCGCCAGGAGTTTCCTTTGAAGTGGGAGTTCCCGGGCGGCAAGGTTGAGCGAGGCGAAGAGACGACCGCGGCGCTGCGGCGCGAGCTTCAGGAAGAGCTGGACATCGAGGCGGAGATCGGTCCGGAGATCGCGCGCTTTGGATACAAGTACGCGGGCAAGCCGGAAATCCTGCTCGTCTTCTTCAAGGTCGAGGTCTTTCAAGGCAAGCCGGTCAACAAGGTCTTCGAGCAGATCCGCTGGGTTCCGCCAAAGAAGCTCGCCGTCTACGATCTGCTGGAGGCGGACTTCCTCGTCCTCGATAGAATCACTTCTCACTAGAACAACTTGCAGGTGGTCCGAACGTCGTAGGACCGGCGTTTGCACGGATTTGGAGAGGAAGTGTTCTATAATCCTCTCGATCCGTTCCCCGCGGACAAGGAGATGGGTATGCAGACCCTTTTTCTAATCGCGGTTCTGGGCGTGGTCGCCGGCTTGCAGGCTCAGCCGCTCGGCGAGCAGGTTCGCTGGACTTGGGGGCCGGTCGCAAGTCAACTCCCGCCTTACACCGACGTATGGAACACGGCTCGCGTCGCGCGGATTTACGATACCAACGGCGACGGCGTCGTCGATTCGAATGACGATGCCAGCGTCGTCTTCATCGCCGGGAACCTGATCAGTCCTGTTACCGGCTTGGGAGTGCCATGCCAGGCGCTCGGTTCTCCGACCGCGTGCCATACAGGTGTCCTGCGAGTGCTAAACGCGCGAACCGGCGCGGAACAATTCTCCTTAAGCAAAGCTTCTCCCGCGTCTGCGGGATTCGCCGGAATCGCCGTGGCGACCGGAGACGTCTCCGGCAGCGGAAGCGCACAGATCGCCGCAGTGACCGCCGAGGGGTTCGTCGTGCTCATCGGCTCATCGGTCACGCCCGCAACGCCGGCCGTGCCATTGAGCGTGCTCCGCACCAGCAACTTGCCGATTCCCGGCAGCGCCGGCGCCGCGTTCGGATGGGGAGGAGCGCTCTCCATGGGCGACATGGATGCGGACGGTGTCCCGGAGATCGCTTACGGCTCGACGGTCTTCTCATGCCTGTTCGGCGCGATCACTCTGAAATTCACGGGCACACATGGCGTCGGCGGCGGCAGCAACACGCAAGCGGTGTCACAGCTCGTCAATCTCACTGGAGGCGCGGGCCTCCAACTCCTCGCCGGAAACACGGCTTACCGGGCGGACGGAACCACACTTTGGTTCCGTCCGGAGTATCCGGACGGTTACAGCGCCGCGGGGGACTTGCTCGGCACGGGCCGGCCGCAGGTCGCGCTGATTTTCAGCGGCAACATTCAAATCTTCGATGGTCCCACCGGAGTCGAGAGTTTCTCCTACGAGGTTGTTCCCGGCACAGGTTCCGGTGGGCCGCCGGTGATCGCCGATTTTGACGGGGACGGACGCCTGGAAATTGGCGTGGCCAACGACAGCACGTACTCGGTGCTCAAGCCAAACGTCGTCAACCGCGTGCTTAGGGTTCTCTGGCAGAAGCCGACTCACGACCGTTCGTCATCCATCACGGGATCGACAGCGTTCGACTTCGACGGCAACGGGCGGTCGTCGGTGGTCTATTCCGACGAATGCTACCTGTGGGTCTTCGAT
>CAZRND010000119.1:0-14124 GCA_964601345.1 uncultured Acidobacteriota bacterium | reverse complement strand
TTGCCGATGTCGAAGACGGCTTCGATGGCGAGTTGAAGGAACCGTTTTGCTGGGCCGTAATTCCGAGGATCATTACAGAAGGCGTCCCGATCCAAGGTGGCCATCACAGAGAGAAACCGCAAGTATTCCTCCAGGGCCGCCAGGCGTCCGCCGACGCTTCTCGGATCAGCGGGCAAAGCGTCCCTCCAGGGCGCGCTGGATCACGGCTTCGTCATGCCGGCGCAGGTAAGGCTCAAAGTCCAGGTATTCCATCAGGGAGCGGGCTTCAAACTCGATTCGCCGTTCGTCGTTCGAGCAAAAGAGCAATCGCCCGTAGCGCAGGACGCGGTCCTTCAACAGCGGCGGCGCTTCGTTGAGAATGACAACGTCAATTTCCGGTCCGCCAAGCTGGGACAATTGTCCACTGATGGTCAGGGCGAGCTCCCACCGTTCCTGGGGCGAACGGTTCTCCGAAAAGAGAAAAGCCACATCGAAATCGCTCAACGGCCCTGTCTCCCCGCGTGCGGCCGATCCAAAGAGCCACACGCTGTCGACCGCATCGGCGTGCCGGCGCGCCAACACGATCGCGTCCTGGATCAGGGATGTCACGAGTAGATTATATTCCAGAGCAAAGCGCAGCGCGAGGGTCAGGGCAGCTAGGCCTGGAGCGCCAGAATCTTCTCGAGAGGGATCGCGATTTTGGGGTCCTCGGTGTGGAGTACGTCAGAGAGCGAGCCCGCCGGGTTGTTTTGCGAGTAGCAGATCGCTTTCTTTTCTTCCGGGTCAATCACCCAAATCCACTGCACGCCGATCGAAAGATACTCGCCGATCTTGGGCTGCATGCGAACCATCCGGTCCTCTGGAGAGAGGATCTCGATCACAAGGAAGGGCGGCGTAGCTGGGATTTCCATCCCAGGGTCTTCGCCGACCCAAATTCCAACGTCGGGAATGCGATATCTGGTTGGGCTAATTCGGATGCGGATTTCCGGGATGATGGTCAACTTCAATGCCGTCGCGAACTGATCGATCAGCTTGGCGATCCGAAACTGAAGGCGCCCATGCTTTGCATTTCCCATGTTTCTTTCTACAATCTCCCCATCGAGGTACTCGCAGTCGCATCCCTCGAAGCTGGTGTGAAGATACTCTTCGACACTCATTACCGTGTGGGCAGCCATGGTTCTTTTCCTAATGAGGATTATAGCCCAACCCTCACCTCGACCGCGGACGGACCTGATTCCAGCGTTCCCCGAGACGCAGGGCGCCGAACATGCACACCGGGGGAATCGCGCGCAGCCACCAGACGTCTCCCGCCCAGTTCATAAGGACGAGCATGATGTTCGCGCCGAGCAGCACGCCCGTCAGCGCCCAGAAGAAGCGGGTCTTCCACGTCTGCGGAGCCTGCATGCCGGTCATGCTCAAGCGCCGGCAGGTGTCCAGAAAAGCGGTCCACCCGGCCAGGGCCAGCAGCAGCGAGCCGCCGGACTTCCAAGGTTGATCGCGAGCCATCAGGAAAACGATCCCGTGCGAGTCGAAGGCGAATGACGTCGGGATCAGGCTGAAGACCAGCGAGAACGTGAAGAGCCACATCTTTCGATTCAGCAGCACGCGAGTACGATCGAGGCTGTGCATCTCCAGCGCCTGAGCAGGCTCCGGAGCATCGGGGAAACGTGTCTCGCGAGCGGATTCGAGGACCGCGCGCAAGTCCGCGTCGCTCGCCAGAAACTCCTCTACCACGTTCCGCGTATCGGCGCTGGCCTCGCCGGACAGGTAGACCGGCAAGAGATCTCGGACGATTTCCTTCGTGATTGTGCTCATGATCGGGGACTCCTTTGACAGATTTCGGCCAGGCGCAGCCGAGCGCGGTGGATCTTCACTTTCACAGTCGCCATGGGAATTTCGAGCGTCGCGGCGATCTCGTCGTACGAAAGACCTTCCTCGGACCGCAGCAACAAGGCTGTTCGGTCCACCTCAGGAAGCTGCTGCATCGCCGCCATGACTTGCCGCAAGTCGGCGCGGTGCTCGGCGTCCTCGGCCAGCGAGCGAGCCTCGGGCATGGCCGGATCGAGCGGACGCTCCCGCCGCGCGCGGCGGAGATGCGTCAAGTACAGATTGCGAGCCGTGGCGAAAAGGTACGAGCGAACCGTCGGCCACCGGACGCGGTCCCATGCCGCCCACAAGCGCAGGAAGGACTCCGAAGTCAGGTCCTCCGCCATGCTCGGGTCTCCTGTCAGGTAGACGGCAAAGCGGTAGACGTGGCTCGCGTGGGCCGTCCATACCTCGTGGAAACTGGCTGCTTCAAGTTCCGGCACATTGGAAGTATCCAATAGAAGGCGAAAAGTTTCAGAGGGCGCTTACCGCGGAGATTCTGTAGGCTTCAAACGGCGCGTGTTCGGGGATCAGACGGTCGCAGACCTGCCGGAAGTCCTGGGCGGCCCGCACTCGGCCGAACAGGCCGGCGGAGTTGATTTCACCCGCCCATTGTCTCCGGATCTGCGCCAGCTCGGCCGGGGAAAGAGCGCAGTTGCTGAGCCCGCTGATGAAGCTACGATCGGCCACGTCATATCCGAGCAGGCTTTGAGCGTGATCGCAGGCCCCGATCTTAGGGAACACTTCCCAGTATTGCAGCCGGTCCTCGCCGTCGAGCACGACCGCAATCTCGATCAAGACGGGCGTTTGCTGGGGACGCGAAACCTCCAGAGATCGCCGCGCGCTCTCCACCGAGTTCCAAAGGTTGTAGGGGTTAAACTCTGTTCCCCTTGGCGCCTCGGCAGACGTCCAGACCATGGTGTCGACAGAGAGCGGATGAGGAATTTCCGGCGCCAGCAGAAACCGCTCGCGGCGATCAGGCGTCCAGTCTTTGCCGGACCGATCTGTCAGCGCCTCGCGGAAGTCGAAGCCCAAGGTGAGCTCGGAAGTCATACACACCTACCACCTACTCTTATGATAAACCATGAGCGTACGGTAAGGTGTCTACGTGCGGAAACTCCTGATCTGGATCGGTTCGATCTTCGGCGCGCTCGTCGTTCTGGTCTGCCTGGCCGCGGGCATCGGCACGATGCTGCCCAAGGGCCATTCCGTTTCCCGCACCATCCGGCTGAAGCCCCCGCCCGAGGAAATTTGGAAGGTCCTCACGGACCATGCCTCAATGCCCCAATGGCGCAGCGAGTTGAAGAAGGTCGAGCGACTGCCGGACGTCAACGGCCACGAAATGTGGAAAGAGTACAACTCGATGGGCGAGATGGTGCTCGAGATGACGGAGACCGATCCGCCGCGACGGCTGATCGGAAGAATCGCTCCCGGCCAGCCGTTCGGCGGAACCTGGACGTACGAGCTGACGCCGGAGAGCGGCGGCACGCGTCTGAAGATTACCGAGGACGGGGAAGTCTATAATCCGATCTTTCGGCTGGTGAGCAAATTCATGGACCCGGCGGAATCCATGACCGTTTTCATGACCGGCCTGGCAAAGAAGTTCGGCGAGGCGCCGAACTTCATTTAAGCAGGGCTTCGACGATCTCCGCCCACTCCGCCTCTAACGAGCTTCGCGACGCCGGGCGGCCGGTGCGGCTGTACCAATACGCGGCGTTCGAGGCATCGCCTTCCTTGCGGTGCAGGTAGGCGTGGACCCACGAGCCGTCCGGCCCTTCGTCCTGTTGCGCGGATTCGTGCGCGCGCTTCCAATCGCCTTTTGCGTCCCACCAAAGTCCGGCGAGGGCCAGGCTCAAGCGAGGCGGCGGCTGATCGCGCGTCACGGAATCGCGGAATTCTTCGGGAGTCATGCGCTCAAGCCAGCGGATGCCGCCAGCGCAATCCGGGGAAACGGGCAAAATCGCGATCGGTGGTGATCCATTCGCTTCCCGATTCAATGGCCAGGGCAGCCAGAAATGCGTCTGGAATCAGGTTGCCTTTCGAATCCGTGTCGCGCACCAGGTTGAACGCCCGCGGATGAGTCACCGCTCGCAAGAAACCTGCCAGCACATGATCCTCCGTCAGTATCCCTCCCGGCCTTCCATCAGATCGAGAAGTGCGGCGGAGTTATCCAGGTCGACACCCGGTTGCAGGCCGTTTCCCTTAAATGTCGTCAAGTTCGCCGGCACAAACTTTCTCCGCTGCCTGCGGCCGGCGATGGCCACGCGGGGTGCGCCCTCCATCACCGCCGTAAGGGTGCGGCCGGTTTCGCGGGCCAGCTTCTTCGCGTCGGCAAGAACCTTGTCATTCATGCGAACCGTCGTTCTTGTCATATGTCAAGACATCTCATGATGACATAAGTATGTCAGCCTTACCCTCCGTCCTCTCAGAACGTAAACCGCAGGCCGAACTCCACTACGCGCGAGCCGGGATCGTTGGTGGAATTGATATCGCGGAAGGCATTGCGGGTCTGGCCGAACGTGGCGCTGTTGATGGTCAGATTGCCGGCGCTGTTGGCGACCAGGAAGAAATTCGTAACGTTGAAAGCGTTCAACGCCTGAACGCGGAACTCCAGGTCTCTCTTCTCTCCAATCCGCGTGTGCTTGATAAGGTTAAAGTCCCACTTCTGGAACCAAGGACCGTAGAGGAACACCTGGTTGCCGAATTGTCCCGACGTCGTCGGCGGGCCGATGTACGGCTGCGACGGATCGAGAGTCTTCGTATTCAATTGGAACGCCGCCAGCGTGTTGTCAATCAGCGACTGCGGGAGCCAGTACACCAGGCCGTTGCCTTCCTTGCGGATCTGGATCTTGTCTTGAAGCTCCGCGGTCGTCATGTTGTACAGCACCACGCCGGCGTCGTTGTTGTTGACCGTGCCGCGGCTGCCGAAGATTTGCGAAGGCGTTCCGGACTGGATCCGCGTCACGCCCGAGAATTGCCATCCTTCCACGATCCGGCGCAAACCCGAGTTCTGGACGCCGCCGAACAGGCGATGCCTCGGCCCGATCGGCAATTCGTACAGCCAGCTTGCTTTGATGGCGTGCCGCTGGTCGAAGGGTGAAGGCGCGGTGTAGCCGTCGCGATTGCGCAGCGTGAGAAGGTTTCCGGTCACCAGCGAGTGGGACCACACGTAGCTGGCCTGCATCTGCAGACCGCCCGACAGCCGGCGCCGCAGCTCGATTTGCAGGGAGTTGTAATTCGTGCCGCCCTGATTGGTGGTCACGTTCGCGCCCGCGCCGACGTTGGTGGGATTCACTTCAAACAGGTTCGCGGGGTATCCGGCCCGGGTGAGGTTCGTCATCCGCGCCGAGTTGTTGGCAATCGCGTTCGCCACCACGCCGGCTTGGCCCTGGCGGATTTGGGTGGCGATGGTCGTATCGCTGTTCGCTCCCAGCGCCGTCTGCAAAATGGGAAGAGGGCTCTGCCCGGCAAGACCGGCGAACTGCGAAGTGCTCGTGAGCGCCAGGTTGGCCTGTGCGGCCTTGAATTCGCTCAGGAAGCCGCTCTCGAAAATGTTGACCTCGTTGAGATTCAGATTGGCCCATTGCCGTTTCAAACGGTTGCCCACGTAGCGAACTTCGACGATCGTGTTCTCCGAGAGGGGCCGCTGCAGGCCTACGGTCCAGGACTCGACATAGCGGCTCTTCAAGTCGGGATCGTAGTCGCTCAGGCTGTTTCCTGCCGCCACGGCCAGCGGATAGCTAGGCGTCGAGGCCACGGTTCTCGCCGGCAGTGTGGGATCGCGGAACAATACGCTGCCCGCCGGCCCGAAGACTTCGGGAGCGTTGTTGGTGGCATCCACGGTCGTGGTCAAGGTTCTTCCCTGGTTGTTGCCCCACACGCCGGTGATCCCCTGCAAGTCGCCGCGCGTGGAGGTCACGGAATATCCCCCGCGCAACACCGCTCCCTTGCCGATCAGCCGGCCAAGGACTCCCGGACGCTCCGGCACGCGCCAAGCCAGGCCCACAGAGGGCGACCAGAAACGCGTCGGCGGATAGCCGGTCACACTGCTCGAGTCCACCTGGGTGTATTGCGGGATCTTCCCGGTGAACGTGTTCGGCTTGAAGAGATTTCCGACGCCGGAGAGTCCCCACAGGCCCTCGTAGCCCGGGCGCGTGTACGTTCCGCTCAGACTTTGGAACGGAAACTGGTTCTCAAAGCGCAGGCCGTAGTTCAGCGTAACTCGCGGGCGGATCTTCCAGGAGTCCTGAATGAAGAGGCCGAACTCTTGCTGGCGGATGCGGTCCACGGCCGGATTAGGCCCGTAGGTCTTGGTGTTCTCGTCGAGCACCGAAGTTCGCGTGATGGTTTGAACGCGGCCCGTGAGCAGGGCATACAGGGACGCCGCGTTGGTCCGGTCGGTGGGCGAGCTGTTCGGGAAATTCACGGTGTCGAAGATGCTGGTGGTACCGAAGTTCACCGGGTCAGTGCCGGCGACGCCAAAGGTGATGGTGGGAATCTGCTGGGTGCTGATGGACTGAATCCACTCGTTGATTCGGGAGAAACTGCCGCCCATCTGCACAAAATGGCCGGACCGTCCATAGGAAACGTTGGCGTTGAGCTGCCGCACCGGGTCGTTGCGCCGCGAAGGGCTTCGCGTGTTGTAAGGGTTGGTGACATAGCCCAGCACCGGAGCATAGCCCCTCCACGGCGCGAAGAGCGAAGAGTTGATGCCGTCGGAGAAGAGAACATTGCCTCCCGCCACGCCGAAACGGACTTCGCTGGTCCAGCGCTGCGACCAAGCCGAGCGCACCGCGGTGACCGCCGTCCAGAATTCCTCGCGCTGTCCAGAGACAAGGCTCGAACCAAGCACGGTTCCGGTCCCGGGGAAGATCGGAATGATGCCGTTGATCCCATCGGGAAAGAGCAGGTATGGGTCAATGTTGAAGACCCCCTCGATATGATGCTTCGCGGTGAGATTGGCGTCGAGTTTTACGCGCGGGAAGTCAATCTTGTGCGAGCCCGGCGCCAGGAAGGTGAAGTTCTGCCGGTTGAAATCGTTGGTGCGCGCCGAAAACGATCCGCCTTTGGCCGTGAGTTGCGCGATCTGCGACAGCGTGCCGGCGATGATCGGGTCCGCGGTAGTGGGGAAGGCCCGCACCGTGGAGGGCAGCGACGGATTCCGCGCCGCGGCCAGCGCATACAGGTCCCGCTGCACGAGTTTTCCCGTCGTGTCGGCGTAAGTGAAGACTCCGCTGCGCGCCGTGTCGTTGAGCACGGTGAGCTGTCCGGAATTCCAGCTCTGCGGGAAGCGGAAGATTTCATAGTTGAAGAAGAAGAAAACCCGGTTCTTGATAATCGGCCCGCCGATGTTGGCGCCGATCTGGTGCAGAATGATCCGGTCGCGCGGCAGCCCGTCAATGTTGTTGAAGTAAGTGTTGGCGTTCCAGGCGGTGTTGCGCTCCTGAATGAAAACGCCGCCGTGGAATGCGTTGGTCCCCGACTTGGTGACAAACTTCACCTGGACCGCGCCCTCGCCGAGGCTCTCCGCGCCGGCCGCAGCCGTCGTGACGGAGACCTCCTCAATCGCGTCGGTACGCGGATAGACAATCGGATAGAACGCTCCGCCGGAGCTGTTCTTCAACAAATTGTCCTGGATGTTGATGCCGTCGTAGGTCATGTTCACCGTGCTCTGCGGCAGTCCGTAAAAGGTGGTGTTGCGCGGCCCGGCCGGAGTCTGGGTGCCGGCCTGCGTGACAAGAAGATCGGTGGCGTTACGGCTGGGGATGGGCAGGTCTTTGACTTGCGACGGTGTCAGGACCGCCGACACGGTCGCCGTCGTGGACTGCACCACCTCGCTGCCGCCGACGACCTCCACCGCTTCGGCTACCGAGCCAATTTCCAGCGTGACGTTGGCCGTGGCGGGGACGCCGGCATCCATCTTGATACTCGGCACGGTGGCTTTCTTGAAGCCGGAGACCGTCACAGTGACGGAGTACGTAGCCGTGGGCAGCGAAGCGATCACCCACTGGCCCCGGACGTCCGACTTAGTCGTGAAAGATTGGCCCGTGAGCGTATTCACCACCACGACCTCGGCGTTCGGCACGAGGCCGCCTTGGGAGTCCTGGACCAGGCCGCCGAGCGTGCTGGTGGTCGCCTGCGTGAAGCCGATAGCCGTCCCAAACAACAAGGCGGCGAGAAAAAGAGCGGTCCCGCGAGTGCCGATTTTCATGAGTGTTCCCCTCAAACCCAACAGTTTCCACCGATAGGAAAAGCCTACGCTCGGGGCAGGGAGGTGTCAATGCGCAAGTTGTCAACAATGTGTTGCGGAGCTTACCGCAACATACGGAGGATGCCGCCTAGGTCAGTTAGCGAATCGCCAGTGTTACCGAGTTGCTGGCGACGCCGTTTTGGCTCAGCACGAGCGGTATCGCCGAGCCGTTAGAAACTCCTGACGGGATCTGGACGTTCACCTGATACAGCCCTACTAACCCCGGTACAAGTCCAGCAAAGGAGACGAAGCCCGGTTTCCCGCCAATTCCGACGTTCACCGTCGTGGTCGCTCGCGCCAGGTTCGGCCCGCCCGGCGCCGCTTGGCCCGACGCAACGGAAGGAGACGTTGCTCCCAAGCCCGTGCAATAGACCACGACCGTATCTCCCGCCGTAGCGGGCGCTGCGCTGTTCACCAGCACACCGCTTCCAGTGAAGATCGCGCCTTGTCCCTTGCCGTCCTGCGTCATCGAAAAGATGGATGGCGTAGCCTGCACAATCGTAATCGTCTGCGGCGGCGCGATGAATCCCGCGCCGCGCGCTACAATTTGCGGCTGCGTGCCCGGCGTAAGTTCGTAAGGCAACTGGGCAGTGACCTGTCCGCTGTTCGCGAAGTACAACGGGATGCTCGTTCCGCCCACTTGGAGCGTGGCTCCGCCCAGCGTACTCGGCAACGGAATCGAAGGAGCCTGCGACACGCCGCCGGCCAGATTCTGTCCGAAAGCAGCGACGATCTCGCCCGGGGAATGCACGCCTCCGGGCGCGTAGCTTGCCGCGCTGACCACGCCGCCCGTGAACAGCAGCGGCGCCTGAGCATTCGCGGCGACCGACCCTTGGGCCTGGGCCGTGGCCGGCGTGAGGGGCGGAAGGGAGGCCCGGAAGGATACCGTCACTTGCGCCGACTGCAGAGTCGGCTGCCACGTCCCGGCATAACTTCCATTCCCCAGGCTGGCCAACGATATCGAAGCATCGCCGTTTGAAAAACTGACCAGAACGGTGGCGTTGCTCACCGCGTTTCCGCAATCGTCCACTACTTGCACCTGCAGGGCGGCCGGATAACCGACGGGCGAGCCAAAATTACTGCTCAATGTTTGCTGCACCATCTGCAATCTCTGTGGCGCGCATGCCGCGGCCGCTCCGCCTTCCCGGCCTTGTGCGGAAGAAGCCGGAACCACGACCGAGAGAATATCCACGACTTGCGATGGGCTGCCGTCGCTAAACAGCACGGTCATGCCGCCGCGATAAACGCCCGCGCCCAACGAGGCCAGCTTCGGCAACACGCTGACTGTCGTCGAACCGCCGGAAGGCACGACGGAGTTGCTGGTTCCCGACGTCAGCCACGTTCCTCCGTCGTAGGTCAGCAGGCCGCTGGCGAAACCGACGTCGGCGGGCGCGCCCGTGGCGAGAGTCACGTTTTGCGCGGCGAGCGATCCGGCATTGGCGGCCTGGCTGGCGAAGATCAATCCTGTAGGACGCACCACGACGGGCAGGGTCGAGCCGCGCGGCAGCACATTGAGGATGACCACAACGTATTGCGGATTGTTGGTCGCGCCCGGAACGGTCACGGCAACCTGTCCGGTGTACTGCCCCGCTGCGAGTGAAGCCGCATTCACCGAAATGGTAGCCAGCGGGATTTGCAGGGTATTCGCGGCGCTGCTTCCGGAACCCGGTGACACGGTCAGCCAATTCCCACTGTTGCCGAGCGTTGTAACCGTCGCGGTCCAGTTCATCGTTCCCTGGCCGACATTGAGAATGCCGATACTCTGCGCGGGCGCCGCGCCGCCGCCAACCACGGCCGTGTAGGTCAGGCCCGTTTGGCTTAAGAGAATCGTAGGCGTTGGAACGGAGAGGACCAGCGTCGCGGGAATCGTAATTGTCTGATTGGACGTAGAGCTGGAGACCGTAATCGAGCCGGAATAGACTCCGGCCGCCAGCCCAGACACGTTGACATTCGCCTGCACGGCCGCCGGTAATGTGCCTGTGGCGGTTCCGGAAGCAGCGCTCAGAGTGAGCCAATTGCCGACTCCCGCGGCGACCGTCGCCTGCGCGGTCCAGTTGAGCACGCCGTCGCCGCCATTGCTGACGGTCAGCGTCTGCGGCGGCGGATTCCCGCTGCCGGTGAGGATCTTGAACTGCAGGGCGGCAGGAGCCACGACCAGTACTGCTGGGATGGGCACGGTCACCGTCAAATTCACTCGGACCGTCTGATTCGGCGTCGCTGAGAGTGGCGCTTGCAAGGTGATCGTCCCTTGATAGCTGCCCGGCTTCAGTCCGGCGGTGCTGACGTTCACGGTCAAACTGCCGGGTGTGTAGCCATACGCCGGCGTGAACGAGAGCCACGGATTGCCGTCCGTTGTGGAACTCTGAGCTGCCCAGGTTATTCCTGTCACGTTGCTCGCCGTCGCGATCTGCTGCGATCCGGCTTGCGGTGTTCCCGCGGGTGCGGTGAAGTTGAGAGCGGCAGGAGTCACGGAGAATGTCGGGGGACTTGCCAGAACTTTCCGGATCAGCCCGTCGTTTTCGTTGGCGATGTATAGATTCCCGCTGGAATCGAGGGCCAGACCCGCAGCGTCGATTCCAGCAGACACGGAAGAGCCGCCGTCACCCTTCGTGAAACCGCCTCCCGCAATCGTGGAGATAATGCCGTTCGTATCCACCTTCCGAACGCGGCCATTGCTTCGGTCGGCGATCAGGAGATTCCCGGCCGCATCGATTAGGACATCATTGGGGTACGACAGGGCCGCGTTGATGGCTGGTCCGCCATCTCCCGAAAACGCCGAAGAGCCTGTGCCCGCGACCGTGGTGATCATTCCAGCGGGGCTCACTTTTCGGATGCGGTGGTTGCCCCAATCTGCGATATAGAGGTTTCCCAATGAATCAACAACGGCCGCGCGAGGATAGTTGAGCGCCGCGCTGGTGGCCGGTCCTCCGTCTCCGCTGAATCCAGCCCCCCCGTTTCCGGCGACCGTGGTGATGACCCCTTGTGTATCGACCTTGCGAACGCGATGGCCGCCATCTTCGCAAATGTACAGGTTGCCCTGTGCGTCGAAGGAAATACCGTTGGCGCCATTGAGATAGGCGCTCGTCGCCGGGACTCCATTCGCTAAGGAAGAACCTCCGCCTGCAACGTAGATGAGAGGCGCGGCTCCGGCGAGCTTGTACACGAGTCCCCAGGCGTTGGCGAAATACAGAGTGCCCGAGGGATCCACGGCCACACCCTCCGGAGAGAAAATCGGCGCGAGAGCGACGTTACCAGCGACGCCTTGCACTCCATTCCCGATGACCGTGCTGATCGTGCCATCGAGGCCAATTTTCCGAACCCTGGCATCCGTACGGTCGGTATAATAGAGATTCCCCGTCCGATCCAGGGTAATGCGGTTAGGCTCAAGGTAAGCGCTGCGAGCGGCTGTGCCGTCCGGCGACGACTTGAATAGCCCTCCTCCCGCGATGGTGGTGACAATTCCCGCCGGACTGACCTGCCGCACCCGTTTGTTGAAGTGGTCGGCGATGTAGAGATTTCCTCCACCGGCCGCCACACCCCAGACACTCGCAAAATTAGCCGCCGATCCGGGGCCGCCGTCTCCGCCATAGCCGAAAGAAGTGCCGGCAACGGTCGTAATGATTCCGTTGGCATCGACCCTCCGCAATCGATCGTTGTTGGAGTCGGCGATGTAGAGATTGCCAAGCGTGTCCGTGGCTACGCCGAAAGGATTATTCACAGACGCGTTGATGGCCGGTCCACCGTCGCCGGACGGAGCGGCGACTCCAGTTCCAGCGATCGTGATGATCGCTCCGCCCCGCGGGATCTTCCGGATTCGGTTGTTGTTGGTGTCCGCGATGTAGAGAGCGCCGGAGCTATCGAAAGCCAGTCCAGCCGGGGAATTCAGCAAGGCGCTTGCCGGAGGACCGCCGTCTCCTCCAAAGCCTGCGATGCCCGTTCCGGCAAACGTGCTGATCGTTCCGTCCGTGGCCACCCTTCGAATCCGAGCGGCAACGCTAATGAAAAGGTTCCCTCCGGAGTCTACGGCAACTCCGGTGGGACCAGCGAGCTGAGCCGCCGTCGCCGCGCCGCCGTCGCCGGAGAATCCGTTGCCTCCGTTCCCGGCGACGGTGGTGATGGTGCCTCCGGGCGTCACTTTTCGGACGCGATTGGCTCCTTGATCGGCGATGTAGAGATTGCCCGCCGTATCGAAGGTCAGGCCAAATGGAAGATAGAGGCTCGCGTTGACCGCCGGTCCTCCGTCTCCAGAAGAACAGCACTGGCCATTGCCGGCAACAACGGTCAAGACTCCCGAAGGCGAAACCTTGAAGACCATCCGATTGCCTTCGTCGCTGGCATACACGTTCCCGGCTGCGTCCACGGCGACGCCCGGAATCGGCCCGATCTGGGCGTTCAGGGCCGGTTTGCCATCACCCAGAAAGACCCACGGCCGTCCGGCGATAGTAGTGATGACCCCCTGGGCTGTGAGCACAGCGGCAAGTGGAAGGAGAAGCAGCAGGCGCCACATCGCGCTTGTCATAACACTTAGGTAGGCGAAAAGTCAATCTGATTTCTTCTTGACAATAACGAATAAATGGCGAATACTGGGGGTGCGATTTGGATGGGCCGGACGGCGGCAGGAACGTCGTCCGTTCTTTGACAACTGAAGAGGGCTTAAGCCCACTTGGAATCGGCTACCGGCTCCCGATCCTTGATTTGCAGATGGCCGTAACGTTGACAAAACAAATTTGTTAACGGGAGGGCGGCCTGTAAATCGCCTGTTATTACAGGGACCCAGGCGTACGATGCTGATTCCGGCTTTTTTCGTTCTACTTGAGTACGAAGGACGAACGTGTGGCCCAGTCGATGACCCGTCCAGGCAGGATTCCGAGGTAAAGCGTTCCGGCGACGGTCAAAGCCAGCACCAGCATGGCTGATGCCGGAAGGCTGTGGCAGGGAACTTCCTCTGCGGGATCTTCCATGTACATCGTCACGATGACGCGCAGATAGTAGTACGCCGCGATCGCGCTGTTCAGCACGGTCAGCACGGCAAGGCCGACCAGCTTCTGCTCGATCGCCGCCGTCACGATATAGAATTTGCCGAAGAATCCGCCGGTGAGCGGCATGCCGATCAGCGAGAGCAGGAAGACCGTCAGCGCGGCGGCGAGCGCCGGGAACTTGTGGCCGAGTCCGCGATAATCGCCGATCTCGACGTACTTTTCGCCCGCGCCGCCAAAATGCGTCACCACCATGAACGCGCCAAGGTTCATCAGCGCGTAGGCGGTCAAGTAGAAGAGAGCCGCGGCGACGCCTGTTACCGAACCCGCCGTGAACGCCACCATGACATATCCGGCGTGCGCGATGGATGAATAGGCCAGCATCCGCTTGATGTTTCCCTGCACCAGGGCCGCGAGGTTACCGACGAACATCGAGAGCGTGGCGGAAATCCAGAGGAGTCCGAAGTAGCCGCCCGCGGGTGTGAGTCCCGTGAGGAAGACGCGCAGGAAAACAGCGAACGCCGCAGCCTTCGGTCCAGCGGACATCAGCGCGGTCACCGGAGTTGGCGCGCCCTGATAAACGTCGGGCGTCCAGACCTGGAAGGGCGCTCCCGCTACTTTGAATCCGAAGCCCACAAACATCAGGGCCGTGGCGATGCCGACCAGCGGCGTGTATTGCTTGCTCACGGCAAGGTGAATGTCGGCCAACTGCGTCGAGCCCGTCGCTCCGTAAATGAGCGCGATGCCGTACAGCAGGAACGCCGTCGCGAACGATCCGAGCAGGAAGTATTTCAGCGACGCTTCGGAACTGCCAGGGTCGTGCCGCCGGAATCCCGCCAGGATGTAAGTCGAAATCGAGGAAATCTCGAGAGCGATGAAGATCATCACCAGCTCGGTCGACGCGGCCATCAATCCCTGGCCGACCACGCTAAAGAGGATCAGCGCGTAGTATTCGCCCGACTCCAGGCCCTCCCGCTCGAGATAATCAAAGGAAGCGAGAACGACGAGCCCCGAGATCAGAATAAAGAGCACGCGGAAGTAGATGCTGAAATT
>CAZRND010000118.1:0-14307 GCA_964601345.1 uncultured Acidobacteriota bacterium | reverse complement strand
GGCGCTCGATTCCCGAGACGTCCTTCGAGCGGTTACGCATCCCGATGGCTGTGGCGACCACCGACCTGCAGCGCGGCGATGCCGTCTTCTTCCGCCACGGAGATTTGATTGGTCCAGTGCGCGCGAGTTGCGCTTTCCCCGGCCTGTTTCAGCCGGTGGAAGTGAACGGCCGGATGCTGATCGACGGAGCGTTCTCGTGCCCGGTGCCGGTGGCCGCGTTGCGGCAGATGGGCGCAACGCACGTGATCGCGGTGAATCTCGGCAGCGGCGCGCTGTATCCCGAGATGCCCGCGAACTTTCTTCAGATCATCAATCAGTGCTTCGCGCACCTGCAGCGGCGCGTGGCCGTCGAGTGGAGCAGGGAAGCCCACTACGTGATCGAGCCGGATGTGACGCGCTTCACCTGGGACGGCTTCGACCAAGGGCCGCAGCTCATCGCCGCCGGGGAAGCCGCGGCGCGCGCCATGGTGCCCGCGATCAAAGCTGGACTCGCGCTTAAATCTCCACGGAGCGCACGTACTTCACCGGTGGGAGCCGGCGCAATTCCTCAAGAACTCTAGCGGGAACGCGACCGTCCACGTGGACCACGGCGACTGCCTCGGCGGGACGTTTGCCGTCCTCGCGGCGACCGAGCGAGAAGTTGGCGATGTTGATCTTGCGGCGGCCAAGGGTCGTCCCGACCTTGCCGATGACGCCGGGCAGGTCGAGGTTCTTCATGAAAATCAGGTGGCCCTGCAGCGGCGCTTCCACGTGAATGCCGTCGGTGGCGAGCAGACGCGGTTGCGTGCCGTAAAGAAGAGCCGCCTCGGCCGAAGACTCGCCCGCGTCCGTCACCAGGCTAACGCGCATGGCGTCGGTGAACGCCGTCTCGCGCGCTCCTGATTCTTCCAGCTTCAGCCCGCGTTCGGCGGCCAGCGCCGCGGCATTCACCACGTTCGCGCGCTCTGAGAGCAGCCGGTTCAAGATGCCCTTCAACACCGAGTTCCGCAGCATGTAGGTGTTCATCTTCGCCAGCTTCCCGGAGAAGGAGAAGCGCACACCGCGTGCGCGGCCCTCGGCGATTTGCGCCGCGAACGACCCGAGACTCTCCGCCAGACGCAGGTACGGCTCCAGGATGCGGTACTCTTCCGCGGAGGGCGCGGGAACGTTCACGGCATTCACGATGATCGAGTTTTTCAGGTACTCGCGAACCTGCTCGGCGATGCGTATGCCCACGATCTCCTGGGCTTCCTCGGTCGATCCGGCGATGTGCGGCGTGCAGATGACCTGCGGCAGCCGTGCCAGGCAATGATCCGCGGGCAGCGGCTCCTCCGAAAAGACGTCGAGGGCCGCGCCGGCGACGCGTCCGGACTGGATGGCGTCGGCCAGCGCCTTCTCGTCCACAAGCTCGCCTCGCGCGCAGTTGATCAAGCGGATGCCCGGCTTCGTCTTCCGGAGGGCGGCGGCGTCGATCATGCCGGCGGTCTCCGCGGAGAGAGAGACGTGGAGCGTCAGGTAATCGGAGCGCGCGTACAACTCTTTCAGCGACGTCAACTGATTGCCGGTCTGCTGGGCCATGACCGGCGAGACAAAGGGATCGTAGGCCAGCACGTTCATTTCGAGCGCCCGTGCGCGGCGAGCCACTTCGACGCCAATGCGGCCGAGACCAACGATGCCGAGTGTCTTGCCACGCAGCTCCCGGCCCATGAATTTCTTCTTCTCCCAGCGCCCTTCTCGCAACGACTGACTGGCCTGTGGAATCGACCGCGCCAGGGCCAGCATCAGCGCCACGGTATGCTCGGCAACGCTGACGGCGTTGCCTCCCGGTGTGTTCAGCACCAGCACGCCGCGCCGCGTGGCTGCATCCAGGTCGACATTATCGACGCCGACTCCGGCGCGTCCCACGACCCGCAGCCGCGGGCACAAACCGAGCAGGGCAGCGTTCACCTCAACCGCGCTGCGCACGATCAGCGCGTCGGCCTTGGCAAGCTCGCGTGCGAGCTCGCCCGGGCCGGGCTCTGCCACGCGCCACTTCTCGGCGCGCAGAAGGTCACCGGCTTTCCGGGAGATCTTCTCAGCAATGACAATTTTCATGATTGCGGAGGACTGCTCACCACACGCTTGGCGTAGACCTGTTGTGCGGCGCGCACGCCGGCGCCCAACTGGCAGCCGCCGCCCATATCCGCCACCACCAGGTCGTGCAGCACCAGCTCCATGGCGGCGATCACGGCCACCAATTCTGGATAATCGTAATAACCGAGGTGCGCCAGGCGGAAGATCTTGCCCTTCAAAGATCCCTGGCCGTTGGCAACGATGATGCCGAAACGGTCGCGCAGGGCGCGGATGATGATGTTGAAATTGATGCCAAAAGGCGGAAAGGGCCGGTGTACGCGGTTGGCCGGGAACCCCGTGGCAAACAGCTCGGGTCCCATGTGCTGGGCGGCGGCGCGCGTCGCTTCTGCCATCAAGGTCGCGTTGGCGATCAGCACTTCGCGAGTCAACTGACGGACGTACTTGAGCGATTGCGCCAGGGCGAGAATCAAGGCCGTCGACGGCGTCCAGGTGGCATCGCCCTTCTCCACGGCCTTTTTCTCCCGCAGGAAGTTGAAGTAGAAGTGCGGAAGGCGAGCCTTCTCCGCGCGCTCGAGCGCCGTCGCGCTGACGCTCAGGAACGCCAGGCCCGGCGGGATGGCGAGCGCCTTCTGCGATCCGCCGATCACAACGTCGAGGCCCCAGGCATCGACGTCAAGCTCTTGCGTTCCAAGTCCGGTAATTGCATCGACAATGACGAGAGGCGCGGGCTGAGCGCTTTCCTTCGCCGCGCCCGCCAAGCCGGCCACGTCGTGACGCACGCCGGTGGAGGTTTCCGTCGCCTGGAACAGAAGGCCGGCGTAGACGTTTTCGCGCATCCTAAGGCGAACCATCTCGACCGGGACCGACTCGCCGTAGGGCGCCTCCGCCACGTCCACGGCGAGCCCGTAGGCCTTGCAGATATCGACCCAGCGCTCGCCGAATTTTCCCGCCGTCGCCACCAGAACGTGGTCGCCCGGCGAGAACAGGTTGACGACAGCCGCCTCCATTGCGCCCGTGCCGGAACTGGTGAATACCAGCACGTCGTTTTCCGTGCCGTAGAAATACTTGAGATCGTCGAGCACCTGGCGATAAACCGCTTTGAACTCCGAAGTGCGATGATGAATTTCCGACTGCCCCAGCGCCGCCATCGCCGCGGGAAAAATCGGCGTCGGACCTGGCGTAAACAGTCTGGTTTTCTTGATCATTAAGAAGCGGGTATTATATCAGCATGACCGTGCAGGAACGAATCCAGAAGGAAATGGTCGAGGCGATGAAGAGCCACGCCGAGCTGCGCTTGAGCGTGCTGCGCATGATGAAGACGGCGATCACTTTGAAGACCACCGAGAAGCGCGCTCCGCTTGACGACAGCGAATGCGTACAGGTGTTCTCCACACTCATCAAGCAGCGTCAGGACTCCGCCGGGCAGTTTCGAAGCGGAGGTCGCGAGGATCTGGCGACGAAAGAAGAACAAGAAATCAAGGTCCTCGAGGACTTCATGCCTTCCGCGCCCACTGAGGCGGAGATAGCCGCCGCACTCGAGGCCGCCATCGCTGAAACGGGAGCCAATTCCATGAAGCAAATGGGTGCGGTGATGAAAGCCGTACAGGCCCGGCTGGCGGGCAAACGTATCGACGGGAAAGCGTTGAGTGAGAAGGTGAAGGCGCGGCTAGCTTAAACGGGCGTCCAGGAGAACCAGGGTCACAATTAGAATTCAGCGGGCACGGGGATCAATTTAGAGCCCGCCCCTTGTCCCCCTGGGACGTCCGAAACCAAAGGAGTGAGGAAGGCTGGGGAACCTTCATCACTGAGGCAGGACAATCATAGGCTGGGGCAGAATTGGGCGGTATCCGGTAAAGACTGTATTTTTTTGGCCGCTTAATAAACCCTTAAGAAATCACACCCTTACGGACGGCATAGAGAACAATCTCTGCCGTGCTATGGACATCAAGCTTCTCCATGATGTGGGCCCGATGGGTCTCCACCGTTGCCGGGCTGATGAAGAGCAGGTCGGCTATCTCCTTGTTGCTGTGCCCCTCGGCGATGAGCTGAAATACCTCGCGCTCGCGTTCCGAGAGCAGATCGAACCCGTCGGTGGCGCCGCGCTCGGAGAGATAACGCACGTGATCGTTATGCACCACACGCGCCACCTCGGGGCTAAAGAACGATTTGCCGCGAGCCACCGCGCCCACGGCTCGCACCAATTCCTGGTCGGCTGAGTCTTTCAGCAAGTAACCGTGAGCGCCGGCCTGGAGCGCCTGCAGGATATACGCTTCCTCGGAAAACATGCTGAGAACCAGAAAACGGATGGAAGGCTGGCGCCGCGAAATTTGGCGGATCGCTTCGATGCCGTTCATTTGCGGCATGGCGATGTCCAGGATCGATACGTCAGGCTTGAGCTGCATAGCCAGCCGGACCGCTTCCCGGCCGTTGCTCGCTTCGCCGGCAACTTCCCATCCCGGTTGTTCCTCGAGAATCCTTCGCAGCCCTTGCCGCACCAAAGTATGATCTTCCGCAATCAGAATACGCAATTTAAGTACTTCCCTTCTTTAGTGAGTTCCTTTCGTAGAGGCGTGAGAAGGTTCGGATGCGCTCTCCTCGCCCGGCTCTGACACCGACGCCGCTGGAATCGCCGGAAGCTCCACCGTCAGGCGGACGCCTTTCCCGGGCTGGCTTTCCAAACGGAATTCGCCGCCGAGTCCGGAGACGCGCTCGCGAATCCCGGCCAGTCCCAGCCCTCTCTCGCCTGCCGGATGTTTGGCGTCGAATCCACGCCCCTTGTCTTCGATGATGATCCGTAGCGTATTCGGAAGACTGCGCAGCTCGATCGTGCACTCGGCGGCTTCCGAATGGCGGGCCACGTTGGTCAACCCTTCCTGAATGATGCGGTACGCGGAAACTTCGATCTCCGTGGCCAGCCGGCCGATTTCACGGTCCTGGAGCAAGACCGCTCGGATGCCGGTGCGCCGCGAAAAGCTGCGGGTGTGCCAGGTGAGCGTGTCGGGCAGTCCCAGCTCGTCGAGCATGCTGGGATGCAGCATCTGAGAAAGGTCTCGCACGCTTTGCAAAGTGTGATCGGCGATGGAGCGCGCTTCGTTCACAAAGTCCTGCAGGCGCGTGTTGTCCTGAACGCCGCGCTCCACGGGCGCGAGCGCCATCTTGATGGCCGTCAGGGCCTGGCCGACTTCGTCGTGCAGTTCGCGCGAGATGCTCCTCCGCTCCTCTTCCTGGGCGTGAACCAGACTGCCCGAAAGGCGCTGCAAGGCGCGCTGGTGCTCCACGGCCTGGGCGTGCTGCTGGCGGATGATCGCTTCGAGGCGGCCCGCGTAGCGGATGACTCCCAGGGCGATGGCCATGGCGAGCATCACCGCCAGAGTGATGATCTGCCACACCCATTGCCGCTGCGCGAGATACACCTGCTCCAGTTCGGCGTGCTCCACGGAGAAGGCCTGCTGTTCCAGGCTCTGAATCTGGCCGGAGATGCGCATGATCTGCTCGCGCTTGGGAATCACCTCCAATTGCAGCCAGGCATGGCCTTCTTTATTCTGGCGGCTGTCATCCCAGCTGAATACCTCGGAGAGCGAACCCCAATAGGCATCGATTTCTTTCCGCAGCCGGGCCCAATTCCGGCGTTCCTGAGGGCTATTCATGAACTTGTCTTCGGCGGCGAGGTTCGTTTCGATGGCCCGATAAGCCTGCTCCAGAAGTTGGAGATAGTGGTCGTCGGAACCCGGCGTGTCGTCCAGCAGGGCATCGCGCACATAGATGCCGCCGAGCAGCACTTCGGCGCGCAGCCGGAACAGTCGCTGCTCCCGGTCAAGGAATCGCGTATTGAGGCTGGCGAGATTCTCGCGCACTTCGGCCAGGCTGCGGGCCAGGCCGAACCCGAGAAAAATCCACAGGACCAGGATCAGCCCAAAGCCCCAAAGGACGATTCTTTGGACGGACAGGCGCTCGATGTAGCTGGAAGGCTGGGCTTCCATCCCGCCATCATACCCGATCGCCGGGTCCCCGGCAAAGATTTAATATCCTTGATCGATTATATCGATGCATGATATAAATACCGCATGGCGGCCGAGGCTTCGAGCCAGGACTTAACCGACCGGGAGTATCGCTCCCTGGCCGAATTCCGCTACAAGCTGCGCTCCTTTCTGCGCTTCACCGACACGAATGCCATCGAGGCCGGACTCGATGCGCGGCTCTACCAGGCATTGCTGGCCTTGCGCGGGCTTCCCGCGGGCGAGGAACCGACCATCGGTTATCTGGCGCGGAGTCTCCTGCTGGAGCATCACAGCGCCGTAGCCATGGTCGACCGGCTGGAGAAGAAACGGGTCGTCCGCCGCCGGCGCGGCCGGAAGGACCGCCGCAAGGTGTTCGTCGAGTTGACACCGCTGGGCCGGCAGGTCTTGCGCCGCCTGGCGGTGGCTTCGCGCCGTCAATTGTCGTCGTCGAGCCCTACGCTGATGAACGCGCTCCGCACTTTGGGGCGCGAAACTAAAACCTAGAATGGAGAGAAAAGCAAAATGTCGCGTAAATCCAGACTATTCCTGGGCTGTATCTTCCTGGCTTTGCTGGTTGCCGGTTGCAAGAAGAAGGCTCCTGCGCCCGTGCCGCCGCCGGCCCCTGCGCCCGCGCCCGCTCCGACCGCCAGCTTGACCGCGAGCCCCGCTTCCATCGAACGCGGCAACTCGGCCACGCTGGTCTGGAGCACGGCCAACGCGCAGGAAGTCACGATCGACCCGCAATTGGGCAGCGTCTCCGCGTCTGGAAGCCGGGCGGTGCGTCCCACGGATTCCACCACCTACCGGCTCACGGCCAAGGGTGCGGGTGGCTCTGCTTCGGCATCGGCGCGGGTGACGGTAACGGTCCCGCCGGTCGCGCCGGAACGGCCCCGTCCACGGCCCACGGAAGAAAGCCTCGACGCACTCTGGGCGCGGCAGATCAAGAGCATCTACTTCGACTATGACAGATTTGATGTGCGGCCCGACCAGCGCTCGGCGCTCGACGGCAATGCCGATTTCCTGAATGCCCATCGCGACGTGCAAGTCGTCGTCGAAGGGAATTGCGACGAGCGCGGTTCCGCCAAGTACAACCTGGGACTGGGCGACAAGCGCGCCAACGCCTTGAAGGAGTACCTTGTCTCTAAGGGCATCGCCGCGTCGCGACTCCAGACCATCAGCTACGGCAAAGAAAAACCCGTCTGCAAGGACGCCAACGAGGATTGTTGGCAGAAAAACAGGCGCGGCGACACGCAGCGCCGCTGAGCAGGGGCGGCCATGCAAAAGCAGGTCCTATCGCTGGCCTTACTCTGCGTCGCGGCCGTGCCGCTCTTCCTGTTGACGCGAGCCCTGGCAGCCAAAAACCGCGAGACGAATGCCCGCGCTGCCGTCTTCTGGTTCCAGAAGGGGCACGGGGAACTTCACGCCGGCGACACCGAGGCGGCGATCGCCTCGTTTCGCCGGGCGGCCCTCAACAATCGCGACGACTCCCGGTACGAACTGGCGCTGGCGGACGCGCTCGCCGCCGGCCATCAGGACGACGAGGCCCGTGACACACTGTTGCGATTGCGCGAGTCCGAGCCGGAGGATCCGGAAATCAACTTGCGCCTGGCCAGGCTTGCGGCCCGGGGAAACCGGGCCGAAGCCGTACTTTATTATCACCACGCCCTCTACGGGATTTGGAGCGGGCCGCATGAGCAGCAGGACCGCCGCGGTATCCGCCTGGAACTGATTCACTATCTCATCGCTCACCAGGATCGGGACCGCGCTCTCTCGGAGCTGCTGGCTCTAAGCACGGAATCGACAGAGCCCTCACCGCAGATGCAGGCGGGCGAGTTGTTTCTCGAGATCGGCGACTCCGAACATGCCGGCCGATGTTTCCGGCGCGTCCTTCTGATGCAGCCGCGGAATCACGCCGCTGCGGCCGCGCTGCGGCAGATCGAGGAGACGCGGAAGTGAACGATTCGAGCCGGCAGGGCCGGATCTTCCTTGCCTTGACGATTGTCATCGGCGTCCTTGCCGGACTTTCCGCCGTGCTCTTCACGTTGGCCATTGAAAGCACTAAGGACTTTCTTTTCGGCATGGAGCCTTCGCGCCTTCGGCTGGTTCTGGTACCGGCCCTGGTCAGCCTCTTCACCGGTTTCCTGCTCGCGAGATTTTTTCCTTACGCGCGAGGCAGCGGCGTGCCCCAAACGAAGGCCGCTTATCACCTCGAGGAGGGCAGGATTCCCGCGAGTGTTCCGTTCGCCAAATTCCTGACCGGCGCTCTCTGCGTGGGAGCCGGGCACTCCTTGGGGCGGGAAGGACCGTCCGTGCAGATCGGCGCGGGCATCGCTTCGATGATCGGCCGGCGGCTCGACCTGTCGCCGGAAATGGTGAGGGACCTGGTTCCGGTGGGCGCTGCCGCGGCGCTGGCGGCGGCATTCAACACTCCCGTCGCGGCGGTGATGTTTGCGCTCGAGGAGATCATCAGCGACATGAACGCGGGCTTAATCGGGTCGACCGTGGTGGCTGCGGTCGCAGCGGTGATGGTGGAGCGCTCCCTCCTCGGCAACGAAGTCCTTTTCCGAGTGCCCGCCTATCAGCTTGCTCATCCCGCTGAATTGCTGGCCTATGCGGGCCTCGGAATTGCCGGCGGATTGATTTCAGTCTGCTTCTGCAAAGGCCTGCTGCAGGCCCGACGCGAATTCCGACGCTTGCCGTCGTGGACGCTCGTTTTCCAGCCGGCCCTAGGCGGGCTTGCCGTCGGAGCCATCCTGATCTTCTTCCCGCAAGTGATGAGCGTCGGCTACGAGTACATTGACCAGGCCTTGCATGGAGGGCTGGCTTGGAAGGCGCTGTTGATTTTGTGCTTCGTCAAGCTCGCCGCCACGATTCTCTCTTATGCTTCCGGAAACGCGGGAGGGATCTTCGCACCGAGTCTTTACCTGGGAGCAATGGCCGGTGGAAGCATCGGCATGATGATCCACCGGTACGCTCCGTTTCCGACCGCCGATTCAGGCGCCTATGCGCTGGTGGGAATGGGAACGCTGTTTGCCGGCATCATTCGCGCGCCGGTGACGTCGGTGTTCATGATCTTCGAGCTGACACAGGGCTACCAGATTCTGGTGCCGCTCATGGTGGCCAACATGGTCAGCTACATGATTTCCAAACACTACCAGCCCACGCCGATCTACCACGCCCTGATGGAACAGGATGGTGTGCACATACCGCAGCCCGGTGTGTTGCGCGTGCTTCAAAGCAAGACTGAGACCGCCGCCTTCTACAACAAGATCGCCAAGGTTTATGACTTGCTCTCCGAACATAGCGAGGAGCCGGTTCGCCGCCAGGGACTCGAAATACTCGCAGCCCATCCGGGCGAGCGCGTCCTCGAGATCGGCGCGGGCACCGGACACTGCCTGGCCTCGCTGGCCCGGCAGGATACTCGCGTCTTCGGCATCGACCTGTCGGAAGGCATGCTCCGGCAAGCTCGCGAGACGTGCCTTGGCGCGCAGCTCGCCCGCGGCGACGCCGCACAATTGCCCTTCGCGTCGGGCTCGATGGACGCCCTGTTCATGAGCTTTACACTGGAGCTCTTCGACACGCCGGAAATCCCAACCGTGCTGGCCGAGTGCAGGCGCGTGTTGCGCCCCGGCGGGCGAATCGTCGTTGTCGGGATGTCGAAGGACGGAGGGCGGGGAATCATGGTCGATGCGTTTGAATGGACGCACCGGCATTTTCCCAACTTCCTGGACTGCCGGCCGATCTACGTGCGCCACGCCTTGCAGGAAGCCGGCTTTGACATCCGAACTTCGACGATCATACCGATGTGGGTTCCGGTGGAGATCGTTCTAGCTCTTGCCTGACGTCTCCGCGGGTTGATCGAGCGGCTTGCGAGCGAAGTAGAGCAGCGATCCAGCGAGCGCGGCGAATGCGAACACGGAAATTAGCGGGTGATTCAGGAACGACAAGGCCGAGCCGAACTTGATCGAATCCTTCGGAAGATACTTGTTGATCTCCAAAATCTTCAATCCCATGCCGGCGAGTCCCATCAGGCCGCCCGCGGCGATGAGTCCGCTGGCGTAGAGCGAGCCGGGGCTGACTTCGCTCTCCTCATGCGATCCGCTCGATCCGCCCTCTGCCAGCCAGCGCACTACGCCGCCGCAGAAGATCGCCATCGTCGTGGCGATCGAAAGATACGATCCCACCGCGAAGGCCAGCGATCGGATGCCTAGCAGTTCCACGCCGATCACCAGGAAGACGCCGAGCAGCACGAGCCCCCAGGGAAGCTTGCGCGTCAGAATGCCGTTGATCACCACCGACATCAAGCGAGCCTGGGGCGCGGGAGCATCCTGGCTGCCGATCCCCTGAATCCATTGCAACTCCACCTTCTGCGTGTTGGGATTATAGAGATACTTGCCTTCGGGCACTGTGGTCGAGCCGAGCGAGTTCAGCAACCAATAATTCTTTCCGTCGTAATCGAAAGCCTTGTCCTGCAGGACCACTCCTTGCGGCAGGTTCTGAACATCCACAGTCACGACCGCCGGAATGTATTTCTCTCCCGCCTTGTTGACCAGGATCAAAGTGATTCCTACGACCAGCACAGCCGCTCCGACGCCGGCGATCAAGCTGAGTTGCTGCCGCCACGGAGTCGCGCCGACAAGGTAGCCGGTCTTCAGGTCCTGCGAAGTATTGCCGGCGTTGGCCGCGGCGACGCAAACGACGCCGCCGATGGTCAGCGCGAGTGCGCTGAACGCGGAGCTGGTCCATCCGAGCAGAACAAACACGGCGGAGGTGGCCATGAGCGTGGCGATGGTCATGCCGGAGATGGGATTGGCGGAATTGCCGATCAGTCCGACGATGCGCGACGAAACAGTGACGAAGAGAAATCCGAAGAGCACGACAAAGAGTGCCGCGACGAGGTTGGCAAGCATGGACGTCTCGGCCCCCGGGATCGGCATGAACGTGAGGAAGGTCCACATCATCGCCAGCAACAGCCCCGCGCCGGTGAGCGCAAAACCGAGCGGCAGATCTTCGTCGGTCCGGCGCTTGCTTCCGGCCGCGGCCGCCACCGCGCTCAATTCCTTCGCTCCGGCACGGAGCGCCGCGAGGATGGTCGGCATGGTCTTCAGCAGCGTAATCAGCCCGGCGGCGGCCACCGCCCCCGCGCCGATATATCGGATGTAGCTCTGCCACAATTGGTCGGAGGTCATCTGCGCGATCGGGATCGTGCCGGGATAAATCGGTTCGGTCAGGCGCGATCCAAAGAATTTGATCGCCGGCATCATCACTAGCCACGAGAAAACTCCGCCCGAGAAGATGACCCCCGCGACCTTCGGGCCGATGATGTATCCAACTCCGAGATATTCCGAAGTGACGTTGGCGCGAATCGAGGCGCCCGGCATTCCAGACGGGCTGTAGTTCGGCGTCTCCGGCCACGCGGCGAAGAGATAGCTGTTCTGGAACATTGTGTAGATGCCGCCCAGGCCCAAGCCGAAGAAGACGCGCCCGGCGAACGATCCGCCCTTGTCGCCGGCCACCAGTACGTCGGCGCAGGCGGTCCCCTCGGGATAGAGCAGGTTGCCGTGCTCCTTCACGATGAGCTGCCGCCGCAGCGGAATCATGAAGACCACGCCGAGCCATCCGCCGATGAGCGCCAGAACCAGAATGCGGAAATATCCCGGCAATGGAAATCCCAGGAAAATCAACGCCGGCAGAGTGAAGATCACGCCGGCGGCGACCGACTCGCCGGCCGATCCCGTCGTCTGCACGATGTTGTTCTCGAGGATGGTGGGCTTCCCGAAGGCGCGAAGCGCGCTGATCGAGAGCACGGCGATGGGAATGGATGCGGAGACCGTCAGGCCGGCGCGCAGACCGACGTAAACCGTAACCGCGCCGAAGATGATTCCAAAGAGTACGCCGAAGAAGATCGCCCGCATCGTAAACTCGGGACGCGAGTCGCTGTCGGGAACGTAAGGCTGAAATTGAGATTCGGACACGGTTCCTCCGCCAGACGCAACTTAGCACATTGGCGGCGAAAACTCATTCTTTCTTCTCCCAGTTCTTGCCTCCGTCGGCGGTCCGGTAGACGCGTCCCGACCGGGCGGTGATCTGGCCCGTCTTGTCGTTCTCGAAGGCGATCGCGCGCGCCGGCTCCGGCGTCGCCACGGGCAGCCAGATGCGTCCGGCGGTCGAGCTGTAGAACAATGCGCCGTCGTCGTTGAGAGCCCATATGCGTTGCGCATCGAGCTCGTTCCACCCGAGAGCCGTGTTCTTCGAAGGACGGTCGGCCAACTTCTTCGCCAGGCCAAGAGACAGGGCGGGCGCGGACGCTTTTCTGTCGGCCGAGCGATCCCGATCGAGCGTGGAGGCGACTTTGCCGGCGGCCTCTTCTACGGCCTGCGCTTTCGCCTGAGTAGGCTCGTTCTGCGCCCGCTGCTGAGCGTTCTGCATGTTCTGCACGTTCTGGGCCGAGGGCGCAGGCGCAGACGCAGCCTGGTTCAGTCTCTGGTTTTGCGCTTCCTGCTTCAACTTGTTTTCGTAATCCGCGAGGGCCGGGGCGGCTGGAGCATCCGCGCGTTTCGGCGCTTCGGGCGGAGCAGGCGCGAAGGCGTCTTTTTCCTTTGCGCCCACTTCGTCACGCGCGTCTCTTTTTCCGGCGAGTGCGCCCTTCTCGACGGGCGGGCCCGCATCTAACTGCCTGGTCTGAAGTTTTGGTGTTGCTGTTGGTGCAGGTTCGGCGGGTTTGCGATTTTCGGCGACCGTCGCCGCCGGCAGATTTTGTTGCGGCTGCTCATAGATGCGTTCGCGTCCGTACCAGATCAGCGATCCGACAAGGAGAAATCCGGCGAGCGCGGGGACAAAGCGCATCAGAAACGATGGCTTCGGAACCGGCTGCACGACAGCCTGGCGCGGCGCCAGACGCACCAGGCGCGCGACGGCCTCCTGGCAAGCGGAGCATGCCGCGAGATGCGCCTCAAACTGCTCGCGCGCGGTCCCCGAGAGCGCGTCCTCGGCAAAGGCCGCCAGCATCTCAGGATCGCCGCAATGAGGGCCGCCCGCCCGGCGGGCGGATTTCTCCCGCCGCCGCAGCAGATCCTCTATGTACTCACCATCTTCCGGCCTGCTCACAATTCACCTCACCCTTAGAACGATTCAGGTCCCTTTCTCTTGCGTCCAAACCATGCCGCTTTGGGCGGCCGTATACAGGCACTGCCGCATCTCCTGCTCTCCCAACCGGTATTCCCCGGAAAGGATTTCCGTCAGATGCTTCTTCAAGGTCGCGCGGGCGCGATCGAGCTCGCGGCTGGCGGTGGCCTCGTGGACCTTCACCAGCGCGGCCGCCTCGCGGAGCGTCAGCCCTTGCGAATAGTAAAAGTCGAGCAACAGCTTCTGGCGCGGCGGCAGCGCGGCCAAGGCGCGCTCGAGGGCGCCGCGCGCGATGCGCGAATATTCCGACTGCTCCACGGGATCGGGCGCCGCCGGCGCGGGAAGATCCTGCGCCGGACTCCCGGATGCCGAGTCTTCGCGTTCGGCGTCGAGCGATGTCATGCGCTTCTCTGTGCGCAGCTTGTCTATGTACGTCTGATAGAGAACGGCGCGTAGCCAGCCCGCCAGGCTGCTGCGCCCTCCAAAAGTTGCGAGCTTTTTCTCTCTGGCGGTGTACAGCTCGCCGAAGAGCTCGTCGGCGAGCTCTTCGCCGCGATCGCCGGCCATGGCGCGTCCCGCGGCGCGCAAAGGAGCGCGCATCTCAGTTGTGAACGTTTGCCAGGCCGCGGCCGATCCCGCGGCGCACGCCGTGGCCAGGGCCAAGTCGCGCACGCGGAGCCCGCGCAGAAATGCCGCTGCGGCGGAATCGGCAGTCGCGGATTTTTCGAGAGAACGGCGTAGCGCGGCGAAGAAACGGTCGCGCTCGAGGCCCGGAATCGCCGCCGCGCCCTCGCGGAAAAGCTCTTCCATGACGCTGTCCAGGCCCATGAAGCGATTATATCGCTGCACCATAAAACAGCATTCGATTTCCTTTACCCGCGAGAGGCTTTCTTCGCGTATAGTATCCAGTCGGTATAAGAAGAGTTGCGCCTCATGGCGCATAAGAAAGAGGAGGATTGATAAATGGCGGATCGTATGACGCAATCGCAAGCGATTAAACATCTGGCGGCGGCCAACGGGGTGAGCAATAAGGCCGCGAAGGCGTTTCTGCAGTCGGTGGCGGACTTGGCTGTGTCCCAGGCACGCAAGGCCGGTATTTTCGTATTGCCTGGTTTGGGGCGTTTGAAGAAGG
>CAZRND010000117.1:0-14310 GCA_964601345.1 uncultured Acidobacteriota bacterium | reverse complement strand
CACCCCCCCGCACGCCGTTCCCCGCCCGAGGATCCTGGTTTTAACTTGAATTGACGCGGCTGGACAGCGATCGCTCGCCGAGAACGCCGGCAATATTCAGATCGTCTCGCCGCAATCGTTCATCGCGCACGCGAACGGCAAGCTCACCGGATCGGTGAGTCCGGCGCTGCTCGAGCGCGTGCGACAGGAAGGATTGGCTCTCACGCCCGCCGTCATGAACAAGGATTTTTCGACGCCGGACGTCGAAGCCCTGCTCGATTCGCCGCGCGCCCGCGCGCGCCTGACGCGAGCGCTGACCGACACGGCGCGGCGGCTCGGCTTGCGCGGTTTTGTGATAGATTTTGAAAGCCTGGGGCGCAAGAGACGCGAGCAGTACGTAAAGTTTCTGGAAGAGACGGGCAGACAGTTTCACAAAGCAAAGTTGACCCTCACTGTGGCGGTGCCCCCGCCCGTGGGAATAAACCGTGAGCATTTCGATTATCAGAAGATTGCGCGCATTGCCGACCGGGTCATCCTGATGGCCTATGACCAGCATCCCCGCTTTGGACCACCCGGACCGATCGCCGCGTACCCTTGGGTCGAAAACGGACTCGGTGAAATGCTGAATCTCGCTCCACCCGAGAAGATTCTCCTCGGACTCGCCTTCTACCATCGCGACTGGAGCGAGGTGGAGGCGCGCACCGGAAGCTACGCGCAGGCGCTCACTCTGCTGCGAACGGGCGGCGCTCAGATGCAATGGGACGAGACGGCCCGCTCGCCGTGGTTCAGCGTCGTGCGGCAGGGACAGGTGCACACAATCTGGATGGAGGATTCGCGCAGCATCGGAGAAAAGATCGCTTTGGCGCGTAAGCTCGGCCTGGGAGGCGTCGCGGCGTGGCGACTTGGCCAGGAAGACCCCGCGGTGTGGACGGTGATTGAGGACTATGCCAAGGGACGCTAGGATTTTGGTGCTGCTTATATTCGCCTGCGCGGGCCTCGCCGCCGCGACCGAGCAGCCCATCAACTTCAATCACAAGCTGCATATCGATCAGAAAATGGAGTGCACCGACTGCCATCAGCTTGCGACGAAGACGCGGCGGTCCGGCCTGCCCACGGCGAATCTCTGCATGACCTGCCATCGAGCCATTAAGCGAGATAGCCCGGAGGTTGCGAAAATCGCTCAGTATAAGAAGGACGGCAAACCGATCCCCTGGGTGCGTCTCTATCAGCTTCCGCAGTTCGTCTACTACAATCACATGCGCCACATCAATTCCGGAATCGCCTGCGCGACGTGCCACGGCACCACCGGGACCCTGCCGGTCTCGGAAGCGGTGCGCGACTTCAGCATGGCCTTCTGCGTGGATTGTCATACCGAGCGAAGGGCGACCAAAGACTGCGCTGCCTGTCATCACTGATATGGACCGACGAGACTTCATTCGAGTATCGAGCATCCTGACCGCGGGCAGCACCGTGCTGACCAGTTGCGGGAAGGACCTGCGAAATACGTTGCCGCTGATGGTCAAAGACAATCAGATGGTCATCGGCGAAGAGCGCCGCGTCAAGAGCGTATGCCTCGGTTGCGGCGCGGGTTGCGGCGTCGAGGTGCGCTGGATCGACGGGCGCGCCGTAAAGCTCGAAGGCCTCGCCGATCATCCGGTGAATCAGGGACGCCTCTGCGCGCGCGGCCAGGCGGAGTTGCAGGCGCTCTACAATCCGGACCGAATTCAAGGTCCGCGCCAAGGCCGGCAGGATATTCCCTGGGATCAAGCGCTGAAGCTGCTCGGGGAGAAGCTGAAGTCCACCGATCCGAAGGGCATCGCCCTGGTCACGGGTCGCTTGACCGGCGCGCGTGCCAAAGTCGCCGACGATTTTCTGGTACGCCTGGGCGCGCCGCCGAGAGTCGTCGCCGAGCCGCTCAGTGAATCATCTCTCGGCGTATACGCGGTCTCCGCTCCGGACTTCCAGAATTGCGAATACGTGCTCTCCTTTGGCGCGCCGCTCATCGAAGGCGGGCCCTCGCCGGTCCGCACGCAACGCGGACTTGGGCACATGCGTCAGGGACGCCCTGGACGCCGCGGCAAGCTGGTGCAGATCGAATCCCGCTATTCACTCACTGCCGCCTACGCCGACGAGTGGGTCTACATCACTCCGGGAACCGAGGGCGCGCTGGCCATGGCGATCGCGCAGGTCCTCGGCCGCAAGAGCGAGTTCACGATGGATCGGTTCGCGTCGATCACAGGCGTGCCCGCCGCGCGCATCGAGCGGCTGGCCCGCGAGTTTGCGGCGCACAAGCCGGGGATTGCCATCATCGGCGGCGCGGCCGCAGGACACTCGAATTCCCGCGCCGCCGCACAAGCCGTCAGCGCGCTCAACGCGCTCGCCGGCGGCATCGAGCTCGAGTCGCCGGCCGCGGAGCCAAAGATTCGCACCATCGCGGACATCGCCGGCAAGGCGGACCTCCAAAAGGTCGTGCTGGTGTCCGGAGCGAATCCGCATTACGAATTCCCCGGCGCGATCGTGCCGGGCGCGTTCGTCGTCAGCTTCTCGCCCTTCCCCGATGAGACCGCGGAAGCGGCGCAGCTCGCGCTGCCGAGCCCGACAACTCTCGAAGGATGGCAGGCGACCGAATACGCCGTGGCCAAGCCCGCGGTCGATCCGCTCTATAAGACGCGCGACTGGGCTGACGTGCTGCTCTCGCTATCCGGAAGCGATACGGACTGGGCGAAGACGGCGCAGGCATCGGACCCCGGCGAAAAAACGGCCAAGCGCTCCGCGTACAAATTTCAAGCTGCTGCCGAAAAGTGGGACTCGCCCCGATTCATCGGCTCGGCCGAGTTCTATCTGCAAGTCTATTCCGGAATTGCCCTGGGTACAGGCGATGGGGCAAATATCCCTTGGCTTCAGGAATTGCCCGAGCCTACTTCACAAGCTGTGTGGACGACGGCGGCAGAGATCCATCCGAAGACAGCGGCTCGCCTCGGAATTGCTGACGGGAACGACATCTGGATCGAGTCGCCGCTCGGACGCGTGAAGTGCCGCGCCGCGCTGTCGCCCGCCACGCCGCCGCAGGTGGGAGCTGTTCCGGCGGGGCAAGGGCACACGGCCCTGGGCCGTTATGCAAAGAATCGCGGAGCGAATGTTTTCTCGGTGATCGACCCGGCTTTGTGGGCGGCCACAAGAGTGAAAGTGACGAAAGCGTAAGGAGACCGGATGCGCTGGGGAATGGTGATCGATCAGGATCGTTGTAACGGCTGCGAGGCCTGCGTGGTGGCCTGCCGCGCCGAAAACAACGTGCCGGCCGTGGGCGAAGCGGAATGCGAAAAGGGGCGCATGATGAGTTGGATTCGCGTCGAGCGAGTCACCGAGGGCGAGTTCCCCGACGTGAAGACGCGCTTCCTGCCCATGCTCTGCCAGCACTGCGAGAGCGCGCCGTGCGAGCCGGTCTGCCCCGTCTACGCCACGTACCACAATCCCGAGGGACTCAACGTACAGGTTTACAACCGCTGCATCGGAACGCGCTTTTGCGCCAATGCCTGCCCGTACACGGTGCGCTATTTCAACTGGTTCGACTATACGTGGGACGCGCCGCTCGAACGACAGCTCAATCCCGACGTCACCGTGCGCACGCGCGGCATGATGGAAAAATGCACCTTCTGCGTGCAGCGCATCCAAAACGCGGAGATCACCGCCAAGGATGAAAAGCGCGCTCTGAAGGACGGCGAGGTGCAGCCGGCTTGCGTGCAGTCCTGCCCGGCGGAAGCGATGTACTTTGGCGACCTCGACAATCCCGAGAGCCGCGTCTCGAAGATGGCCGCGTCCCCGCGCGGCGTCAAGATGTTTGAAGACCTGGGCACGCGCCCCAAAGTGATTTACCTCAAGCCCGTCGACTGGAAGGGAACGGCGGAGTGAGCGAACGCACCCAGCAGGTGCCGCCCGATTCCTCGGCAATCACCGAAGATTTGCTCCGGCCCATCGTCGAGACGGGCCCGGGCTTCTGGGTGACCCTCTGCCTTCTCGGCGCCTGCATGGCGTGGGCCATGTATTGCTGGGCGTACATGATCTACAAAGGCCTCGGCGTGACCGGATTGAATCGGCCGGTCTTCTGGGGCGTCTTCATCACCAACTTCGTGTTTTGGGTGGGGATTAGCCACGCCGGCACTCTGATCTCGGCGATCCTGCGCGTGACGCAAGCGGGATGGCGTCGTCCGATTACGCGCGCCGCCGAGGCTATCACCGTGTTCGCGCTGATGATCGGACCCATGTTCGTGCTGATCCACCTCGGCCGCGTATGGCTCTTCTACTGGGTGATTCCCTTCCCCAATCTGCGCGCCCTGTGGCCGAACTTCAATTCGCCGCTGCTCTGGGACTTCTCCTGCATCAACACTTATCTGCTCGGAAGCATCACCTATCTATACTTGCCGATGATCCCCGACCTCGCGGTGGTGCGCGATGCAGCAGGCGACCGCCTGTGGTGGCCGCGCCGCATGCTCTACCGACTGCTGTCCATGGGATGGCAAGGGACGCCGCGGCAGTGGGCGCTGCTCGAGCGAGCCATCTCGATCATGGCGGTGATCATCATGCCGCTCGCGGTGTCCGTGCACACGGTGGTCTCGTGGGTCTTCGCGATGACGTTGAACCCAATGTGGCACAGCACCATCTTCGGACCGTACTTCGTGGTCGGCGCGATCTTCTCGGGCATCGCCGCCGTGCTGCTGGCGCTCTATGTGATCCGGCGGACGCTGCGCCTCGAAAAATACCTGCTGCCGGTGCACTTCAACAATCTTGGCCTGCTGCTGCTGACTTTCGTGCTGCTCTGGACTTACTTCACCTTCGCCGAATACATGACCACCTGGTACGGCCACGTCGCGGACGAAATGCCCGTCTTCTGGGGGAAGATCGACGGGCCGATGGCGCCGTACTTCTGGACGATGATCGCTTGCTGCCTGATCCTGCCGCTGCCGATCCTGATCTTCAAGCGCACGCCGCTCGGCACGGCAGTCGCCTCGTTCTTCGTAATCATTGGAATGTGGCTGGAGCGATACTGCATCGTGGTCGGCACGCTCACGCGTCCTCGCTTCACGTTCTCCTGGCATAGCTACACACCGACATGGGTCGAGCTTTCGATCATGGGCGGAGCGTTCGCTTACTTTTTGTTCCTCTACATGGTCTTCGCCAAGTTCTTCCCGATCATTTCCATTTGGGAGTTGAAGGAAGGACTGCGTCTCGAACGGGAGGGACGGCTGTGAGAATTCTGGCCCTTTTCCCGAGCGCTGAGACCGCAGCGGCAGGCTTCGCGCAACTCGGAACGCTTTCGTATGAAATCTATTCCACCGAGCCGCTCGATCCTCCTCACGCGCGCTCCGGGATGCTCGCGGGCGCGATCGTCGGCGGACTCTTGGGAGGCGCCGGCGGCGCGGCGCTCGGCGTGCTGACGGCGAAGAGCATGAATCTTTACGTCGGCGGCATGCCTCTGCCGGCCGTCGCTCCCGTTGGCCTAGTCACTTTTGCGTTCACCGCGCTCGGCGCGGTAGGCGCGGTGCTACTGATGTTGCTCTGGGAAGGACAGCTTCTCAGCTTGCGGTCCGCGCTCCCCGACGAAATCAGAAAGCAAGTCGCTCACGGTGCTGTGGCCATTGCCATTGAGGTTGAAGAGGCGCAGAGTAGTGATGTTGGCGCCATTCTGACCAAGGCCGGGGCACAACGTGTGGAATGAGAAACCCACCGAGACCAGATCGATCATCCTAGCGCCCGAGCCGCGCAACATCCCGATCTCGGTATGGGCTGGATTGCTTTTCAGCGGGACCATCCCTTTCATCGGCTGGTTCTTCTTTGGACTCGGAATGTTCTTTGCGCTGGGCTTCCGTCTCCCGCAAACCGTCGCCTCGTGGTACTGGTTCCAGTCTCCTCCACAGGTGACTCGTGGAGTTGTGACTTCAAACCGCAGGACTGCTTACAGCGAGAACCGGTCGCGCGTCTTTGAGACCGCTTTCTCCTACACCGCCGAAGACGGCGCTGTGCGCCAGGGCCGGTCATTCGCCACGGGAACATCGCGCAGACGCGGCGAGGTCGTGGCCATCGAGTATCCCGCGGGCCATCCCGAGCACGCCCGGATTCAAGGGATGCGCGAAGCTCCGTTCAGCCCGGTGGTAGCGGTGATATTGATCTTTCCAGTCGTCGGGCTCGCGCTCATCGCCGGCGCGTTTTTCGCGGGGCTAAAAGGCGCGCGCCTCCTCGCCAACGGGAAGCTGGCCTTCGGCGTCTTGAAGTCGAAACACTCCACCGGATCGCGCGTTAATGGACGTATGGTCTACAAGCTCACCTTCGAATTCACTAGCGAAGACGGCCAGCTCTGCCAAGTGGTATCCAGAACGCACCGCCCGGAAATTCTGGAAGATGAAGCCAAGGAGCCGCTGCTGTACGACCCGCTTCGACCCACATACGCCGCCATGCTCGATACGCTCCCCGGCTCGCCACAATTCGACGTCACGGGAGAGATCCTGCCGGTCGGAGATCTTCTCTTCTTCGCGAGGCTCTTGCTGCCGGCGCTTGTCGTGGGGGGTCTTTCGTACTACGCGTACCTCAGCCGGTAGATGCTAAAATAGCACGAAGGAAGGTCATGGTGAAACCGCGCATATTTATCGCGGTTCTCGTGTCGCTGGCGGTGCAATCGCCGGCTCAAGGCCCAGTCTCGGTCCGCCCGGCCGGGATGACTGCTCCGTGTAGCGACTCCACCGGGAAGCAGATCGTCTTCGGCTCGGCGATCGCGCCGGACGGTTCGAATTCCGGCGTCGTGGACATGTACAGCGTCAGCCGCGGCGGCACGGGCCTGCAGCAACTGACGCACCTTCCGGCCAGCGGGTTCTTCTCGCAGGGCAACAATGCGGTCTCGCTCACGCCCGACGGACTTTGGGCGGCGTTCACTAATACCAAGGCCGTGGGCACGGCCGAGGAAATTCATCTGCTCGACGTCACGCGCGCCGTCGATACCACCCTTACCGTCGATACGCAAGGCTGCATCCAGCCGCTGCTGTGCGTGAACTGCTTCTTCTCTTGCCTGCGCACGCCGCACGTCACACCGGACGGCTCGGCCGTCCTCTACTACGCGGCGCGGCAGAACCCGTTTTATCTGGCTAAGAAGGACGGCTCGAAGCCGCTCAACCTGCCCATCTATTCCGGCTCTTTTGCGCCATCCGGCAAGCGCGTGATCAGCGCGGGCGGGCGGGTTGTCTTTGTTTCTGCGTCGCCGTCGGGTCCCACGTTCGCGGCATCGGCCACACAGGTTTATCTGATGAATCCCGATGGGACAGGACTCAAGCAGGTGACGGGCTTCGCCGATCCCTTCGTCGCCGCCCAGGACGCCGTCATCAGCTCCGACGGTTCCACGATCGCGTTCCTCGCGAACCTCGATCCGAGTACAGGCAAGTCCACACAGAATCAGCAGCTCTTCACGATCCGATCCGACGGGACGGGACTCAAGCAAGTCGCGCTTCCCGTCGCTTCGGCGGTCAATCTCCCGTTTTCGTCGCCAAGCCTGAGCGGCGATGGATCGCGAATCGCGTTCGCTTCGAAGGGGCAGGTGCTTTTCGTCTCGGGAAACAGTTTCCGTGCGCTGGCCAGCTTCGTCTACTCCTCTGTGCAAGACGCCGTGATCAGCGATGATGGTAGCTTTGTCACGTTCGGCATCGGGTCGCAGTCCGGAACCATCGGCGCAATTTACTCCGTGAGCACCGACGGCGGCGCGCCGATCGTCGATTACGCGCCGCGGTCTCTTCTGCCGGGCGGCATTGTCGGCGCGGTGGCGGGCTCGATCGTCTCGGCGTACGGCACCAATCTCTCCGCGGACGTCATCCTCTCCGCGCCGTTCCTGCCCCTGCCGACCAACATTGCCGGAATGTCGCTCGCGATGAACGGATCGCCGATTCCGCTGCTGGCGATCAGCCCGTGGCAGATCAATGCGCAGATCCCGCAGAACGCCACGGGGACGGCTGCCTTCACGGTGCCGCTGGCGAGCGGCAGCCCTTCGGCCGCGGTCATGCAGGACATCGCCTCCGCCGGTCCAAGCATCTTCCTGATTCCCGCGGACCGGCCCAGTCAAGCGGCCGCGTTCCACGGCGCGACTGGCGCCATCGTCGATGCCGGCAACCCCGCGGCGGCGGGCGAGGCCATCGCGATCTACGCCACCGGCCTCGGACCAACGTCGCCATCGGTGGACGCCGGGAATCCGGCGCCGTTCAATCCGCTGGCGGTGACCGTGAACAAGCCTGTGGCGATGATCGGAGGAAAGAGCGCGCAAGTTCTCTTCTCCGGACTGACGCCGGGTCTCGCGGGGGTTTACCAGGTGAACGTCGTTGTCCCCGATGGGCTCAAGCCCGGCGACTACTACGTAAATCTGCAAATCGGGAATGCCTCAGGACAAGGCGGGATTATCACTACGAAGTAGTTACTTCACGCGGTGCTTCAGATGGCTCCATACGAACCACGCCGCGCCCGCGACGAGCACAACCGCGATCACAACATCGAACTTATGGAAATACTCCCGCAGGCCTTCCCAATGCTCGCCCATCTTCATTCCGGCGTAAGCCAGCGCGAGGCACCACGGCAATGATCCCAGGAACGTGAGGATGTTGAAGCGCCAGAACTCCAGCTTCATGATCCCGGCGGGCAACGATATGTAGGTACGAATGACAGGAAGCAGGCGGCTGATGAACACCGCGGTCTGGCCGTACTTGGCGCACCAGCGGTCGGCCCACTCGAGATCGTGCGTCGAGAGCAGGAAATAGTGGCCGTACTTCTCCACCAGCGGACGGCCGCCGTAGTAGCCGATGTAATAGCCGATGATCGATCCCACGTTGCATCCCAGCGCGCCGGCAACCGCAACGCCCCAAAGATTGAAGCGTCCCGTGGTCACCAGATATCCGGCGAAAGGCATGATGACCTCCGAGGGCAGCGGTGTGCACGCGCTCTCGATGGCCATGAGCAGGACTATCCCCGGATAGCCCATGGTGGAAATGACGTAGATGGCGAACTTGCTAAGGACCCCGAGGATCGCTTCGATCAACTAGAAATCTGCGCTTTCCTGGGTGTAGGTGAAGCCCTTCAGCTCGGCGCCGTCGGCGGCCTTGTCGACCTTGATGCGCACAACGTCCTGGGCTCCCACCTTGCGGAGTACGGCGTAGGTAGAGAAGACTTCGTTGTAGAGCTTGGTAACCAGGTAATTCTCACCGCTATCGTCCTTCTTCCAAACCTGCCCGAGAAGGATTTTCTTGACGGCCATGAAATAACCCCCGAGCCTTGGAGTTTACTACAAATCCCGTTTCTGTAGCAGGACCACGGCTCCCATCACGCCGAAGGCCCCCAAAATGCCAAATGGGGAAATGCGCTCGCCAACCAGCAGGAACGCAAAGAAGATAGCAAAGATCGGCTCGAGCGTCGCGGTAATCACGGCGTGAGTGGGAGGCAGCCATTTCAGTCCCGCGTAGTAAAGCGAGAACGGAATCAGGATCGAGATCAGCGAGTAGCCGACAAAGGTCAGCCAGTCGCGCAACCCGAATCCTGCCGAAAAGACGCGGCCGGGTGGATTCACCAGGAGCCAGAACGCCGACGACGCTCCCAGAGCGTAGATCAGGCTGGTCCGCACGTTTACCCGCGCCGACATCCGCGCGCCCTGGATATTGAAATAGCAAAATGAGAAGGCTGCTCCAAAGGCATAGGCGATGCCCACGGCGTTGAACTTCCAAGTCTCGGGACGCCACGCTTCTAGCGCCAGGAAGCATCCGCTAAACGACATGGCCGCGGCCAGCATCTTCGCGGAGGTCAGCCGATCTCTCGCGTAAAGCATCATCCACACCGGAGCGGTGTACTGCACCAGGATCGCAGTGGTGACATTGGTCAACAGCAGCGCTTGAAAGTAGGTGTAATTCGACGCGGCGATGCCGCCCAAGCCGAGAAGCGCTAACCCTACGGCATCCCGCGGCGCGACCCGCAACAGGTCGCGGCGCGCGATCGCCGCATAGGTCAGCAACATGAGAAACGCAAACGTGGATCGCGTCTGCGCCAGAATCAGCGGATCGATCGGCGTTCCGCCGCTGCGCGTGAAAAGCAGCCTGGCCACGGCGCCCGAGAGTCCCCAGAAAAAGGCCGCCCCGGCGATGAGGAGGTATCCCCTCCAGGCCCTATTCGGGTTCACTGTGAATGATCACTCGAAAGATCTCGGGAAACTCGCGCCGGAACTGCGCTTCCACCTCGGCGGTGATGTCGTGGACCTCCGCAATCGGCAGCGTGCCGTCGAGCAGGAAATGGCAGGAGACGTACAGATGATCGCGCACGCGCCGCAAACTGACGTCGTGACAATTCTGGACCTTGGGATGCTGCTGCGCAATCTGCTGCAAGCGTTGCCGGATCCGCTGGCTGTATTCGGGCGAGGGCGGCAGGGCGGGCTGGATCTGCGCGCCGGCGTTTTCGATGTGCGTGCTGATGCTGGCGAGTCCCGGGGCTTCGGCGCGAATCTCTTCTTCGACGCTGGTCACCAGATCATGCGCCTGGCGCAGCGTGAGCGTGTCCTTCACTTCCATGTGAAATTCCAGATGCAGGCCCGGCTCTTCGCCGTCGGCGCCGCCCGTATGCAGGGCCGAGAGATCGTGGACGTTCACGTTGTGGCGTCCGGCCACGGCTTTGACCTTGTCGAACAGGTCTTCGTTTCCGGAGGCTTGCGGCTCGGTATGGATCATCACGTCGGCCGTCGGCAGGAAACCGAGGATGCGCGCGGTCACGGTATCCGAAATACCCTTCACCTGCTCGAAGGTGAAGGTACGCGGCACGGAAATATTGGCGTCGACGAAATAGCGATTCCCGGCGCGCCGCACGCGAATCCGCTCGGAACCGAGCACGCCTTCCACGGCGCGGATCTCGTCGGTTAATCGCGCGCGCATGCCGGCCGGCGCGGCGTCGAGCAGAACGTCGAGCGTGCGCTTCAGCATCTGCAGGCCGATGTTGGCGACCAGTCCCGAGACGGCCAGCGCCGCCAGCGGGTCGGCGACTTGCAATTCCGGAACGCCGTAGTTTCGTCCGGCCCAGACCAGGACCAATCCGAAAATCACCACCAGTGAGCTCCATACGTCCGTCGAGAAGTGCATCGCGTCGGCTTCGAGCGCCTGGCTGTCGTACTTGCGGGCGACGCGCTTCAGCGCCCGCGAGCGGCCCCAATCGACCAGCACGGAAATCGCCATCACGACGAAGGCCCAAATCGTCGGTTCAATCTCGACGCTGTGAAAGAGCAGCCGGCGGATCGCTTCCGTGACGATCCAGCCGCAGGTCAGGATCAGCAGTCCCGCTTCGATAAAAGCCGAGAAGTTCTCGACTTTCTGATGTCCGTATTGATGATCGGCGTCGGCCGGCTTGTCCGACACCAGAATCGAGAGGAATGTGATCACCGCGGCCACCAGGTCGAGGCCCGAGTGCAGAGCTTCCGACAGAATTCCCAAGCTCTGCGTGCCCACGCCCACGATGATTTTCAGAGTGGTAACCGCGAACGCGGCGAGGATGGACGTTCCGGCGACCCAGCGTTTTTCCCTCTGCTCGACAAGCGGTTGGGAAACAGCCGCGGAGTCCGAAGAACTCATCCGTGATATCATAACTTATCGACGTGATCTCATCGAAGGAAGGCTCCATGAAATCCATTTACAAGTTTCTGGCCGTCGCGGCGATTTCCAGCTTGGCGATGGGACAAGCGAAGCCCGCTCCCGCGGCTCCGGCACCGGCTGCGGCGCAGGACGCCAAACCGGCCGCGCCGAAGCTGAAACCGACCGATCCCGTGCTGTGGGTGGGCGATGAGGCCGTCAGCATGGAACAACTCGAAGCGGTCATGAAGCTGGTTCCAGGCGGCTCGACGATGCCGAAGAAAGCCTTCGCCGAACAGTATGGAATGCTCCTGGGACTCTCGCGGATCGCCGAGAAAGAGAAAGTCGACCAGACCCAGGAATTCAAGGATCAAATGGCCTTCCAGAGAATGCAGACGCTGGCGCAAATGGCGTTTGCGAAGATTTCCGTGCACGCGCCGGCATCCGAGGCCGAAGTCGAGAAGTACTTTAAAGAGCATGCCGCGGAGTTCCAGCAACTCAAGGTGAGGGGCATCTATGTCGCGTTCGTTCCTCCGGGCCATGAGGAAAAACCGCGTACCGACGAACAAGCTCGGGAGGTCGCCATGGGCCTGCGGAAGAAAGTCATCGATGGCGCGCCTTTTGCCGACGTGGCCAAGGCTAGCTCCGAGGAACAGGCCACGGCCGCGAAGGGCGGCGACTTCGGCCTGATTCGGAAGGGCCAGCTTCCGCCCAACATCGAGAAGGCGGTTTACGCGCTGAAGGTCAAGGAAGTCAGCGAGCCGGTGAAGACCGCGCAGGGATATTACCTGTTCATGGTGGACGAAGTCCGCAGCCTCACTTTAGATGAAGGAACGCCCCAAATCCGCAGCGCCCTCGAGCAGAACAGCATCGGGCGCACCATGGACGGCATCAAGAAGCAGTATCCAGTGAAGTACAACGAGGACTACTTCACGCCGCCGGCCGCTCCCGCGACGACGCCCGCCAAGCCGTAGCGTTCGTTATTGCTGAGGTTTCTTCGGAGCTTCTTTTGGAGCTTCGCCCGGAGTATCGTGCGCCGAGTACTGCGCGACCGGACGATTGAGCTTCACGTTCAGCGTCTGCTCGTCCCCGCTGATATCGAACTCGCCGCCGAAGCTCTGATATCCCTTGGCGGAGATCAGCAGCAACAGTTTGCCCGCCGGGATGCCCGGCACCTGGACCTGCCCCTTGGAGTCGGTCTTGACGTCCCACTCGGCGTGATCCTTCTTTATGAACATCGTCTTGCCGCGGACGAATTTCATGGTCACGGCGGCGCGCGGGACACCGGTTCCCTTCTCCGCATCGACCACCACGACCTTTACGTCGGTGTATTCCTTCTTCGCGGTTGCAGGACCGGCCGCGGCCACAACCAGGATCAGAAAAGCAAGAACACGCCTCATCCACCTCATCTGCCGATTTTAGCACATTGACCCCCAACGCCGCTCTGCGATAGCGTCGAAGAATGAGGGAGCAAACAAACGGTTTCTCGACACGCGCCATCCACGCCGGCCAGGATCCCGATCCTGCGACGGGCGCGGTTGTGACGCCCATCTATCTCACATCCACGTATGCCTGGGACGACCTGGACAAGCACAAGGGCTACATGTACTCGCGCATCAGCAACCCGACGCGCACGGCGCTCGAGACATGCCTGGCCTCGCTCGAAGGCGGCGCGAGAGGCCTGGCGTTCGCTTCCGGCATGGCGGCGATCGACGCCGTCCTGTCGCTGCTCAACCAGGGCGATCACATCATTTGCCAGGACAACATGTACGGCGGAACCATGCGGCTGTTCAACAACGTCTCGAACCGCTTCGGGCTGTCGTTCAGCTATGTGCACGTGAACACGCCGGCCGCCCTCGAGAGCGCCTTGCGCCCGCAAACCAAGATGCTTTTCCTCGAGACGCCGACAAATCCGCTGATGGACCTGATCGACCTTCGCGCCGCGTCGAACTGGGCGCACAAGCACAATCTGCGCGTCGCGGTGGACAACACATTTATGAGCCCCTATTACCAGCGGCCGCTCGAGCTCGGAGCGGACATCGTCCTGCATTCCACAACCAAGTATCTGAACGGCCACAGCGACGGCATCGGCGGCGCGGTGGTGCTCAAGACCGAAGAGGAGGGCGCGCGGCTGCACTTTATCCAGAAGGCCGCGGGCGCGATCCTCGGGCCAATGGACGCCTGGCTGGTGCTGCGCGGCATCAAGACCCTGGCCGTGCGGATGAGGCAGCATTCCGAGAACGCCATGACGCTGGCCCGCTGGCTGCAAGCGCATCCGAAGGTGCGGCGCGTGAACTATCCCGGACTCCCGGAACATCCTCAGCATGAGCTGGCCAAGGCGCAAATGAGCGGCTTCGGCGGGATGCTCTCCTGCGACCTCGGTTCGCTCGAGGCGGCACGGCGCTTTTTCAAAGCGCTTCGACTCTGCTTCCTCGGCGAGAGCCTGGGCGGCGTCGAGTCGCTGATCGCCCATCCGGCGAGTATGAGCCACGCCGGCATCTCCGCGGAGGAGCGCGTCGCCATGGGCGTGACCGACGGATTAGTGCGCATCTCGGCGGGCATCGAGGATGTGAATGACTTGATCGCCGATCTTCGCCAAGCTCTCGAAGCCTCTTGACGGATCGTGTAGCAGGACGTTAATGTTTTTTCCCGGAGGAAATTCTAATGAGTAAACGTCATTCGTTTCTCGCGGCCGCGCTGCTCCTGCCGCCCCTGG
>CAZRND010000116.1:0-14322 GCA_964601345.1 uncultured Acidobacteriota bacterium | reverse complement strand
CGGACATCAATGCATCCGCCACGCAGATCGCAATGGAGTACGGTTCTTCACCCGTTGCACAGCCCGCGCTCCAGATCCGCAGCGTTCGCGGGTTTTCCCAGAACTTCTTTACGTGTATCTCGGGCAGAACGCGCTTCTCGAGCGCCTCGTACACCGCGGGATACCGGAAAAACGACGTCTCCTGCGTCAGTAGCCTTTCTACGAGCGCGTCAAATTCGACGTTTGACCTCCGCAAGGCTTTCAGCAACTCACTCCCGCGCGCCGTGCCCCGCTCGCGTGCGTGCTCCTGCACTCGCGTCGAGAAAAACCGCTCCCGCGACTCGTCAAACCAGATCCCGGTCCGCTGTTCAACTAGCATGCGGATCTCGTCCAGTTCATGTTCGGTCAGCGTCGGACTCGGACTCTGGCGTTCAGTCATAGTCGGCACGCATCAGGCGGTCACCACCGGCAGATCCGGGGCGGTCGATGCGGCTCCCCAGCGATCGGCGCCCACCGGAACGGGGCTTTCAACTTCGTGCGCGCCTGCGCTCGACCTCGACGCCGCACGGAACTGTGCCAACGCCTCGTTCAACTGATCCGACAATTTCACCAACTGGCTTACCGTCCCGACCGTTTCGCGAACGCCCTGAGAGGTCTGCCGCGTGATGTTAGAGATGATCTGCATTGCGTGCGCCACGCCTTCGGTGCCGCGCACCTGCTGCTTCGACGCCAGTGAGATTTCCTGTACCAGTTCGGCCGACTGCCGAACGACCGAGGAGATTGCTTCGAGCGCTTTACCGGCCTGATCCGCCAAGCCCGCTCCTCCTTCCACCTCCTTCGTGCCTTCCTCCATGACCACGACGGCCTCATTCGTCTCGGCCTGAATGGCCTTGATGAGCGCCGCGATATCCTTGGTGGCGCTGCGGCTGTGCTCGGCGAGCTTGCGGACTTCATCGGCGACGACGGCGAACCCGCGGCCGGCCTCGCCCGCTCGTGCAGCCTCGATCGCAGCGTTGAGGGCGAGCAGGTTGGTCTGCTCGGTGATGTCGTTGATGACGTTGATGATCTCGGAGATCTCGAGCGAGCGGTCGCCGAGAGTCTTGATCTTCTTGGCGGTCGCCTGCACCGAGGAGCGGATGCGCTGCATCCCTTCGAGCGTGTCGCGCACTGAGCGGTTGCCCTGCTCGGCGGCTTCGAGCGCGCGGCGAGCCGCTTCCGCGCTCGCTTCCGCGTTGTTCGACACTTGCTTCATCGAGACCGTCAGCTCTTCCACGGCCGACGAGGTGTTCGTGATCTCCTGGTCCTGCTGCTGCGCTCCGGAAGCCATCTGCTCGGAGGCCACCAGGATCTCGTTGGCGCGGACCGAAACGTCGCCGGCGTTCTTGCTGGCGCGCTCGAGCACTTGCGTGAAGTTATCGAGCATGGAGTTGAGCGCCTCAGCCACTTTGCCGAGCGTGTCGTTGCTGGACTTGGCGCGCAGGGTCAGATCGCCGCGAGCCACCTGGCTGATCACCGTCAGGAACTGGGTGATGCTGCGCTGCAGCGTGCCCTGTACCTCAGGCGCCGCGGGCGTCGGGCCCACTGCCTGAGTGACGACTTTGTTCGCCGCCCTGCGGAAATTCTCGAGCACCGCGGCGAAATCGTCAGACACGTCCACATTGGCCGTGGACGAAGCGCTGCCGGTAGCCGCTTTCTCCGAGTAGTCCGCCAGTTGGTCCAGCGGCTGCAGGACTCGGCCGTTGAGCACCGAGTGGACCGCCAGGCCGAGACCGAGGCAGAGGAACACCGCCGCCGCCAGCGGGACCATCGCTTCTTGCGGAAGCGCCCCGAAGTTGACGATGGAAATGCCGCCCGCCTTCAAGCCGGCGTGATACGCCAGGCCGATGGTGCCGGAAAGGCCCGCCAGGACCGTGAGAACCAAACTCCAAACCGTTTTGCGAAGACCGCCTCTCATTTCAAACCTCCTAGAATTCAGATACTGGGAATTGGGAACGCCTCCGCGAGTCCGCGGAGGTCAAGTGCTAAAGCCAAACTGTTTTTGTCGTACCGCAACAAACCGCGGCAATGCATCACATCACGAGGAGCCTCTTCGACCAGAAGAGGCTCGGACGTCTTATAGGTGCCGAGCAACTCATCAGCCGCCACGCCCAAGCGCAGGACGCTGCCATCGGATTCGCCGGCAACGGCCGCCACGACCAGGTGGGTCGGCGGTTCATCCGCCGGACGTTGGTCTTGGCGGGCGATGTCGAGAACCGGAACAATCAGCCCGCGCAGGTTGAAAATGCCCATCAAGAACGAAGGAGCCAGCGGGATCCGCGTGAGAGGCTGCCAATCTACGACCTCTTCGACTTCGGAAACCGACAGGCAATAGCGCTCGCGTCCAGCCCGGAACAGGCAATACTGCTGCCGTGGCAGGCGTTCTGCGTTTCGTTCGATCCAGGCTCCGCTATCCGGAGCTTCGACTTGGTGCTCAATGGACATAGCCGCCCTGGAAATAGCAAACGGGTAGCCATAGGTCTAAAATGCTGAAAACAGAACAGTTTAGTTGTTTCTGAGCCTGCTAGTTGGCTATAACTGAGACGATAGCTAGTCTCTCTTGGAGAACTCATCATCGATTGACACGCTATTTATTTCATTGTATTCTTTACAAGCTATATGAGCACTGCCGACCAGATTCGCCAGTTCGCTACTCGCCACTATGTCCAGGCCGCCCGGTTACGCGGAGCCAAGACCGTTAGTGTCCATGTCGGTGAAGTGCATCAGAAGCTGGGCCTGAAGAATCAAGTTCCGAACGTATGCCAAGCCCTGTCTTCGCGGAAGTTCCTTCTGGAAAACTCGCTGGTTCTGGAAGGGCGGGATGGCCCGCCCTCCGGCCAGAGCACGACGGTCGTGTTCACCTACCGCCTCGGTGATGCCGGCCCAGCCCCAGTCCACTCGGACTTCGACAAAGTACGGGGGATTGCCCGAGCCATGTTCCAATCGTTTGGCGGCGGCGAGGCATTTCTCAAGGCGGAACGAGCCAGCTTCCCGCGTGAGGAGAAACGTGGATGAACCTCGTCTACTGGGACACCATGTTGTTCATCTACTGGTTGGAGGATCATCCCGTCTTCGCGCCGCAGGTAGAGGCGCTGCGTCGACGGATGTCGGAAAAGGGAGACCGCCTCTGCACGAGCGCGTTCTCGCTCGCCGAAGTCCTGGTGGGCCCATACAAACGAAAGCAGCCGCAATTGGCGGCTGCTTTCAGGGATTTCTTCCGTCCGCCCACGGTCGACCTGCTTCCCTTCAGCGCCGGCACGGCTGAGCGTTACGCTCAGCTTCGCGCCGAGAGCGGGATCGCTCCGCCGGATGCCATTCATCTCGCCACCGCCGCTGAAGCGGGCGTAGACCTATTTGTTACGAACGACAGCGGTCTTCGAAACCTGGTTGTTCCCGGGATTCGATTTATTACCGGACTCGACTTGCGGCTCTCTTAATACGTCATAATCTACGAATGACTTCGCGGCGCGAGTTTGTGCTGGGAGCGGGAGGGGCTGTCATGACGACCCAATCGAATCCTCCGCAACGGTTCGGCATGCATGGGAAGATTTTGGCCAAGGAAGGGCAGCGCGACGCGCTCGTCGAGCTTCTGCTCGAAGCCGCGCGGACCGTGGGCAAGCTGCCCGGCTGCGACACCTACGTGGTGAGCACTTCGCCGACGGAGCCCGACGCGATCTGGGTCACCGAATTCTGGCGCACGCAAGCGGACCACGATGATTCGTTGAAGCTCGACAGCGTCCGAGCCATCATCGCCCGCGCCCGCCCCATCATGTCCGGCGCCGGCGACAGCAGCCGCTTCGTTCCCGTCGGTGGGAAGGGCCTGCCGGCGTAAGTCCTTGGCACAAGTCGCCCGCTAGGACGTTTACCAGGCGTAGTGAACCGTATAGTTGATTGTCTGCTCGCCCCCGGCTGGGATGCTGACCGGGAACTCGATCTGATTGCTGGAGGCCTTACTGTATTTCGAAGAGCCTGAGGCGATCGTCCAGGTCGCCGCGCGGAAGAGATGCTCGACCACGGTCACGCGCGCGGCAGTGTTCTTGTGATTCTTCACCCGGATCTCAAAGGTCTCATCGATTGTGGATTTGCCGGAGTCTAGGCGAAAATCGGTGCGCCGGCGCTCGCCGCTCAGGTCGAAGGCGTTGCCCGTATAGATCCGCAGCGTCTCGTCGGCGGGAGTGTGATCGATGTTGTTTTCGCCGGTGAATTCGAGCCGGCCGTCGGAGTCGCGGCGATAGAAGCGCAAGCGTCCCTTGGGCAGAGGCATCCCCAGGTTGTTGGCCTTGGAGTTCATGATCTTCTGCATGACCCAGACCTTCGGCTGGAAGTCCGCGCCGATGTCGCGGTTCTGTCGCATGTACTCAGGTTGGTAGGGCTGGCTGAAGGGTCGTAGGCCATCGTAGATGTATTCAAGCGAGGACTGGACACCCGCCGCGCGCAGAAACTCCACCTGCTTGGTTTCATGATCGCGCAGAGTGGCGGGGCGCTGGAGCGTGTAGAGGTGATATTCGTCAAACGTCTTCTCGGTAACCGGCGGACCGTAAGGCGCCGCGCTGCCTGCAACTGCGGAATCCATCGCCATCAATCCGCGGAAGTCCTGCGGCTGCACCTTGTTGACATCGCCGGCCATTAGCTTGATCCGAGCGTTCTCGAAGGCGCGCCCGGTCTGATTCTCCATCGTGACCCAGCCGGCAAATTCCAGCGTGTTGCCCGACGCCGGCGCGACCACGTTGTAATCCGCGCGCCAGTTCATGCCGGCGGTGATGTAACTCAACTCAGCATTGAGCGGTCCGGCATCGGCGGTCTGGACTCGCCAATAAAGCATTGGCTTCAGCGTGGATCCCGGAGCGAGAGCCGGGAAGAGCGGAATTCCCGGCAAACCGAAACGGAGTTGTCCGTTCACTTCGACGATCGGCTCCGCAGGCGGGTGCTGCGGCGAGTAGCCGTAATAGGCGGGAGCATACAAGTTGTTGAAGGGGACGCCGGGCCTGGCCGCGCGAATGATTCTCCCTTTGACGACCTCGCTGCGCTCGCCGTGCTGCACGACGAAATCTATTGTGCGGCCCTCGTTCTTGAGCAACAGCGCTTCCTGCGAGATGGGGTCGGGCTGGTAGTTCTGTTCCAGGATCAGCAGCGCGCGCTTTCCCTGCGGATCGCGCAACAGGACCGATTCCGGCTCCAATTTTGCCGTGATCTCCGTGAACGCCACGGAGGTGGTTCCCGCCTTTAGCTCGAGTTGTAAGCGCTGACGGACAACGGCGAAGTTCTGGTTGTAGATCGTCAGGGATGGATCCTCCGCGAATGCAAACCCGACAAACAGGCACAGAACTATGGCTTTGCGCATGTCTTTCCCTCCATGCATAGAACGCACGATCCTGAAACTTCTTGCACTTGATTAGACGCCGGGAAAACTTCCCATCGAGAGTTTCTTGCTAACCGCGTCCATGGTCGGGGCGTCTACCGCGTGAGGTAGAATGTCGCCATGAATGTTTTGCTTGACCTGCGCTACGCGGCGCGAATCCTGCGCAAGAATCCCGGCTTCACACTGACCGCCGTGCTCTCGCTCGCGCTAGGCATCGGCGCCAACGCCGCGATCTTCACCTTGATCAACGCCCTCCTGCTGAAATCGCTGCCCGTTCGCGATCCGCAGTCGCTGTTCTTCATTGCCAAGCGAGCGTCGAGCGGCGGCGTGGATGCCGCCTTCTATTACGAGACCTACGACCGCCTCCGCCGGGAGCAGCGTTACTTCGGGACGATCGCCGCCTACGACAGCGTGCGGATGAACATCGGCGCCGCTGGCGCCCCCGGCGAATCCGAGACCGCGGTCGGACAGCTTGTCTCCGGCAACTACTACGATGTGCTCGGCGTGGCCCCTGTGGCGGGCCGCCTCTTTACGCCCGCGGACGATCGCACGCCCGGCGCGCATCCCGTCGCGGTGATCAGCTACGCTTGGTGGCAGCGGCGCTACGGGCTCGATCCCTCGGCGGTGGGCCGCAAGATCCTGATTGACGGCACGCCTTTCACGATCATCGGCGTGACGCCGCCGGGCTTCAACGGCATGGATGTAGGCGCGGCCCCGGAAGTCAACGTGCCCATCATGATGCAGCCGCAGGTGATGCCCGACAAGGAGAGCTGGCTCGGCCGCGCCGGCAATACCGTCGACTGGGTGAAGATGTTTGGACGCCTGGCGCCCGGCGTGAGTCAAGACGCCGCGACAAGCGGGTTGCAGCGGCTGTTCTTCCAGATTCAGACGCAGTTGGCCGATGAAATCGGATTAGGCAAAGCCTCCTGGCGCAAGGAATGGGTGGAGGCGCGAGTCGTCTTGGCGCCCGGCGGGACCGGAATCTCCGGCTTGCGTCGTCAGTTCTCCTTCGCGCTCTTCGTGCTGCTCGGGATGGTGGGGATGGTACTGCTGATCGCCTGCGCGAACGTCGCCAATCTCATGTTGGCGCGCGCCGCGGCCCGGAAACGCGAGATCGCTTTGCGTCTGGCCATCGGCGCATCACGCGGCCGCGTGATCCGCCAGATGCTGGTGGAGAGCGCGCTGTTGAGCGCGATCGGCGGAGTCCTGGGGATCGCCGTGGCTTATTGGGCCAGCGGGCTGCTCGTCGAATTCCTCTCGACGGGCCGGGACCGCTTGATCCATCTGGACCTTGCACCGGACTGGCGCGTCCTTGCGTTCACCGCTGCGGTGTCCATCACTACGGGAGTTCTCTTTGGACTCGCGCCGGCCATTCGCGGCGCGTCGCTCGATCCGGCGCGCGCGCTTCAGCAAGGCGGCCGCGGCGCGAGCGCACCGCAGCGCCTGGCGCGTGTTCTCTCGGCGGTGCAGGTGGGGCTGTCTCTGGTCCTGCTCGTGGGCGCGGGCTTGCTGGTGCGTACGCTGCGCAAAGCCGGCGACCTCGATGCCGGTTTCCCGCGCGACCAGGTCTACTCCGTGGGCGTCTCACCGCGCGGCAGCGATCAGAAAAATGTCAACGGCCCGCAGCTCAACCGCATTTACCTCGATCTTCTGCGCCGCGTTCGTGAGATTCCCGGCGTGGCCGCGGCTTCGCTCTCCGGTGATTCTCCCGTCAGCCGCGGCTATACGCGTCCTTACACCACTCTGGACGGACGCCAGTTCGTGGCCGCGCAAAACATGATCTACTCCAGCTACTTTACGACTCTCGGATCCTCGATCGTTCAAGGCAGGGATTTCGGACCGGCGGACATGGCCGAAGGCGCGGCACTGGTCGCGATCGTGAATGAATCGCTGGCGCGGCGCGTCTTTCCGGGTGAGAGCCCCCTCGGCAAGCGCATCGTATGCAGCGGACGCATCTCCATGGGCGAGAACGGAAAGCCGTGCGAGGTGATCGGCGTGGCGCGCGATATCCCTTATCCGGCGCTCAAGTCCGAGCCACCGAACATGATTTACATGACGTTCCTCCAGTGTCCAACCGGACGAGGCGCGATGGAATTGCAAGTGCGCGCCGCGGGCGGCGGCGCGGCGCTTGTCGGACAACTGCGTCGCGAAGTGGCCGCGATCGATCCTTATCTGCCGGCGTTTCAGGTGCGCACGCTGGCAACGCAAGTGGAAACCGTCCTCCTTCGCGAGCGCCTGCTGGCGCTGCTCTCGACGATATTCGGCGGGCTGGCTGCGCTGCTGGCCGGCATCGGGCTCTACGGCGTGGTTGCCTACTCGGTGGGACGGCGGACGCAGGAGATCGGCGTGCGCATGGCGCTCGGCGCGCGTCCTGGCGCAGTGCTTCGCCTGGTGCTGGGAGAGACTTTGACGCTCGCGGCGGCGGGAATCGTGCTGGGAATTCCCGCGGCGCTTGCGAGTGCGCGCCTGCTCACCGGTTTTCTTTACGGCGTAGATCCCGCCGATCCGACGGTCCTCGTCGGCAGCGTTGCGTTCCTCGCCGCCACCGGCGCGCTCGCCGGATTCCTGCCGGCCCGCCGCGCCGCGCGAATTGATCCGGTGGCGGCTCTGCGAGAGGAATAGGTCCTGCACGATCCGCAGGGCATGTCGTTCGCCATTTGCACTAAGGGTAAATAGGTAAAAGGACCCTAGGACATTTGCTCTGGGATTAGGGAATGTCCCGGATTGACAGTGCGGTGTTTGTCAGGCGACGATCACTAGATGCCAGGGAAGGGCTGGAAGTCAGGTCTTTTTGTTGTCGTCTTGTGCCTGATGAGAGCCCGTCTTTGGGCTGCCGAGCCGGACTTCCACTTCGATCCCGTCGACTATCACGGATCGCGTTTCTTAACCGTCGTTTTACTTTTCGGGATGGGGCTGGTGCTTTACAGCCTCATTCGTTACCGCGGCAACACGCCAACGCCTCTAGCGTGGGGATTGCTCGTCGCTAATCTCATTGCTATTCCGGCAGTTGTGCTGCCGCTGGGAACGGTCCTAGTGGTCGCGCGTGCCGAGAAGCCGGAGTTCTGCGCCACGTGTCATTTAGCAATGAAGGGGCACATCGACGACATGATGGACCCCAAGAGCGAGAGCCTGGCGGCGATCCACTTTAAGAACCGCTACATTCCGTCCAACCAGTGTTACGAATGCCACACTTCGTACGGGATCAACGGCACGGTGGAAGCCAAGATGAGCGGCATCGTGGACCTCTACAAGTACTACACGCGCACTTTCCACAAGCCCATCAAAATGCGAACGCCCTATCCCAACGGGGATTGCCTGAAGTGCCACGGTCAATCTGTGAAATGGCTGGGTCAGCACGGCGATTTCAAGGAGAGTGTGTTCAAGGGCGAAATGCGCTGCCTGGATTGCCACGGCAGCTCCAATCCGGCTCATACTGTAAAGGAATGACGATGCTGAAGAATGTCAGCAAGCGGCAAGCTTTTCTGGTCTTCGCGCAGTTGCTGACGCTTTGCGCCTTCGCCCTCGGCCTGGCTTTCCTGACCCTGACGAGTGGCGGTACACTCTTTCTGTTTTCCGCGGTCGCGCCGGTGCTGGTGGTCCTGGCGGTGGCGGTGGTTGCCGTGGTGGCCTTCAACGCCTTCCGCCAACGGCACAGTTTGTTCGAGGTCATTCAATTCGAGCAAGGCGATTTTGTATTTCGTCAGGGAGACGCTGGCGATTGCGCCTACTTCATCCAGAGCGGCGAAGTGGAAGTGTTGCGGGAGATCGAAGGAGAAGGGACAAAGCAGCTTGCCACGCTCAAGGAGGGCCAGTTCTTCGGAGAAAGCTCGCTGCTCTCGAAAGATCCGCGGAACGCGACCATCCGGGCCACCTGCCCTACTCAACTGGCGGTGCTCGGGATGGATAATTTTCAGAACTTGGTTAAGACCATTCCCTCGGCGCGGCAAGCGATCATGGCCGCGTTTCAGGAGCGGGCCACGATCAAGCACCATCAGCAGGTGGGGAGTCATTAATTCGTTTGAGGAGGCGATGCATGCGCTTGTCGCATACGTTAATGATGTTCGCGGTGTTTTGCCTGGTTCCGGCGTTTATATTCGCGGCCGGAGACGCGGAAAAGGGCAAGGCCACTTTTGCAACCAAGTGTAAGACCTGCCACGGAGCCGGAGGGGAGGGCAATCCGGGCATGGCCAAGGCGCTAAAGGTGGAATTCCGGCACTTGGGATCGAAAGAGGTGCAAGCCCGCAAGGACGACGAGTTCAAGAAGATCGTGACCGAGGGGCAGGGCAAGATGAAGCCGGTGGCCGGCGTGGCCGGGGCCGATCTCGATAATGTCGTTGCCTTCGTTCGCACACTAAAGCAGTAGTCCTTTTGTCAGACCGGCGGCGCGCCGGTTGGGGGTCAAATGGCGCTCCAGTTCCTCCGGAACTATGGGCTGGCCACTCTCATCCTGTTCACATGGATGCAGGGTGCGCTCTTGTCTCAACCTGCGCCTCCTCCTCAGCCGCCTCCGAAGGGCGTCCGGCCATCCTGGGACGAACTGTTGATCGACGTCATCCCGCAAAATCCTGTCGATCCGGTCTTGACTCCGCCGCAGCAGGAAGTGTCGAAGAAAGCGCTGGGACAGTTTGAGAACCACTTCTTCTTCGAGAGCCGGATGGAGTATCTTCGGTCCAACGCCTGGTTTACAGGACAGCCGACCGCAGCCGGCGTCATCAACGCGCCGCCCACGAGCGTGTTCAATCCGGCGGGCGTGCCTTACCCGGCGGCTTTCCAGCCGAGCGCCAACTCCCTCTATGAGTTCATGAATTTTGGCACGCATGGCTGGCTTTCCAGTCGCGTGGATAGCAACTTCAGCGTGCGCTATCGCCAGGATTTGACGCACCTCGACGACGGATCGGTCTTCCAATCCCAAATCACGCTCTTCCCGCACACCCGGCGACTGGAACTGCTGGCGGGTTCAGTGGAAGTGAAGGGCGAGCCCGGCGACGGGGCGCTGGCGCGCGCGTCGCTCGTGGTCGGGCGGCAGAACCAATACACAACCGATTGGGCTTCCTTCGACGGCGTGACCTTCCACAACACCACGGGCCGGTTCACTTACTCGATCTTCGGGGGCCGGCGGTTTACCTATTTCGACGATCCCGTGCAGCGATCCATCGGCGGGAGTTCGTTTTTAATCCGCTTGAAGCGCGGAGCCTCCCTCGAGTATCAGAACCTGTTCTACGTCCGTGGATCTCACCGCGTGACGGTGCGGAAGAGCTTCGAGCGCAACCTGACGGTGAGCTCTTTCGTCGGCTGGGTGGGCGGACACTTCACCAACTTCGATGCGCAGGCCATGTGGTTGCCGCGCGACGGCAAGACCTCTGTGCGGCTCGACTTCTTCCAGCAATTGACCGACAAGGATTTCACGTTCGACTACACCTCGAACGTCACGCACCGGTCCGTCACCCATCAGCCTTTGTTGTTCGGCGCGCTGAACCTCGGGTTCATCACGCCTTACTCGCAAGCTCTGCTGGACGCGCGGCAAGAGATCCGGCCCTGGTTTCGGGCCGGCGGCTCGATCGCCCTGCGGCGGTTGACCGCGGAGCCGGACCAGGGACCCTTCAACGATTCCTTCGACGACTATCGCGCCAACTTGCAGATCTTTCCTGTCCGGGGCGTGGAGACGTTCTGGGAATACCATCTGCGCGACACGCACCGCCGCACGCCTCTGGGGGCGCTGAACTTCGACGACGTTTCCATCGCCGGAGAAACGCGCGAGCAGGATTTCCGAGCGGAATTGCGATGGAACCTCGGACGCGGCCGCCTGCAACTGAGCACCGGAGCGTTCTACCGCAACATCGATCTGCAGGACCGTTTCTTTTATGTTCCCAACGCCATTACCAGAGGAGTCATCGGGGGATTCAACTTCCGCGTGGACCGGCACACCCGCCTCTACGCGAACTATAGCCTGGACGACGACTACTACATCTTCCGGCCCGATATCCAGCGGGCCCAGGTGTTGAGGATCGGATGGATATGGAAGTATTAAGGCGCGCCGCGCTCGTCGCGATCGTGGGGCTCGCACCGTGGTGCGCGGCGCAAGGCGCCCAGGGCAATTTCTTTCTGCACCACAAACACGTCGGGGAACTGACCCTCGATTGCACCACCTGTCACGTGACCGCGGGTCCCAAGTCCGTGGTCATGGTCCGGCCCGGCCACGATCAGTGCATGGCCTGCCATTCCGAGACGTTCGAAAAGAAGGACAATCCCAAGATCTGCGCGCAATGCCACACGAGTGCCGCGCCCACCAAGGCGGACTTGCAGCCGTTTCCGCTGTACAAGAAGCAGCGCGCCATCCTGATCGATTTTTCGCATGCCCGCCACGTGGATTCGCGGGCCCGCATCAACGTGAAGACCGGCTTCCGCGCCGACTGCACCTTCTGCCACAAATTCCAGGCCGACGGCGTCTTCGCCAACTTTCCGGGGCACACCGAATGCGCAGGATGCCACGCCAAGGAGGGGATGCGTCCGCGCCTCACTCCCGAGTCGGACACCAAAGACTGCCGCGGCTGTCACTCGCCCGAGGAAATCGAGAATCCGGGCTTCACCAAGACGCGTAAATTCGCCGACCAGGTGATTTCCGGCAAGCACGTCAACATCCGATTCTCCCACGTGGCCCATTTCAAGCTTCGGGAGAAGGAGAATCTGAACTGCACGACATGCCACTACACCATCCCCACCAGCAATAGCCTGGCGGATCTAAACCTGCCCAAGATGCTCGATTGCGTGCAGTGCCACGACGGATCGAAGGAAATGCCGGTGCAGTTCCGCATGAGCAACTGCCAAACGTGCCACATCGACAAAGAGTCGGCCCGTCTCGCCCCGGCCAGCCACACGCGCAACGTGAAGCCGCCGTTTCATACCGAGAGCTTCCGCCGGAACCACGCCGCCGAGGCATCCGCGCGAGACGCCAAGTGTTTCGTCTGCCACAGCAACGTGCAGCGGACAGCCGCAGCCGGTGCGGAATGCAAGGGATGCCACGTCGTCATGCGTCCGGCCTCTCACACGGCGCGCTTCGCCGATGGCATTCACGGTCAACTGGCCGCGCTCGACAGGCGAACCTGCGCCCAATGCCACACGGCCGACCAATGCGTGGAGTGCCACAACCAGACGCCGCGCAGCCACTTCCCGCTATCCACCTTCGTCAACGGCGGCCACGCCAACCTCGCGCGGCTCAACCAGCGGTCGTGCCTCACCTGCCACACGATGGCCGACACCTGCCAGGAATGTCACGTCCGGCGGTAATTATCGGACTACGGGTCTTCGGATCGGATCGATGGAGACTTTCGCTAGTTCCGACAGCCGCGTCTGAGCCAGCGTGATCCGCCAGGGATATGTATCGCTGTGCCACTTGGTGGCCTTCAAATAATTCTGCAGGGCCTGCGCCTGGTTGGGATTGTCTCCCAGCGCGCGGTAGACCTCGGCCAGCGCCCAGTGGACGTGGGCGTTGTTCGCCTCGTCGCCGGTCACTTGTGTATAGAGTGCCGTAACCGGTGAGAGCGCGAGTTCCGCCTGGAACGCAGCGATGGCCTTGGCGTACAGAGCGTTCCGTTCGCCTGGATCAGAGGTCTCGCGCGCTTCCTCGGCGAGAGTCTCGCCGATCAACTCGTTGACGCCCAACCGCAACGGGTCGATCTTCAGCACTTCCTGGAACAGCCCGACCGCTTCCGCGGGACTGGTCTTCATCAGCAGCACGCCCAGCCGCAAACGCGGCGTGAACATGCACGGCGGCGGCGTGAGCTTTCCTGGAGGATTCGAAACCGTGACGATCTGGCAGGTGTTGTTGCCGAGGTTGTTGGTCTGCAGAGCGCTCCGGTAGTCGGCGATCGCTTCGGGCATTTTTTCCAAGTCGTCCTGATTGTGGATGCCGCGCTGCACATATTCCCATTCGTTCTGGGGAACGGTGATCCCCAGCAGCTCCCAAGTCACCTTGCCTTCAAAGTAGAAAGGATTGCGCTTGGGATAATTTGGATTGGCGGCGGCGCCCGGACTGAACGACGTCTGGGCCGCGCAACTCAGCGCCGCAAGACCGAGAACAAGAGCGATTGTGGCCGATGCTTTCATAGGCGTCCTCACGGCAGGCGAACCGCCACACTCGTTTTGGCGGTGGCGATGCTGGGAATATTGAACAGATAGCTGTCGATGGCCTTTTCCGACAGCAGTCCCAAATCGTGTCCCGAAGGCCCGTTCGGTCCGGTAGTGCGCGTTAAGAAACGCAAGAAGAGCGGCGGGAAGTGCTCAAAGTTCACTTGAGCGCTGATCTGCAAGGGTCCCTTGATCTCCGCGACTCCCAGCTCCTTCAACTCCTCCGCCGTCGGCAACTGGATCTCGTACCGGTACGTAGTGGGGAGCAGCGGTGTGAGCGATCGGAAATTATCCACGGAGTTGGCGTAGCTGGCGCTGAACGTCTCTTCGAAGTGCGCGCCGGAGGTCACCGTGATCGGATTGCCGTTGGCATCGCTGCGGCCAATGGACGCTCCCGGCAGAAAGATTCTGGTGAGCTCGTTGCGGAACAGCACGAGTCCCTCGGGAATACCGGCGTATACGCGGGCGTCCGGACCATCGTCCGGTCCAGTGGCAAAAACCTGATTGGTATGTCCATTCAACAACGGCCCGCCGCCTGGGGCATAAGGCGTGTTGTGGCGGCCGGGGTCGACGACTGCTGTTACATGCTCCAGATCTTCGTCGTGTAAGTTGCCATCGGGGGCCATCTCGCCCGTGTCCGGATGCGGTTTGTCGACGACGTAGCCCGATTGATAAAGCAAAAAGCCGTTGGCGTCTTTCACCGAGAGCTGGACGTATGCGGTGCGTTCCTGCGAAAAGCCTGCCGGGAATCTGTGTCCAGTGAGAGCGGTGGCCGTAACCCGCACGTTGAACTTGCCGCCCAGCGTTACGGTGGCGTCGGACTT
>CAZRND010000115.1:0-14370 GCA_964601345.1 uncultured Acidobacteriota bacterium | reverse complement strand
AACCGACCACGTTGCCCACGGTCAAAACCGGCGGGGTCAAACCCGATGTCCATTTTGCTGGCCTCACGCCGGCCTTGGTGGGCTTGAATCAGATCAATGTGACCATCCCGGCCACGGCGGCGTCCGGCAATCTGGACTTGACCGTGGCGGTCGGCAACCAGTCGAGTCCTGCCGTAAAAATCAGCGTGAGATAACTCCAAAGGCCACGGCGGCGATCGTCATCAGCACCGAGGCTCCGAACAAGTAAGGAATTGAGAATCGCTGGTGATCAACCAACTCGAGATCGGCGAGCCCTACGACCAGAAATGTCGACGGCGTTAGCGGCGTCACCGGAAATCCTGTAGTCATCTGCCCGAGCACGGACGCCTGTGCCACGTGCAGCGGCGCGACGCCCACCGACCGCGCCGCCTCGGCCAGCACCGGCATCACGCCAAAGTAATACGAGTCCGGGTCGAAGACTAAGCTGAGCGGCATCGACAGAATTCCGAGGGCAAACGGGATCAGCCGCATGGTCGCCGCAGGAACCAGGTCGACGAAGGTGCGCGCCATCGCGTTGAGCATCCCCGATTCGCGCAGGATGCCTGTGAAAGCGCCCGCCGCAAAGAGGATGCTCGCCATCAGCAACGCCTCGCGTGCATGCGCGTCGATGCGCTCGCGCTGCTGCCGGACGTCCGGAAAGTTGACGACAAGCGCGATCACGAGGCCGATCATGAAGACAACCGCAGGCGGAAACGCTCCACTGACCAATGTGCCCATAACGAGAAGAGTCAGACCGGCGTTGATCCAGATTCGCTTTGGCAGTGGTCGCGCGCTCGCCGCGGTCGCGGCAAGCGCCACGGGCGTCCACTGCAAGCGCTTCTCTTCCCTTCGCCCGAGCCACCACGCCATCCCGAATACGTAGACGAGACCGACCGCTTGCACCGGAATCAGCGGATTGAAGATGTCCGTGACAGGTAGGTGCAGCGCCGCTGATGCTCGCATCATGGGACCAGTCCACGGCAGAAAATTCACTCCTGCCGCAAGCGACGCCGTGCAGGCGAGGACCCGACGGTCCATGCCGGCGCGCTCGTAGAGGGGTTTCATCATCGGGATGGTGATCAGGAACGTCACCGCGCCCGATCCGTCGAGGTGTACGAGCAGGGCGAGCAGCGCCGTCGCGACGGTCACGCGCGCCGGCCGCGTACCCGCCATCCGCAAGATGCGATCGATGAGCGGATCGAGCATGCCCGCGTCACTCATGATTCCGAAGAACAAGATCGCGAAGACGAACATGCCGGCGATCGCCGCAACCCCTTCGATGCCCTTGACGATGAATCCGCCGGTGCGCAGTCCAAAGCCCGCGGCAAACGACGCGATCGTCGGGACGGCGATGAGCGCTACCAGAGGCGAAGCGCGCTTGCTCAGAATCAGCAGGAGTTGTACCGCCACCGTAAGGAAGCCGAAGAAGGCCAGCATCACTTGATGACGCCCGCGGCCGTGAGACTCGCCAGGGTCTTGTCATCCAGGCCGAGGATCTCGGTCAGCGATTGGCGGGTGTGCTCGCCCAGAGTTGGCGCAGGACGCCCGACGCTTCCGGGCGTATTGGACAGTTTGATCGGCGTTCCCGTCACGCGATGTCCGCCGATCGTCGGAAACATCTCGCGGATTGCCGTCTGCGGGTCGTTCAACACCTCGGCAAATGTCTTGACCGGCGAGCACGGGACGCCTGCCGCGCCCAACCGCTCGATCCATTCGGACATGTTCCGCCCGCGGAAAACGTCATTCAAGGTTGCGCTCAGCGCCTGGCGATTCTCCACGCGCAGGGCGTTCGTCGCAAATCGACTATCCTTCTCCAGCTCTGGGCGCCCGACCGCCGCGCAGAACGCGCCCCACAACTTCTCGCTGCCGACGGCGACCGAGAACGAGTGGTCCTTCGCTTGAAAGACCTGGTAAGGCACCACCGTCGGGAACGCCGTGCCCATGGGGCGCGGAACTTTTCCCGAGCCGAGAAAGGCCATGTACGCCGAGCTCATCGCCGAGATCATGCCGTCGAGCATCGAAACGTCCACGTGCTGCCCTTTGCCGGTCTGCTCGCGCGCGCGAAGAGCCAGCAGAATGCCGATCGCCGAAAACAGGCCCGCATTGATGTCGGCCACGGCATATCCGCTGCGCGCCAGCTCGCCCGCCTCCGTTCCGGTGATGCTCAGATATCCGCTCGAGCACTCGACGATCAGGTCCATGGCGCCTTCGTCGCGCGAAGGTCCGGATTGCCCGTAGCCGGAGATGGAGCAATAGATGACGCGCGCATTTCGCTCGGCCACGGCGGCGTATCCGAGCCCCAGGCGGTCCATCGTGCCTGGGCGCAGGTTTTCCACTACCACATCCACCTGCTCGATCAGGCGGAGGCACAGGTCGAGTCCCACGGGCTGCTTCAGGTCAATCGCGATGCCGTATTTCCCACGGTTGAGACCGAGGAAAAATGACGAGTGAGCGCCGGCGAAGGGCGGTCCCCATCCACGCCCCATGTCGCCGCCAGCCGGACTCTCGAGCTTGTAGACGCTCGCGCCGAAGTCGGCGAGCAACAGCGTACAGTAAGGTCCCGCGAGAGCGTGCGAGAAGTCGAGGACGCGGATTCCGTCGAGCGCGGTGTTCACTTGTCGGTGCAGACGAACTGCGCGGCGTCGTCGCTGCTGCCCGATCCGTTCCACTTGGCGATCTGCGGATACGGGCAGAGCGGCCGCGTGCGATCGACCTTGCCGCCGGCCGCGTGCGAACCGATGATCTTGTCGGGAGCCACGCCTTGCGTTACCCACTTGTCGAGCGTGCCGAGCGTATCGAATGTGTTCGGGCCGGGTCCGCCGCCGCAGTGCCCCATCCCAGGGGCCAGGAAGAGTCGGACGAACGGCAGAGTCTTCTTCGCGCCACCCATGGTGCGCGTGACGCCCTCGTAATAACGGATGCTCTCCTCGGGCGGGACGACGGGATCGGACCATCCGTGGTACATCAGAATCTTCCCTTTTCGCTTCTGAAGCGGGTGCAGATTGGTGTCGTTCGAGACGAGGAACGACATCTTCGAGTCGCCCGCCGCCACGTCGCGATCGAAATCGAACTTGCGCGGATCCCAGTCGGGCTTGTTGAAGGTCCAGTCGCGCCAGAACTCAGTGCGCATCGGCTGAGTGTGCCCGACGAAGTACGCCGCCCAGCTCGCCTGCTGCGCCCCGAGCCACTCGCTGCCGCGCGGCCATCCGGAAAAGAGCCGTTCGCCGGTGCGGGGATTCTTCGCGCCGCCGTAGATTTTGCGGGCCGCCTCCACCTGCGCTGCCGTAAGGCACGTCGCTTCGTCGCCGCCCTTGCAGAGCAGCGCGCCCGGATCGAAATTGCATTTGCGCGGATCGTCGATCACACCATCGCGAACGCCGTCACCTGCGTCGCACGCTTCGACAGAGGCGCGGTTGAGCATCGCCAGTTTCGATGCCGGGAACGGCCCGGCGGGATCGCTGTTCACCGCCACCCAATTCCACACGAACGCCACGCTCTGCCGCACGCGGTTGTTGGCCGGAGCGCCGGCGATGATTCCGTCATAGTCGGCGGGATAGCGCTGCGCTTCGGTGAGCGCCTGGTGCCCGCCCGTGGAACATCCCTTGAAATAGGATTGCGCGGTCGGGCGGCCGTAGTAAGCCTGCACGACCTGCTTCCCTACTTCGGTCATCAAGTGCACGGCGCGATAGGCCCAGTCGTTGATCTTCTCCGGATGCCCGACGCCGAACTTCATGTCCCCGCCGTCGTGTCCGGTGTTCGATCCGGCGGTGGCGTATCCGTTCTGAATCGCGAGCCGCATGTCACCCACGCTCAGGTTGCCGGAATATCCGCCGTTGCCGGTGCCGACAAACTTGCCGTTCCATTGCGCGGCGGGCGGCAGCCACACCTCGATGCGAATCTCGGAATCGGCGACGGGCCGCGCCATGACCGTGACCTTGCACGACGCCGGGTCGGTCACCATCGTGGCCGAGAGAACTTCAGTTTTGGGGATAGACAACTTGGAAAGGCCATCGCACGCCTGTCCAAAGCAAGGGAGCGCGCAACAGAGGGCAATGAGCGGGACGGGGTGGTTCATCACACCGCGTATGTTAGCTTATTCGTACGGGGGGGTAACAATTCTTAATGTCACCGGGGCCCGTCACGGACTACGATTGGTTCATGAAAACAGCCTGCATATGGGTAGTGGTCGTCCTGTCTGTGAACGCCACAGCGCAGACGGCAAAAGTTGTGACCGCCGCGAATGCCTTCCTATCGACGCTCGATGCGAAGCAGCGACAGACTGTGCAATTCGCCTTCGACGACGAAACACAGCGAGCGCGTTGGTCGAACTTGCCGGTCCAAATGGTTCCGCGAGGCGGACTGAGTTTCGGGCAACTGAGCCAGGCGCAGCGCTCCGCCGCGCTGGCTCTGCTCTCCTCGGCGCTGAGTCCCAAAGGCTTTGAGAAAATCCAGCAGATCGTGGATGCGGACGAGACGCTCAAACAGAACGAGCGAAACAATCCGATGTTCGGCAAGGACCTCTATTTCATCTCCATCCTCGGGGTTCCTTCCGAGAAAGATCCCTGGATGTTCCAGTTTGGGGGCCACCACCTCGGGCTGAATGTCACCGTATCCGGCGCGCGCGGCATCCTCACGCCGACTTTGACCGGCGCGCAGCCGGCCATTTATACCAGCAATGGAAAAACGGTGCGGCCGCTGGCCGGGGAGAGCGACAAAGCAATCGCCTTGCTCAACGCGCTCGACGAGGGCCAGAGCAAGCAGGCGATCTTGGGTTTCAAGCTGGCTGACCTCGTGCTCGGACCGGGGCGCGACGGCAAAACCATCCAGCCCGAGGGGCTTAAGGCTTCCGGCATGAATGAGAAGCAACGCGCCATGCTGCTCGATGTAATTTCCGAGTGGGCGGGCATCGTTCACGAGAGCTCGGCGGCAGCGCGAATGGCGGAGTTGAAAGCCGACATCAACGAGACCTGGTTCGCCTGGAGCGGACCGACTACCGTCACGCCGGGAAGCAACATCACCGCCTATTACCGGATACAGGGACCGCATCTCGTCATCGAGTACGCGCCGCAACGCGGCGATCCGGTCTTGCACATCCATACAATGTATCGAGATCCGACGAACGACTACGGCCGCAAGCCGGTTGCTAAGTGAAGACCATCGCCCTCCTGGTCTTGATGGCGATGCCGGCATTCGCGCATCGGCTGGATGAGTATCTGCAAGGCGCCCTCATCTCAGTGGAGAAGAACCGCGTGCAAGTGGAGATCACGCTCGTGCCGGGTGTCGCCGTTCTTCCCATTGTCCTCGCGGACATGGATGCGGATCGGGACGGGACGATTTCCGCCGGCGAGCGCCGCGCCTATGCTGAGCGCGTCCTCGGCGATGTTTCGCTCACCATGGACGGTCGTCCGCTAACGCCGCAATTCGCTTCAATGCGATTTTCCCCTATCGAAGAGATGCGTGAGGGGCGCGGCGAGATCCAGATCGTGTTCCGCGCCGACCTGCCTCCGAGCGGCGGGAACCGAAAGCTGGTTTTCGAGAATCGTCACCAAGCGCGGATCGCGGCTTACCAGGTGAACGCGCTGGTCCCGCGCGATCCCGAGGTTCGGATCATCTCCCAGAAGCGCAACTACACGCAGTCGGTCTACGAGCTGGATTTCGTCCAGGGCAGCGCGGGCTTCTCCGGTGCGGGTCTCCTGCTCTCCGGGCTTGCGCTTCTGGGCACCACGGCGGCTTTCGCGCGGCGTAACTTATACTGATCCGCGGTGCTCAAGGGTCTGATCTTCCTGCATCGCTGGCTAGGCGTGGCTCTCTGCTTGCTCTTCCTCCTGTGGTTCTCCACCGGGATCGTACTGATGTATTGGGATTATCCCGGCGTGCGCGCGGAGGATCGGCTGGCTCGTTCGGCGGCGCTCGATGCCTCGCAAATTCGACTCACGCCGGCGGAGGCATTTGCCGCTCTGGCGGCCCGGCAGGCGCCTGCGCAGGTCCGGCTGAGTCTCTTCGATGGGCGTCCCGTTTACCGATTTCGCAGCGGCCGCACGGAAAAGATTGTTTACGCAGATTCCGGGGAGGAGCAACGAGAAGTTTCTGCGGCAATGGCCGAGCGTATTGGGTCCGCCTGGACCGGGCTTCCTTCGCCGCAAGTGGAATCGATCCGGGAAGCGGATCAGTGGACCCTGGAAGGCGCGCTCTGGAGGATCCAGCCTCTTTGGAAATTCTCGTGGCCGAACGGTGAACAGGTGTACGTCTCCGGCGCTTCCGGGGACGTCGTGCAGTACACGACGACAAGATCGCGATTCTGGGCTTATCTCGGCGCGATTCCACACTGGCTCTACTTCACACCGCTTCGCAAACACGCAACTCAATGGTCGCGCGTGGTCATATGGAGTTCCGGTACGGGGACCTTTGCGGCGATTCTTGGCCTCGTGATCGGCGTCTGGATTTATTCCCCGGCCGCGAGCATCCCGTATCAAGGGCCAAAACGGTGGCACATGATCTTGGGGCTGATTTTCGGCATCGGCGCCGCGACATGGGCGTTCAGCGGAATGCTTTCGATAGACCCGTTCCCCGGCACAGGCCGGAATGCGCAAAACAAGACGGATATCGCGGGTGTGCTACGCGGCCGCCTGCAACTCTCTACATTCGACTCGAAGCATCCGCGCGAGGCGCTTGCACAGCTCTCGGGCGTCAAGGTAAAGGAACTGGAGCTCGTCTCTTTTGCGCGCGAACCTGTGTACCTGGCGACGATCGCTCAGGGAGACACGCGCGCCATTCCTGTGACCGACACATTCGGCGAATTCGGGAGCGAACGAATCATCGCGGCGATTCGGCGATCGGTGCCGGCCGCCGACATCGAAGCAATCGGCGAAATCCGTGATTACGATGTGTACTACATCGACCGGCATCACCAGCGCCCGCTTCCGGTGGTGCTCGTCCGGCTTACGGACGAGGACCACACCCGCTACTACATCGACTCTGCGACCGCGCGAATCGCCGGCGCCTACAACGACAGGTCTTGGATGAGCCGCTGGCTCTATCACGGGCTGCACTCGCTCGATTTTCCCTGGCTCTACAAATATCGGCCCCTGTGGGACATCGTTGTCCTGACCTTCATGCTTGGCGGGATCTCGCTGTGCGTCACGTCGGTCATTTTGGCGTGGCAGGTCCTGCGGCGGACGCTATCAGTATAAGAATGCAGCGCTCAGTTCGCCGCCTTGCGGGCGGAAAGATCCTTTTTCTGCGCCGACTCGGAGGCGCGGGACATCAGGACCGCGTAGGTGGCGAACCAGTGGGACCCGGCGTAGCCGGCGTCCGCCAGGCCCTGATACGCGCCGTTTACGTTGATCGCGGCAAGACGCTTCAGCACCGGGACTCGCGGATCGCCTGCCGGGAGCGCGCTGGCGATTTCGATCAGAAACTGCCCGCGCGAGAATCCCAGGCCGATGAGGTGCGATTTTCCGCCTTCGAGATCCTTCTTCTTCACGTTGCTGACATCCACGGACTTGGTGAGTGTCTGGAACGCTTCTGAATAAACCGGCGGGAGAAAATCGTTCAGCCAAGGCTCGAATTTCGCCGGCTCGAGAACCACGCTCATCAGGCGAGCTTCCGACAAGCACGGCGAGAGGAAATCCGTTCCCGCCGGTTCGTAGCCCGTGGGGCAGCTCTTGTCCTTCAGAAAGAAACGGTTGGCGGTCTTGAGCAAAACATCCTTCAGCGCCACGTCGTTCACAGTGTTGGTGTAGTCCAGGAGCAGGCCGATCGTATTCGCGGTGTTGGGATGCAGTCCGGGGCGAGAGGGAAATTGCAGGTCGGTGTAATACTCGGCCAGCTTCTTGGAAAACTGCTCCACCATCGGCGCCAGATTCTGCGCCCAGGTATTGGCATCCGGATCGCTCCAACTGACCAGCTCGGCGTAGACCTTCAGGAACCAGGCGTAGCCATATGGCACTTCGAAATTTCTGGCGGTCTTGAAGAACTCCATTTCGCCTTCAATGTTTTTCTTCCCCAGATGGTCGTTCAACTTCTCGCGGATCAGTTTGCCCACGGGAATCTGCGGGAATTGCTTGAGCACGGCGATGAGGGTCCAGGTGGAATTCACGGCGGAATGCCAATCCGAGCAGCCGTAGAAGGCGCGCGTGGTGGCGTAGGTTTCGAGCAGGCGCGCCTTGGAATCGTGCAGCCAGACGTAGTCGGTCCGCTGCTCCGGCAACGAGTGGGGATGGTCCACGCACGCGAGCGGCATGGCCACCAGGGCCAGGGCTCGTTCCTGGGTGAAGGCGGGAATCTCGGCGGACGGCAAATTGCCGAAATAAGTGTTGATTTCCCGGGCGTCGCCGCGGACCGCGGACTTGGTGGCGGCGGGCTGCGCCGCGAGAACGGCCGCGGCAAGCAAAGCGAATAGGATTCTGTGCATAGGACCTCTCAGAAGGAAATCCTAACGGCAAGCTCGGCTTGTTGCAAGTTGAGAGCGCCAAGAATCTTTCCGAAGTTGGCGGAAGTGGCGTTGGTGGTGTTTCCACCGCTGGTGATTTGCCCGCTGCCCCCGGCCAGATTGGTGACTCCGAAAAGGTTGAAGACCTGGCCGATCACGTCAATGCGCCGCTCGCCCTTCACAAAGATGGGCCGCGACGCTTTGATGTCAAAGCTGTTGAAACGGCTGCTGTCAATCTGGGAGTCCGTGAATGCAGGCAGGTTCAGCGTGGCGCGATACGCGTTGACCCTGGCCAAATCGAGATCGCGGTTGCCCTGGTTGCGCGATGTCCCGGGAACATACTGGCGAACGTTGTCGCCATCGAGAATATTGGAGAGCGGATTGAACGGAATGGAAGTGCGCACCTGCCAGATCGCGCCGAAACTCACTTTCCAAGGAAGATCCACCGATCCGCTGGCGACCACGGTATGCCGCCGGTCAATGTTCGAAGGCCCCCAATCCAGGCTGTAGTTGGCGGGGTTGATGACTTGGGCCTGCGGGGCGTCGTCGCGATTAGAGGCGAGCGTATAGGAGACCAGGAATTGGTAGCGCCTGGCGAAGCGCTTTTCCGCGCGCACATAGAGCGCCTTGTACTTGTATTGCGAAACCGGCGCGCGATACAGGATGCGCGCCCACCCGGCGATCGGCCGAACACCCGCGGCGTTGGGATAATTCAAATCGAACGTCCGATAGTCGCGGAAAGTGTGCGTGAAGACGCCATCCAGATGGATAGCGAAGTTGCCGGGTAACTGGCGGGAGTAGCCGCCCGTGAACTGTTGCGAATACGGATTGGCCAAATCGTGCGCCAGCACGGTAACCGTTTGCGGCGTGGCGGAGCAGAAGGCGAGCGGCCCTTTCCCGCCGTAAGGATCGGGATATGCAGGACGCGTAATTTGCACCGGGCACTGCAGCAGGTTGCGATCTTCCGGGAAGTTCTGCAACGTCTGGATGTTGTTGTAATAGATCCCGTACCCCAGGCGCGTGACGTTCTTGCTGTCACCGGTCATGTTCCAGGCCAAGCCGAACCGGGGGCCAAAATTGTTCTTGTCGCCGCGGCTGCCGGGATCGCCGAGGAAAGGAATGGTCTTCGGGAAAATTGTGGGATCCAAGTTTTCGTTGAAAGCGCCGAACTCTCGGTCATAGCGCAGGCCGAGCGTGAGCGTCAGATTCGAACGCACTCGCCATTCGTCTTGCACATAGAAGCCGATCTCCTGCGTCGGCACCTTCGTATAGAGCGCCGGAACGGTGGCTGAAAAACTCGTCGCCCCGGTCAGGTTGGCAAAGGTACTCGGATTCTTGGGATCGAGCACCTGATCGGCGCCGAAAGTAAACGTCCCGTTGTAGTTGACCACCGAGTCGTCCGCGAACGGCACGTAACTGAAGTCGAAACCCATTTTGATCGCGTGGGCGCCGCGGATGATGGTGAGATCGTCCTTGAACTGGGTGCGTCTCTCGATGCCGTCGGCGCCGTAGGTGAATCCGTAGGAGAAGCTCGGAAAGCTGAGGCCGGTCTGCAACTGCGCCAGACGTCCCGTCGCGTAATTACCGATATCGGTCCAGACGGGCGAGCCGGCAGGGCCGAGCAGATACGCCGAATAAGCATACTGGAAACGGAAGTCGTTGACGATGGTCGGCGATACGGCCCAAGTGTGACCGGCCACGACCGATTTGCGCGGGATCAGCCCGTCATAACAACTCTGCACCGATGTGCCATTGCATCCCTGGAAGGACTGGAAATTCCACTCCTGAGAGTACCTTCCGAACAAGTGCTGCGTGCCGCTGATCTGGTGATCGATCCGGACGTTCAGAAGCTGGTCGTGGATCGGCTTGTTAAAGACGCCCTCGAAGGCGGAGTAGTACTGGTGCGCAGCGCCGGTGAAGATCGTGTAGGAATCGTCGGTCTGGGTGCGCTCGAACGCCGCGTGGAAATGGGTCCGGTTGCGGACAATCGGACCGCCGATGTCGCCGCCGAATTGGTTGCGCAGGAAGGGCGCCTTTCCCGTGCCGGTGAGCGCCTCGGCCTGCTTCTGGAAAGTGTTGTCGCGATTCAGCGCGGCGTTGCGGAAATATTCGAAGACCTCGCCGTGGAACGCGTTGGTGCCGCTCTTGGTGACAACGTTGACCATGCCGCCCATCGCCAGACCCTGTTCGGCCCGATACTGGTTGGTGTTGACCTTGAATTCCTGCACCGATCCGGTCGGGAAATTCTGGCGCGGTTCGCCCATCTCGGCCCAGGTGTTCGTGACGCCGTCGACCGCGAAGCCGTTGGCGTAGAAACGGCCGCCGCCGCCGATTTGTACGTTGTTGTAAAAGGTCCGCGAAGCATCCTGCTGGGTCCCCGGCATGAGCAGGGCCAGATTCAAATACTGACGCGTGTTGAGCGGCAGCGTATCAATTTGCCGGCTGCTCACCACGCCCGCGACTTCGGACTTGGTGGTATCGATCGGAGGCACATCGCCGGCAACGGTCACCGCTTCCTGCACCGCGCCAACGGCGAGGGAAACGTTACGGTCCAGGTGAAAGCCGACGCTGAGCGTGATATCGGTGACGTTCTCCGAACGGAAGCCCGTGGCTTCCACCTTTAGCGAGTATCGGCCGGGCGGCAACGACACAATGCGATAACGCCCGTCCGCGCCGGCCACGGTGCTGCGGAGGACGCCGCTATCTTGATTCGTGGCCGTGACGGTGGCTCCGGCGATGACTGCGCCGGTGGGGTCCTTGATCAGTCCGCTGATCTCGGCGTCGCCGGCTTGGGCGAACGCGGCCGCCGGCAGAAGGAAAAGGGACACAGCGAAAAGAGAAAGCTTCGTGAACGTCATCTGACCCTCCGTTGCGCGTCATTGTAGCACCCGGAGGAAATCCGGAAGTAAATATCTGTCAAGAGTTAACGGTCATAACTCCAAGACCTTAAGGAGACGAGCCGTCGTGTAGCATTCAACTCCGAGGCCTTCGAAATCGCGATCGTTACTCCAGATGGGAATACGCAAAGACAAAGCCAAGGCGAGCAAGTCAATGTCGTCGGGATCCCCGCTGCGGCAGAAAGAATGACGTTAGCGTCGGCGGCGATTCGCCCGCCGCTTGGCTCGCCAGTTCGCGAAGTCATTCAGCATCCGTTTCTCTGTTACGCCGGATTTTTCGAGGTGGGAGGAGATCGCCTCCCCGATTCGCTCCAGGAGTTCATGCCTGATTTCGACGGGAAGAACGTGAGGGTCACGCATCGGAACAATCACGCTGGCAAGCTTTCCGTGCCGGGTCACAAAGACGAGATCTTTGCCGCCGAGGAGCTGCGTTGCCCTGCTTCGAAACTCGCGAACACCGGTGACCTCCATACGCTGAGCTTACTACAGATTGTGTACACACAAGGCAGCCCCGGCCACCCGCAATTATCGCTTTGTCAGATCGCGGATCCAGAGGTCCTTGAAGCGCATGTCCCCTTGTCCGCCGGAGTGAAGCTGCAAGGCGATGCCGCCGTCGAAGGACTTGGGATTCGGGTCGGTGAAGTCCACCATCAGCACGCCGTTAAGCCGCGCGACGAAACGGTTGCCTTCCACCTTGAGGAGATATTCGTTCCATTCGCCCTGGCGCACCACGGTTTCGTTTTCCGGCGCCGGCCAGACGAGCCATCCGCGGCCGTCGCCATAGAGTCCGGCGGTGTGCTTGCCGATCGTGCAGTCGATTTCAAATTGCATTCCCTGGCTCACGTCCGCGGTGCCCGGCTTGAAATCGGTGTGAAAGAAGACGCCGCTGTTACCGTCGCCTTCGCATTTGAACTTCATCGACAGATGAAAATCCTTATAGTTCTTCTCGGTCTTCAGGTAGCCGTATCCCTTGGTGACGGCCACGCCGTGGATGGTCTTGTCCTCGACGGTCCACTTCTCCTTGCCGACCTCCACCCAGCCGGAAAGGTTCTTGCCGTTGAAGAGCGAAACCCAATCCTCACCGGGTAGAACCGGCCGTTGAAGGAGCGCGAAGAACAGAAAGATGATTGGCATATGGCCTCACGGTATGGGAATACGATACAGGTTTCGCTGGACGGTCTCGCGGGTGAAAGCATAAATGTCGGCGGTCGGACCGGGGACGACGTCGCCGGATGGGATGGTCCGCACTCCGGGGAGTTTTGCCAGTTCTGGTTCCGTTGGAAAATTACCGGCGCGTAAGATACTCCCAGGCAAAACCTCACTGGGAGACAGCGGCACGACATAGGTCTTTGCGCTTCTGTCGTTCCCGCCAACAATAAAGAGGTGCTTGCCATCTCCGGTCCAGTTCAACGTGGGCGGGGGAACACCGAGATGCGTCGCGATCGGCGCGCCGCCGGTGACTGGGAAGAGTACCACGCCGTACGGTCGCATGGCGACCTGAAGCCACTTACGACTTGGATGCGCGTAGGGGAAGATGCCGATGACCGGCGACTCCGCCGCTTTGCGCATCCCGGCTCCGTTCTCCCTGACGCAGTAGAGAAAGGCGGAGGTCCCCTCGACTCTGCGAAAGAAGATTTCTCCGCCTGGGCCAAATAGGGGCGCTTCTCCTTCCACGTTGGGAATCTGCCGGGGCGGAGTGCTGCGGTCAAGCGGCGCAAGCCACAACCGTGACTTGCCGCCGCGGTCCGGTGAGACGAAAACCAGTTGCCGACCATCCGGAGCAATGTCGTACCCCGCATTCCAGTCCACCCCAAGGTCTGCCGCCACAGGGACTGGAAAACCCGGGAGCAGGGGCTCGGTCTGGTTCGAACCGAGATCCGCCACCCATAACTCGCTCGACGTTCCGGTCCGGGTCCGATAGAGCAGCTTCGTACCGTCGGGGGAAAACTTCGGCTGGAACGCCCGGCCCTCGAGTGAGACCTGCCGGTCGCCGCGGCTGTCATGTACCCAAACGCTGCTTTGCCTCGCTCCGACGGCCGTAAGAAACGAGCGGCCATCGGGCGCCATGGCGATTCCTTCCTCTTCGGTGGGTCCCGAAGTAATCTGCTGCGGTTGCCCCTCGGGGAAGTGCTGTCGCCAGGTATGGAACGTGCCGTCCGCGTTTGAGCTGAAGTACATCCACTGTCCGTCGGGCGACCATGCGGCGAACGTGCACGAAGCTGCGGGAGGGCCTACCGGCTTTGTGGGGGATTGTCCGTCGATCGGCGCCAGGCGGCAGGGCCCAAAACCGCCCGCAGCGTTCATCTCTACGATGAGGACCGATTTGCGATCCGGCGAGGCATACGAGCGGTGCGCCATGGCCCGCTCATGAGGCGGAAGATAGATGTCACGCGAGCCCGCGCGGCTTTCCTCAGCGATCACGCTCGCCATGTGAAGAAACTTATCCTTGATTTCGGAAAACAGCAGCGTCGATTTGTCGATCCATACCAATCCGGAAGCGTTCGGAAGCCACAGCCGGGGCTCGCCTCCCAGCACGGGCACGACCCAGGTGTCCCATTTGAAGTTGGACGTGTAAGCGATGCGCGATCCATCCGGCGAAAATGCCGGGCTCATTTTAGGAAAGTCGTCGTGAGTGAGTTGCACGGGATCGCCGCTCGGCAGCATCTTGACATAAACCTGCCCGGGCCCGATGAACGTGCTCGGTCCGCGAATGAAGGTTAGCATGCGACCGTCGGGCGAGAGCGCCGGCTGGCTGACGGAATCCGCGAAGTTCGTGATCTGCACCCAATCGGTGCGGGCAGGCGCGGGAGGACTCCGCTTCAGCCACAAGAAGACGGCAGCGGATACCAGAACGGCCGCGCCTAAGAGGATCGCCGCGAGACGGGGCCCCGAGCGCGAGCGAGCGCCGGCCGGCAAGGAAGCGGACAGCTTGCCCGGCGCAGAATCCTCACGCAGCTCGTCCAGCGCCACTTTGATATCCGCCATGTGCTGCGCGCGGCGATCGCGGTCCTTGCGTAGGCAGCG
>CAZRND010000114.1:0-14475 GCA_964601345.1 uncultured Acidobacteriota bacterium | reverse complement strand
CCCACGCTCAGGTGATAGGTCGGCATCGCGTCCGAGCGAAGCAAGGCAAAGTCCTCGAGCTCGGCGTTCGCGAATTCCACATCGCCGCAGACGGCGTCGGGAAACGCTGTCACGCCGTCTTCGGGAGTGCGGAAGCGGACGGCGAAGGACTCGCTCTTCGCTCGCAGCGCGGACTCCTCGGCGGGAATCGCGCGGCAAGGATCGCGCAACACGCGCCCACCGGCCGCGCCCGGTGGACAGAAACATCGGAAGGCATTTCCGGATTCGAGCACACGCGCCGCCGCAGCCCGGTAGAGTTCGATCCGCTCGGTCTGGTAAAACGGCCCCTCGTCCCAATTCAACTCCAGCCATTTCAGCGAATCGAGAATTCCCTGCACCATTTCCGCGCTCGACCGCTCGACATCGGTATCCTCGATGCGCAGGACGAAGACGCCGCCGTGACGGCGCGCGAAGAGCCAGTTGAAGAGCGCCGTGCGGGCCCCTCCTACATGCAGGTAACCGGTTGGTGACGGAGCAAAGCGGACGCGTGGTGTCATATGTGGGAGCGCTCCATTATACCTGTCGCTTCCCTTACGCTTGTTGTATCATCGGGGTTCTGGCACATGACGCAGTCCTTCTATAGCATTCTTTCCCTGCTGCTTTCGCTGGCAGTTCTTGGGGTTCTGTACTACCTCTATCGCCTCAAGCGGGAGTATCGCTATTTGCCATGGATGGCGATGTGGATCTTGTTCGCCGTTCATTACGGATTCCAGATTGATCGCATTTACACCGGGGCTCTCTGGGCTTGGGCGCTCGATCGATGGCTCTACTACTGCGCCATGCTCGTGCTGCTTTACGCGGCCCGGCGGTTCGCGGCCGTCGGCTGCCCGATGCCGCTCTTTGCTGCCGCTGCCGGTCTCGGTGGGCTGTGGGCGTTCGCTTTCACCTACCGTTGGATGAATTTCCCGGATAACATTGGCCCCTTGCTTCGGCATCGCTTTTTAGGCGCCTGGGTCGGAAATCCTTTTTGGAATAAATGGGGGGGGAGAGGTTCGTTGGCTCGGACTATCCTGGCCAGCGTCGGTTTGTTGTTCGGCGTGATGTCCGCCGCGGGCCTGTTTGTCTCGACGGCCGGCGCGGAACAGTTTGTCGCCACCGGCCTGGCGATGGGACTGTATGGACTGCTGCTGATGGCCATCGGCATGGTGATTCTGGCGTACGAAGGCGTGCAGCGCCGCGTGGAGGAGAACATGATGGCCTTCTCCATGCTGAACCTTACGGCCAGCGGTTTGCAGACCGATGCGGACCTCGCCGACATGCTCGACAAGGTGCTGGAGCGCGTCTTCCAGGCGTTTCAGATGCAGCAAGGCCTGATCGTCGCGCATCTCGAAGAGAACGTCCCGGCAACGAGGGTGATCCGCGGCCTTCCCGCGGAATTCGCCGAGGAGTGGAAGCGCCTGGACCTCGATCGATTTGTCTCGACGAGCGTAGAGCGCGTCGGGGGTCTGCTCCTGGCGCCGGACCTCGACGCACCGGGCGTGGCCCTGCTCTTCGGCCAGGATCCTTCGTTCGAGCCGTTTCGCAAGATACTTCGGCTGGGAAACGTACACGCCATGCTGGGCATCACGCTGCGCACGCCGAAGCGCGTCTACGGAACGCTGCTGCTCGCGCATCGCGTGCGCGAATCTTTTTCCGCTGCGGAGATGCGGTTGCTGGCGGGCTTGGGCGTCCAGGTGGGCATGGGCATCGAGAACTTCCTGCTGATGCGGAGCGTGTCGCGGCGCAGCGAGGAGATGAATCTTCTCAACCAGACGGGACGGGCGATCAGCTCGAAGCTCGAAATCGAGCCCTTGCTACGGCTGGTTCATTCGGAACTTCAAAAACTGATGGACGCCCGCAATCTCTACGTGGCGATGAGGAACGGCGACGAGATCTGCTTCGAGCTCGAGGTAGAGGACGGGCGTTACCTTCCGCGGCGCTCCCGCCCGGCGAAGAACGCGCTCACCGAGTATGTGCTGCGCACCGGGCAGCCCTTGTTGATCCAGGGCGGCGTGCCGCAGTTTCGCGATCGGCACGGCATCGAGCTGAGCGGTAGGCCGGCGCTCTCCTGGGCCGGAGCGCCGATCATCCTCCGTGGGCAGGCCGTGGGCGTCCTGGTGGTGCAGAATCACGAGCGCGAAGGGGCCTATGACCAGGAGAACCTGGAGATTCTGAAAATCGTGGCCGCGCAAGCCGCGGTGGCCATCGAGAACGCCCGCCTCTTTGCCGGCGACCAGAAGCGGTTGCGCCAGCTCACCTTCCTGCACAACATCACGCGCACAGCGATTTCCACGCTCGACTCCGAGGACATGCTCTCGCAGATCGCGCAGGAGATTCAGAAGAACTTCGCCTACGACCATATCGGCATCGGCCTGCTGGATTACCAGACCAAGGAAGTCGAATGGAAGGCAGAAGCCGGCGCGGGGGCGTTTATCCAGAAGAAGCGTATTCCGCTCGAAATCGGATTGATCGGGCGCGTGGCTCGCAACGGCAAACTGATCGTGGTGAACGATTCGGACGAGAACTTCGCCGGGATTCTTCCCAAGACCCGCTCCGCGCTCTGCGTCCCGATCACCTACGCCGACCAGATGCTCGGCGTGCTGAACATCGAGAGCCAGAATCCGGGCGCTTTCCATGACGACGACTTGCCGATTCTGCAGACCCTGGCGGATCACCTGGCAACGGCCCTGCACAACGCCTTCACCTTCAACCGCACGCAGGAGCAAGCCATCACCGACGGCTTGACGGGAGTGAAGACGCGCCGCTTCTTCATGGAATCGCTGAACGCCGAATGGAAACGCGCCAAGCGCGCGGGACGCGTCTTCTCCCTGCTGGTGCTCGACCTCGACCGCTTCAAGCAGATCAACGACACGATGGGGCATCTCGAAGGCGACCTGGTGCTGGTTCGACTGGCGCAGATTCTCGAGCAGCGCTGCCGGCAATCGAACGTAGTGGCCCGCTACGGCGGCGACGAATTCATGGTCCTGATGCCGGAAGCGACGTCGGAGCGCGCCCGCATCCTGGCCGAGCGTTTGCGGCTGTGGGTGGCCACCGATCCGCTTTTTGCGGAACGCAAGTTGACCGCCAGCTTCGGCCTGGCCACGTTCCCGATGCACGGACAGTCGCCGGAGGAAATCATCCGCGCCGCCGACGCCGGTCTCTACCTTTCGAAACATCAGGGGGGCAACAGCGTCTCGATCGACGAGCATTTCCGCCAGGGACAGGCCGACCGCTGGTACAGCCACGTCTTCTCCTCATTCCTCGAGAACATGAAGAGCCGCAGCGGCAGCACCGGGCCGGAGGTGCTCGAGAGCCTGATCCAAAGAATCGAGGAGACCTGGCAGTCCTTCCCCGGAGAGCCGCAGGAGCTGATGCGCGTCGTGGTCGACGGGCTGAGCACGATGGCCGACTCGATCGAAGAACGCATCCGCGGCGCGAAGGGCCATCAGCAGCAAGTGACCCGCTACGCCTTGTTGCTGGCGCGCGCCATGAACTTGAGCGATCAGCAGAAGGAACAGATTCGCCTGGCAGCCCGGCTGCACGACGTGGGCTATCTCGCCGTGCCCGAGGACGTGCTGGAGAAGGGCCGCCGGCTGTCACCGGTGGAGTTTGCCGCGATCCACGTCCATGCCGGCGCCGGAGCGCGCCTGCTCGAAGCCGTGCACATGGCGCCGGAGGTTTGCCTGATGGTTCGCCATCACCACGAATCGGTGAACGGCCGAGGCTATCCGGACGGCCTGCCCGGTGAACGCATCCCGCTCGGCGCCCGCATCCTAGCGATCGCAGATACCTTCGACGCGCTCATCTCCGAGCGCCCCTATCGTCCGGCGCGGACCGTGGACGAGGCGCTCGACGAAATGGAACGCTTTGCCGGCACGCAGTTCGACGAACTGCTGGTCCGCACCTTCGTCCGGGTCATGAAGGCGGAATCCGGCCAGGAAGTCCCCGACTCGGAATTCCACTAGAAACTTGACAAACTAGGTCTATTTGGTTAAACCTATGATCGTAGGTCTAACCATGAAAACCCAGATCGCCGTGCGCGTGGCGGATGAGGTCTGGATCGCGACGGCTCTCCTGCACCTGGAGCACTCGGAGAAAACGGAGTTCACGGTCCAAGAAATCGTCAGGCGGGCGGCGCGGGAACATCTCCACGACCGTCTCCGTCCCGGAGTTCAGGTGCATGCCTCCAGTCATTGCGTGGCCAACCGCGCGCCTAACCCGGGAAGGTATCGAATGCTCTACGCGCCCACCAAGCGAACCCGCCGGCTCTTCTGCCTTCAGGACGATTCTCATCCCGGGCGACGGGGAAAGATCACTCCAGACCCGGCTGAGATCCCTTCTAAGTACCGTTACCTGCTGGACTGGTACAAAGCGAAATACCAACAAGGCAGAGCCGAACGAAAAAGGCCCTATGGGAGCATTCTCGGACTTGCTGGACTAGGAAAGGAGATTTGGAAGGGCGTCGATCCCGACGCTTACGTTCAAGGTCTTCGCGCGGGTTGGAAATGATCCGAGTCTTCTGGGACACCAATCTCTTCATCTATCTCATCGAAGGTTCCGGAGAAAGAAACATGCGGGTCAAAGCGCTGCTGGCCCGCATGGCGGAGCGACATGACCAGCTCTGCACCTCCACGATGACCCTGGGCGAGGTTCTCGTCATGCCGCAGAGGGCGGGACGTGCCGATCTGGTGTCTGCGTACGAAAGCGCCTTAACCGGGCCGGAAGTGCTTCTAACGCCTTTCGACAAAGCTTGTGCCCGCCTCTACTCGCAAATCCGGCAGGACCAGAGCATCAAACCCCCGGACGCGATTCAACTCTCCTGCGCGGCGCAGGCGCACTGCGATCTCTTCATCACCAACGACGAGCGGCTCAGTCGCAAGAACATCCCCGGGATCCACTTCATTGTGTCTCTGAACCGCGCGTTGCTCTAGGTTATCCCCGGCGGCGGATGGCCTGGGCGGTGAGTTCGGCTTGTTGCTGGATGCGCGCGGGCATCTCGCGTGCTCCGCGCACGTAGCGCTCGACGTCGGGCAGGTCTTCGGCGCTTCCGATCAGGTAGAGCGAGCGCAGGCTCTCCCAAACCTGTTCCGCGCCCGGCCCGAGCTCGAGCAGACTCTCTCCCGCGGCCACGTGCGATCCTTCCCTCACCAGCATGTTGTCGAAACGGCCCGGCAGCGGCGAGCGGATTTCGCCGTCGCCGACGTGCGCCAGCAGCGTGCCTCGACCAACCGAGTCCTGCACTTTCAGCCGGAATGTCACGTTGCCTTCGCGCGTCGCGCGCACGATGTAAGGACGCAGCATCTCGAGCAGCTCCGGCTTGCCGCTCGCATCGCGGAAGCGGACCAGCGACAGCGCGGCGTTGCGGCGCACCAGCGGATCGGCGTCCCGCATCATTGCTAAAAGCGTCTGGTGGAATTCGCCGGCTTGATTATCCTGTCCGAGGACCCAGGCCACGTTGATGCGGATCTCCGCCACGGGATTCGCAGACAGCGAGCAGACGCGCGGATACCACTGCTTGACTCCCGGATCGCGGCTTTGAATCTTCTCGGCGACCTTCAAGAGCGCATGCTGCACCTTGCGCGCCTTCGCGTCCTGCAGATACTCGGTGATCTGATCGTTGGTGAGGGGGCGGCCGAACCAGGTGAGATACCAGGAGACGAACGGCACGAGCACAAACACCACCACCGCCAGCATCAGATGCAGCGGGGTGATTCGCTTAAGAAACGTAAAAGAGCCGCTTCCGGCGCGCGACCCATTCCTCGCTTGAGAAGATCTGCGGCCCGACCTGCACGAGGCGCGGGAGCAATCCGAAGACCGAGGCCGCCGTCCACTTCGCGCCGTTCCGGTCGCGGAATCCCTTGCTGTTCATTTCGTCTGCCACGCGGATCAGATGCGTGTCCTCGACGATCAGTTGCATGAGTTCGTAAAGCACTTTCAGCTCGGCCGGACTCTCTACCAGGTGGGCGCAATCCTCGCCAACGCGCAATCCGTAAGGAATATCTTCAATCAACGTGGCCATGGTAATCCCCCTTACGGGCGGGCTTGAAGCCCGCCCTAGGCGGGATTCTAACCTATTTTTTCCGGATGTAGATGTTGCCATTGAAGTTCTTGAATTGGTACTCGGGACCGCCGCCATTGATGGTACCGCTCATGCCCCTCTCCATGCGGACTCGGTATTTGCCGCCCTTTCCGCGGGCATCGTCCACCACCGCCTTCGAGCCGGTGGGATCCATCTGGACGTCAAAGTCGGTGAAGATTTCGCCCATGTCCGTGCGCATCACCAGCCGCGCCTTGGTCGTGGCCGGCAGCGTCACATCCACCTTCCCGTTCATCGAGGTGAAGGACATCGCCTTGCCCTGCGCCACGTCGTCGAAGGTAACGATGATGTTGCCGTTCGTGGCATTCGCCACGACCGAGCCGGAGACGTTGGTCAGAGTCACATGGCCGTTCGTATTGTTGACCTCGATCTCGCCGCGGATGTGCTCCACCTTGATGTCGCCGTCATTGGTGGCATGGAGCTTGACCGACGAGTTGACCGGCGTCTGAATGGTGAGATCGATCGTCCGGTTGAACGAGCCCGTTCCGACCGAGACTACGTTCCCTTCCTCTTCCACATTCAGCGCGGAGGCGGTATTTTCCAGCCGGTGCATGCCCGGGCCGCCGCTATCGCGCGACGAGCGCCGGGAGGACGCGCCGCGAGACCGCGCTTCCACGATAACCTCCTTGCCTTCGTAGCCCTTGACGGTGATCGACCCGTTTATCAGGCCGACCTTGATGGTCGCCGGACGCGCCGGATCGCCCAACGGCACCGATACCCGGTCCGGATTGTCTTGGGCCGCGGCCACGCTCCCCAGGAAGCTCGCCACGCCCACCAGCATCATGATTTTCTTTATTCTGATCATTGCCTTCTCCTTTGCTACTGTCCACGCTTGAGGATTTGAATACTGCCGTTCATGTTTTCGAAGCGGAATTGCGGTCCGCCGTTTCCGGCGCGGACTCCGGTCAAGCGGTTGCCCTTGTACACGAATTTGCCGTTCTCGCGCTGCACGGGAACCACGGGCGGCGACGGAATGGGCGTGACATCGAAGTCCGTGAAAATGCCGCCGTTCATGTTCTTCACCCAAAAGTCGGCGGAGAGACCGGGAAGGAACGTCACTTCCACCTTGCCGTTCAGCGAACCGAAGAACGAGTCGCTCGTGGGATTCGCGCTGAAATCCACCTTTACTCCGCCATTCAGCGCATAGACGCGGCCCGACCCGGAGATCCGGGTCATGTCCACCCGCCCGTTGATGTTCTCGACGTCGTACTTTCCGGAGATGTTTTCGACGTCGATCTTGCCGCCGTTCACGGTTCTCGCCCACAGCCCGGACGCGCGCGGCACCTTGATCTCAAAGTCGAAGCGCACCTCATAGCCGTAGAACCGCGGCCCGCGATAGTTGATGCCGCCGTTCTCGCAGCGGTACGGCGCGTCGACCAGCACATCCACTATGTTGTCCTTCTCGGCGAGCTTCAGGACCACATCCTGCCGCGCCGTCTGCACGCGGTCCGCCGATTCCGCCCGAATGGTCCGGTGCGCGACGACCTGGACGTCCGCGCCGTCGTAGCCGGTAATACTGATATTGCCGGTGATGTTGTCGATGCGCAGTTGCTTGTCTCCCGAGGACCGTGAGAAGGCGAGCGTCTTACGGATGTCGTCTTTCTCCTCGACCTTGAAGTTCCAGTTCCAGTCGAAATCGGGCGCGGCCGACGCCGCCAGCAAGAAGAGTGCGAGTATCATCGCGGACCTCCTGTATTGAGCTGCTGCAAGCCCCACGCCGCGCGTTCGCGCACGGCCTGGTTGAGCTTCTGATCCGAAGTCATGCGGCTGAGGATTTCGGCAGCGCGCTTCTCCTTGGCGTCCACCACGAAATCGATCATCGAGATCTGCACCATCGGCGACGCCGCGGACCGCCCGAGCTCCTGCACCAGGCTGTTCTTCACCTGATCCGCATAGGGCGCCTGCTTGGCCAGAGGACGCAGCGCGTCGAGCGCCGCGAGCCGGACATTCACGCTGGGATCGTGCCTCATCACTTGCAGAAGCGCGGTGAGCACTTCCGGATCGGGATGGCCCGCGCGCTGGCTCCAGCTCACGCCTTCCAGGCGCTCGCTCGCGGATTGTTGCTGCAGGAGCGACATGGTCACGAGCTTCTGCGTATCGCGCAACTCGGCGCGCAGTTCGGCTACCTGGCTCTGCGCGCCATCCACGGCCGGCGCGGATTGCCAGCGATGTCCCGCAAAAACTCCGGCGGCCAGGAGCAGCACGGCCATCGCGCCCTGGAAAGCTGGACGCCGCATCAGGACTCCGAACCAGTTGCTGGCGACGAAGTTCCACTCCGGCGCGGGGCGCGCGGAAGCGTTCTCGAGACCGCGACGGTATCCTTGCAACATGGCGTAGAAGTTCGTGCGCAGGGCCTCGCTCGGCGGCTCTTCTTCGATTCGTCCCAGCTTCTCCCACACTGCGGTCAGCTCGGCGGCCTCCGCGCGGCAAGCCACGCAGCCCTCGAGATGCGCCTGCATCTCCGTCGTCCGGCTGCCCATCAGATATTCGGGAAACAATTCCTTGGCTTGTTGGCAATTCATGAGGCCCTCACTTTCTGCAGGCGGAAGAAAATCTCGCCCAGTTCCTTCACCGCCCGATAAACCCGCACTTTCACCGTAGCGACGTTGACGGAGAGGATGGTAGCGATTTGCTCGTATTTCAGTCCCTGGTAGCGGCTCAGGATCAGCAGCTCGCGCTTTTCTGCGGGCAGCCGCTGCAGCGCTTCGCGAAGCATGATGGTTTCCTCGTTCAGCTCCATCTTTTCGGAATGTCCGGGTTCCTGATTCACGGGTTCCTCCATGTTCTCCTCGTCCCAGGACCGCTCGTTTTTGTGTTTCCGGAAGTGGTCCATGGCGGCGTTGCGAGCGATCTGATACATCCAGGTGGTGAACTGGCTCTCGCCGCGAAACGTGTGCCGGAAGCGCAGGACCCGCAGGAATACCTCCTGGACTAGGTCCTCGCTCAGAGTGGGGTTGGAGGTCATGCGCTGGAAGAAATGGAAGAGCATCCGGTGGTGCCGCTCAAACAGGATGCTCAGCTTCTCCACCGCGCCGCCCTGCACCTCCATCATCACCGCTTGGTCGGCCGGTTCGTGTATCTCCACCGTTTAAGAATACTGAGGCACGCGGGAAAGGTTACATCGAAAATGTGGGTGCTTCTGACGCCGGGCGGGAGTCACTTCCGGTTCGACTTGGGCATTCCGCGATGGATCTCCATGAGCGGGATTTCGATGGCTGGATTCTCCGTGCGCAATATACCGTCAGAGAGAACGTGTTCCTCGTCTCTCGTATACAACATAAAGCGCGGTTCGTCCGGATAGACAACGAGGATGTACATAATCCCGAACTCACGGTAGTCGCGAATCTTCTGCTGTAATTCCGATTGCCTGTCGTCGGGAGATACGATCTCAATCACCAGAAAGGGCGGTTCACTCAGGACCTCGTCATCGGGGCACGCGCCGCGTAGGACGGTTAAGTCCGGAATTCGGAAGCGGGTAGGCTTCAGCCGCATCCGCCACTCCGTGAAGGTGAGGATTCCCCACTGAGCTTCGCGCGCTCCAAGAAATGCTGCTAACCGCGACTGCCAAAAGCTGTGAGTGCGTCGGCCCACGTTGCGCTCCACAAGGATGCCGTCTACGTACTCGCAGTCCGGTTCGTAGGCTGTCGAGAGATATTCCCCTACGGAGACGAGCAGATCCTTCATTAGCTTGTATCTTAGCGCAATCCGATGACCTCGGCTCCGCCGTTATTTGCGCTTGACGTTAGCCCGGTCTAAGTCTATAGTTCGGCCATCAAACAAAATGGCGGACTGGGCTAGTCCACCATCGGCGTCCCAAGGAGGCTTGCCAATGTCGAAACAGATCGTGGCTCTGTTCCTGTTTCTGTTCCTCACTGCTTCTCTTACCGCCCAGACCGGCGCCGGCCAGATCCAAGGCACGGTGATGGACTCGACCGGCGCGATCTTGCCGGGCGCCGCCGTCGCGCTCACACAAGTGGCCACCGGCACGGATTTCAAAACCACATCCACCAACGTGGGCTTCTTCGCTTTTCCCACTTTGCGGGCCGGAGAATATCGGCTGACCGTGGAAGTGGCCGGGCTGAAGAAGTGGGAAGGACAGGTGTTTCTGCAAGCCGGTCAGACCGCCGTGGTCAATCCCACTCTGGCGGTCGCCAACGTGGCCGAACAGGTCACCGTGGCCGGCGACGTCACGCCGCTGGTGACGACCACCAGCGCCACGCTGTCCACGGTAGTGGAGCGCGAGCGCGTGGAGCAATTGCCGCTCAACGGCCGCTCGATCCAGGCGCTCGTGGCCACGACCGTTCCGGGGATCGAAGGCAGCACCTCGCAGCCGCGTGTGCTGGGACTGCGCGACTCCGCGATGGAGTTTGTGCAGGACGGCGTGCCGCTCGACGATCGCAACACCGGGGCAATCCAGGCCCGGCCGCCCGGACTCGACACGGTGCAGGAGTTGCGCGTGGAGACCAACAACTCCAGCGCCAAGCTCGATCGTCCGGCCAGCGCCATCATGTCCACGCGCGGCGGTACCAACCAGTTTCACGGCGCGGCTTTTGAAACCGGACGCAACAGCGCCTTTGGCGTGGCGCGGCGCCGGGAAGACGCCTTCGTAACAGCGCCTCCCTTGCGGCGCAATGAGTACGGCGCATCCGTGAGCGGTCCGGTGTTGCTGGGAAAACTCTACGACGGCCGGAACAAGACGTTCTTCTTCGCCGGATGGGAAGACTACGTGCTGCGGCAATATGCCACGCAGCCGTCCGCCGTTTGGACCGATGCGATGCGCCGCGGCGACTTCAGCGGCCTGATTGACTCGCAGGGACGCAAGATCACCATCTACGATCCCCTGACGGTGGGCAGCGCGCCGAACTACGCGAAGACGGCCTTCCCCAACAACCAGATTCCCATCGGACGGCTCAGCCCGCTGGCCAAATACGTCTTCGGAGTGACGCCGCTGCCCACGGATGTCAACGTGAATCCTCTGGTGGCCAACAACTATTTCGGCCTCACTCCCACCATCGTGGACCAGCGCACGCTCACCTTCCGCGGCGATCATCACTTCGGCGGCAAGGACCAGGTCTTCGGCCGTTACTCGCATGGGGCGTGGGATCAGTTGAACCGCCGGGCTTTCGCCACCGCGGGAAATCCCATCACCTTGGACGGACTTTGGAACAAGGAGACCTACTTCGAACGCTCGCACACGCAGATGATTTCCTGGACCCACATCTTCTCGCCGAACTTCTTCGTGGAGACGGGCGGCTCGGCAACGATGATTGACTGGCTGTACAGTTTGAACCAGCCGAGTTCGCAGCAGAACATCTCGGCGCAACTGGGCACGCCGAATCCCTTCAACATCAACGGCGCGCCCTTCATCCTGAACGCCGGCTACCAGGCCGTGCAGTTCCACGGCGTGCTGCCCCGCAGCCAGTACACGCAAGTGATCACCGGCGAACAGAATTACTCCTGGGCGGTGAACCGGCATCAGTTGGAATTCGGCTGGCGCTACCGGCAGGAGAGGCTCGACACCAAGCCGGACTCGCCCGATCAATCGGATCTGAGTTTCGACAGCAACGCCACGGCCGTCTACAATCCCGCGACCGGAACGGCCTGGGGCGCGCAGGCGCAGACCGGCGACAACGCCGCCAACTTTTTCCTGGGCGCGGCTTCCTCCTACGCGCAGGCCCGGCCGCCGCACGACTACAACATGCGCGGGCGCGACGTGGCTTCCTACCTCCAGGACAACTGGAAGATCCGGCCCAACCTAACCATCAACCTGGGATTACGCTGGGAATATCTCGGGCCCTACCGCGATTCCAACGGGATGAACGCGCTCTGGGATTTCCCGAGCAAGAGCCTGGTGCTGAGCGCGCCGATCAATCAGGTTGTTTCGAGCGGCTACAGCACGCAGCCGATCGTAGACGCCTATGCGGGCCTGGGCGTCAAGTGGACTACGGCCGACAAGGCGGCGTATCCCGACGGACTGGTGGAGGCGAGCAAGCACGACTTCGCGCCGCGCGCCGGATTCGCTTACAGCACGCGCCTGCTGAACCGCCGTGTCGTGTTGCGCGGAGGATACGGCCTTTACCACTTCCCGATTCCCGCGCGGACTTCAGCGAGCTGCGCCTGAATCCGCCCTTTCAGGGATCTTACAATTTCAGTTGGAATTCCTCGGCCACGTCGCCCGACGCCCAGTCCAACTACTATTTGCGCTTCGCTCCCACGATCTACGCCGGCGTGAACAGCACCAACAACGTGCTGGACATCAACAAGCCGCCGACGGTGACTCCCGGAGTGCAGGTCACCGGGCTGGCGACGGACCTCTCTACTTCGCGGGCCCACCAGTACAACTTGACGCTGGAGACGGAGATCGTGAAAGACACCGTGCTGCGTTTCGGTCTGGTGGGCACGGCCGGGCGCAACATCGAAATGATGCAGCAGTTCAATTACAATCCCATCTCCAACTACGTCTGGTACGTCAACTCCGGCCAGCCGCTGCCGCAAGGATTCTACGCCAACACGGTGCGGCGCGCCCTCGACCAGACCACCATCGGGAACATCCGCATCTACAGCAAAATCGGATACTCCAATTTCACCGGCCTGCAACTCGAGTTGCAGCGCCGCTCCAGCCGGGGCGTGGCCTACCAGGTGTTTTACGTGCTGAGCAACTCCACGTCCACCGGCAATACTCCGTCGCAAGGCGGCGATTTCACGGTCAACGGAATCCAGTCGCCGGAAATCTTCCTGAAGGGCGCCATGCCGCAGAACCTGGACGACCGCATCCGTTTCTATCGCTACGCCCGCGACACGGATATTCCGCAGCACCACATTCGCTGGAACTGGCTGTACGATCTGCCGTTCGGTCGCGGTCACAAATGGCTGAGCAAGAGCGGACCTGTGCTGAATCGCCTGGCCGGCGGCTGGCAGCTCGCCGGATCGGGAGAGATGCGCAGCCGCTGGTGGTCGCTACCCACCGCCAACTGGGGACCGATGACCACGCCGGAAATCTACGGCAAGCAATATCCCATTTCGGATTGCCGCAGCGGCGTGTGCCAGCCCGGGTATTTGTACTACAACGGATACCTGCCGGTGACGGTGATCAATAGCGGCGCGCGCGGCGTCAACGGCATTCCGTCCAATTACTCGCCGTCGTCGCGGCCCATCAATCCGGCGCCGCCCGCGGGAACCGCGGTGGATCCCAATTTCAACGACACGAACAACGTCAACGTGCGGCTGGCCAACGGCACGAACCAGTTGGTGGCCTTCGACTCAGGCTTGCATCCCTGGCGCAATCAAGCCATAGGCGGTCCGTGGATCAACAGCACCAACGTAAGCCTGTACAAGGGAGTGCCGATTACAGAGCATATCTATGTACGCTTCAGCGTGGACGCTTTCAACGTGTTTAATCAGCCAGGGATGAACTTGCCCAATTCCACGACCGGCATCCTCACCATGCAGACCTCCGCGCAGGGGGCGCGGTTCCTGCAGTACGGCGCTCGGCTGACGTGGTAGCGGCCGGGAAGCCCGTCAGCTTCCGGCGCGGCTGCGCATGCGCTGGTCGGCGAGCGCTCTCATTCTCTTGGCCAGGGAGGGATTGCGGCGCAGGAAGGTCACGAACGAGCTGATCGGGAAGGCGATAATCCGCAGGGGAGTCAGGGCCCGGACGTTGGCCGTACGGATGCGTTCCGGGTCCATCAAGGCCCGCTCTCCGAAGAGCGTCGGCCCGTGGAGCACAGCCAGGAAATCGGGTGGATCGCCTTCCCCGAGGTAAACGCCGACGGAGCCCTCTTCGAGCAGGAAGACTTCCTGGCCGACCTGCCCCTGGCGAATCATCACCGTTCCGGGATCGACGGATAGCTCCTGGCAGCAGCGGGCGATCTCCGTCAGTTCCGCGTCCTGCGAATCGCCAAACACGTCAAAAACGCGCAAGCGCTCCGGTCCAATCTCTCCGGTCAGCACGCTCGGGCGGCGCTGGGAGAGCAGGGCCGTGGCTTTGTCAACGTCGAGGGGGCGGTAGAAAAGATAGCCCTGCGCGAAGTGGCAGTTCAACTGCTGCAGCAGATCGCGCTGCCCGGCCGTCTCCACGCCTTCGGCGATAACTTCGAGGCCCAGGTTCTGTCCCAGGCCCAGAACCGTGCGGACGATCAAAGCGCTGCGCGGATCGCTATCCACCTGGCTGACAAACGACGGGTCGACTTTCAGCACATTCAGGCGCAGCTTGGCCAGGTAGGTCAAAGAAGAGTACCCGGTTCCAAAATCGTCCACGTAGATCTTGATCCCAAAATCGTTCAGGCGCGTGAGGGCATGCGAGGTGTGATCCATGTTCTGGATCATGTGCCCCTCGGTGACTTCCAGCGCCACGGTGGACG
>CAZRND010000113.1:0-14663 GCA_964601345.1 uncultured Acidobacteriota bacterium | reverse complement strand
CGCGTCGCTGTCGTTCCACTTGAACAGGATGTAGCGCCAGTTGAGAAACGGCAGCGAGTCCGGGCCGACTGGATGCCGCAGGCGTCCATCGTCCTTCTGGATCATCTCGAGAATCTTTTGTCCCACGATGTCGGCCTGCCCCGCGCCAGCCGCGAAAGTTGCCTCGAAGAGCGCCGCCACCCGCTTCGCCGGCGGATACGTCCCCGCATCTTTCGTCGCCTCGATGTTCCGGGCCATCCGCGTGTCGATGATCCCCGGCTCGACAATGGCCACGCGCACGCCAAAGGGTCTCATCTCCTGCGCCAAAGATTCGCTCAGCGCTTCGAGCGCGTATTTCGAGGAGGAGTACGGTGACATCGGGGCCATGGAGATTTTGCCGGCCACGGAGGTGATGTTGATGATGATGCCGCTCCTCCGCTCGCGCATGGAGCGCAGAACCGCCTGGATACATCGGAGCGCCCCGAAATAGTTGGTCTCCATGCAGGTGCGGAAATCGGCCAGCGGCGTCTCTTCGATCGCTCCTATCCGTTCGATGCCGGCGTTATTCACCAGCACGTCGACCGGCCCGATGCGGGCGAAGCAATCCTTTACGCTCGCATCGGAATCGACGTCCATGGTCTCGACGCGCAGCGGCAGCTTCTCCTGCGCGGCGACGCGGCCCAGCTCCGGCGATCCCGCCGGATTCCGCATGGTGGCGATCACCGTGTGTCCCGCCCGCGCCAATACCAGCGCCGAGGCCATTCCGATCCCGCGGCTTGTTCCCGTGATGACGATGTTTGCCATAGGGGGTCTAGTGTATCTGATAGAATCACGAGTCGTGCCTATGGAAATAGAAGATCAAATCAAGCAGTACCTCGCGCAAAACCTGTTGTTCAGTGAAGACGGATTCCATTATGCCGACACAGCGTCCCTGCTCGAGGAGGGCATCATCGACTCCATGGGCGTGATGGAGCTGGTGATGTACATCGGCACCAACTTCGAGATTCAGGTGGATCCTGCCGACGTCACGCCTGAGAATTTCGACTCCGTTCGCAAGATTTCCGACTACGTCCGGCGCAAGAAGGGTTTAAGCGCGTGAACTGCGGCCCCTTGCCGGACGCATCCCAATCAGTCCAGGACGCTTTTGAAGCCAGCGCCTCGCGTGCGCCTCAAAAAGTCGCGCTGATTACGAAGAACGCCAGACTTACGTATGGTGAGGTCGAAGCCCTGGCCAACCGGCTCGCCTCAGGACTGCGGGCGAGCGGCGTTGGTCGCGGCGACCGCGTGCTCATCTATCTGCAGAATACTTGGGAAGCAGCGGTCTCCGTGTTCGCGATTCTCAAAGCCGGCGGCGTATTCGTCGTTGTCAATCGCGGCGCCAAGAGCGACAAGCTGGCGTACATTGCCCGGAATTGCGGCGCAGTGGCTATCGTCACCGATGAAAGGGCGGCGGGAACCGTGCTCGATTCGCTGAAGTCGGCATGCCCCTCATTACGCTTGTCGATCGTCACGGGCAAGAACTGGGACAGCTTCGTTGAAAAGCAATCCGCCGATCGGCCGTCACGGATCAATGATCCTTCCGATCTCGCCTGCCTCGTCTATACATCCGGGAGCACGGGCGAGCCGAAGGGTGTGATGAGCGCTCACAGCAACGTAGTCTTCGCGGCGGGTTCGATCATCTCGTATTTGAAGAATCTCGAAAGCGATGTCGTGATCGGGCTGCTCCCGCTCTCGTTCGACTATGGACTCTATCAATTGCTGATGACGTTCACCTTCGGCGGAACGCTGGTGCTCGAGGAATCCTTCGCCTTCCCGGCAGTGATCCTGAAGCGTATCGCGGAAGAAAAAGTCACGGGATTGCCGGGCGTTCCGTCGATCTTCACGATGCTCCTGCAGCTCGATCTCACGAAGTTCGATACTTCCAGCTTGCGCTATATCAGCAATACCGCAGCGGCTCTGCCTCCCGGTCAGATTGCCGAGATTCGCAAGAAGTTTCCCGGCGTCACGCTCTACTCGATGTATGGTTTGACCGAAACCAAACGGACGCTGTACCTTCCGCCCGAAGAGTTGGACCGGCGCCCCGGATCGGTCGGCATCGCGATTCCAGGTACGGAAGTGTGGGTCGAGGACGAGCACGGGAAACAGCTCGGAGCAGAGGAGGTTGGCGAACTCGTGGTTCGCGGACCTCACGTCATGCGCGGGTACTGGGGCGATGAGATTCTTTCCGCCATGCGTTTTCGCCCGGGACTGGTTCCCGGCGAGCGCCTGTGCTATACCGGGGATCTTTTTCGCCATGACGCCGAAGGCTTCTACTATTTTGTCGGCCGCAAGGACGACATCATCAAGAGCCGCGGCGAGAAGGTCGCGCCAAAGGAAGTCGAAAACATTCTGTATGGCTTGGCGGGCATACGAGAAGCGGCGGTCGTGGGCGTGCCCGATCCGGTTCTTGGTCAGGCCGTGAAGGCGATCGTGGTTGCCGACGAGTCCCTGACCGCGGCCCAGATCCTGGCTCATTGCCGCGACCGGCTGGAAAATTTCATGGTACCCAAGTACGTGGAGATCCGTTCGGAAATGCCGAAGACATCTTCCGGCAAGATCGCCAAGAGGGAACTGGTCTAATGTGCGGAATCGCCGGGGTGCTCAATCTGCGAACGTCCGATCCCATTGCGGAGGGAACGATTCGGCGGATGCTGGCCATGATCCGCCACCGCGGTCCGGACCAGTTCGGCATTTACCTGGATGAAGAAGTCGGCCTGGGCAGCGCCCGCCTCAGCATCATTGACCTGAGCACCGGCCAGCAGCCCATCGCCAACGAGGATGAGACTCTGTGGATCGTCTTCAACGGCGAGATCTTCAATTACGTCGAGCTGCGTCCGGAGCTGGAGGCGCGCGGGCACCGTTTCAAGACTACGTCCGACACCGAGGTCCTGCTGCATCTATACGAGGAGTTCGGCCCCGAGTGCCTTTCCCGCCTCAACGGCCAGTTCGCCTTCGCCATCTGGAACACGCGCGACCGTTCGCTCTTTCTCGCGCGCGACCGCGCGGGAATCCGGCCCCTCTTCTACACGCAGGCGAAGGGCGCTCTGATTTTCGGTTCGGAGATCAAAGCCCTCCTGGGCGATCCGCGCGTGGAAGCGAAAATCGATCCCCTCGCGCTCGACGAAGTGTTCACCTACTGGTCGCCCCTTTCGCCGCACAGCGTATTTCAAGGCATCTCGCAAGTGCCTCCCGGCCATTATTTGATCGCGCGCAACGGTGAGATCTCGCTGAAGCGTTACTGGCAGGTGAACTATCCCGGCGCGACGGAGCCGGCCAAAGCCGAGGACAGCCTGGAAGAACTCCGCAGCCTGCTCATTGACGCCACTCGGATCCGCCTGCGCGCCGACGTTCCTGTCGGCGCGTATCTCAGCGGCGGGCTCGACTCCTCCATCACCGCGTCGATCATTCGGAAATACACTTCGAACCGTCTCGACACTTTCTCGATTTCCTTCAGCGATCCGCGCTTCGACGAGAGCGAGTTCCAGCGCAAGATGGCGGATTTCCTCGGGACGAGTCATCAAGTGGTGTACACGACGCACGAAGACATCGGGCGCGTCTTCCCCGACGTCATTTGGCACACCGAAGCCCCGGTCACGCGCACCGCGCCGGCCCCGATGTTCCTGCTCTCCGAACTCGTCCGCAAGAACGGATTCAAGGTTGTTCTCACCGGCGAGGGCGCGGACGAGTTTCTCGCCGGCTACGACATCTTCAAGGAAGCGGCCGTGCGCCGTTTCTGGGCGCGCCAGCCGAACTCGAAATCCCGGCCGCGGCTCCTGAGCCGCCTCTACCCCGACGTCTTCGGCGCATCGGGAACGAACGAGAGCTACCTGCAGGCGTTCTTCGCCGACGGGCTCACGGATGTAAACAATCCGGCTTACTCCCACGCGATCCGGTGGCGCAACAATCTCCGGAACCGCCGGTTCTTCTCCGCCGAGGTGAAGTCGCTGCTCCGCAAGTCTGCCGCGGAGGTCGATTATCCGGAGGGCTTCATGAGTTGGGCGCCGCTCGAGCGCAGCCAGTATCTGGAGTGCACGATCTTCCTACCGCAATACCTGCTCTCTTCCCAAGGAGACCGCGTAGGAATGGCCCACTCGGTGGAAGGAAGATTCCCTTTTCTCGACTATCGCGTTATGGAATTCTGCAACCGCCTGCATCCCAGCTTGAAGCTGCGCGGCCTGACGGAGAAATATCTGCTCAAGAAACTCGGACGAGAACTCGTGCCAGCGGAGATCGCCAATCGCCTCAAGCGGCCCTACCGCGCCCCGATTCATCGCTGCTTCTTTGGAGCGGCGCAGCCGGAATACGTGCGCGAAATGCTTTCGCCGGAGCCGATCAAGGCCGCGGGATTCTTTCATGCTCCGGCCGTCAGCCAGCTCACCAGCAAGATCGAACGAGGACAGGCGCTGGGCGAGACCGACGACATGGCGCTGGTCGGCATTTTGTCGACGCAAATCGTCCAGGAGAAATTTGTCGAACATTTTTCGCCGGCCGCCCCGCTTTCCGAACGTGACGATGTAAAAGTCTGCCGCCGTGTTGCGGCATCGAGAGCCTAAATCATGAGCTTCCACAAGCAGGTCCTGAAAATTGACGCCGCCGCCGAGACGGAGCGGATTGTCTCGGTGATGAAACGCGAAGTCCGCCAGGTGATGCGGCGCCAGGGCGCCGTTCTGGGGATCAGCGGGGGCGTCGACTCATCGGTGGTGCTGGCGCTCTGTGTGCGCGCCTTCGGAGCGTCGAAGGTAACCGCCATCATCATGCCGGAGAAGGATTCCGACCCCCTCAGCGAGCGACTGGCGCGAGGCCTCGCGTCCCAGTTCGGTGTGACTCCGATTCTCGAAGTCATTACGCCGGCGCTCGAGGGATATGGCTGCTACCGGCGGCGCGACGAGGCCATTCGCCGCGTCTTCCCGCAGTACGACGCGGCGGCCGGCTACAAAGCGAAGATCGTGCTGCCGCAGAACCTGCTCGATGAAGATACGCTCAATTTCTTTTCTGTGACGATCGTCGCGCCCGACGGCAAAGAGAGCACGAAGCCCCTGGCGATCCCGGAATACCTGCAGATCGTAGCGGCGTCCAACTTCAAGCAGCGGACTCGGATGTCGATCCTTTACTATCACGCCGAATTGCGCTCCTATGCCGTGATCGGCACGCCGAACAAGAACGAGCACGATCAGGGATTCTTTGTGAAGCACGGCGATCACGGTGTGGACATCAACGCCATCGTGCATCTTTATAAGAGCCAGATCTATCAGCTTGCCGAATACCTGGAGGTGCCGGAAGAGATCCGGCGTCGGCCTCCGACCGCCGACACTTACAGCGCCCCTTGCACCCAGGAAGAGTTTTTCTTCCGGCTTCCCTTCGAGACCATGGACCTGCTGTGGTACGCCCAGGAGCATCAAGTACCGCCCGCTGAAGCGGCGCAAGTGATGGGCCTGACTGAAGCGCAAGTGCAGCGGGCCTTCCGCGACTTCACCAGCAAACAGCGTGCGACGCATTACCTGCGCATGCCCCCCGTTCGCGTGGACAAATAAATGTACGATGAGCTGCTGCAGCGGCTGACGGACTCGTGGGTGGCGCAGCCGGACAAACCGGAGGAGTCGCCCGAAATCACGTTGCGGGCGCTCTCGTTCGCGGCGGCGGGCAAGCCCCTCTCCGCGCGGTTGGCCGTAGCCGCGGATTGGCCGCAGCTCGATCAGGACGGCAAGCAGGCCTTGGCCGCTCTCGTGGAGCGCCGCTGTGCCGGCGTTCCCCTGGCTCATCTCAGCGGTCGCCAGCATTTCCTGGGGCTCGAAATGCTCGCTGGACCCGAAGCCCTGATTCCGCGCGCTGAAACCGAGATTCTGGGACGCGGTGCGCTGGCCATCGCCAAACGCCTCGCCGCCGAAAGGCCATCGGTTACGGTGATCGATGTCTGTTGTGGGGCGGGAAACGTAACGTTAGGAATTGCGGCGGGAGAACCTCGTTGTCGCATCTTCGGCGCGGATTTGTGGGAGCCCGCCGTCGAATTGGCTCGCCGGAACGCCCGCCATCTTGGCCTGGACAGAGTGGGGTTCCGTCCAGGCGACTTGCTCGAGCCGTTCCGCACAGAGGAATTCCTGGGAAGCGTCGATTTGGTCACGTGCAATCCGCCGTACATCTCGACAGCCAAAGTTGCCTCCATGCCCGCGGAGATCTCGAATCACGAGCCTCGACTTGCCTTCGACGGCGGTTTCCTCGGCGCCACGATCCTCATGCGTCTGATCAGCGAGGCGCCCGCGTTCCTCAAGCCGGATTCCTACCTCTGCTTTGAAGTGGGACTGGGACAAGGCAAGGGGATGCTCAACCTGGTGAAGAAATCGAAAGCCTTTCGGGATGTCGAGCCCTGGCTCGACGAGAAGGGCGAAGTGCGCGCCTTAGCCGCGAAGACTTAATCGCCGGGCCACAACCTGTTCCCGACCAGTTTCCATCCGATTCGGAAGAGCGTGCCGGGAAGAAAAAAATCCCTGGTCAGGGAACGCAGGCCGGTCCACAGACTCTGGAATTCCCTCTTATAAACGAGCGTGACGGCAAACGCCGTGTGGAGCCTGCGCAGCACGCCGCGATACTGAGACTCGCTGGAATACAGCATCCTGCTGCCGCGGACAATCCGGTCCTGGGCCCGCCATAGTCGCAAAAAACTGGCGTGCCCGAAGCTGTCGTCGCGCTCCCGGCGGATCGCCAGCGGCTCGTCAATGAAGTGGAAGTCCTGGTACATCGCCACGCGCAGGAACATGTTCTTGTCTTCGGCGGGACACGTGGTCGGATCAAAGAGGCCGCAAGCGAACAGCGCCTCACGCTGCACCACCGCCGATGACAAGAGCATCGGGCTGGCCTCGCCCACACGAAGAAAACTCTGCAAGGTCAACGGTCCGGTCCGGCCGATGCTCTCACCGCCTTTGTGAATCCGCAGGTACGCCGAGTGGAGTGCCGTGCACTCCGGATGCGCGGCGGCGTAGGCCATCGCCGCCTTGAGTTTGTCCGGCTTCCAGGAGTCGTCGCTGTCGAGAAAAGCGATCCACCGGCCGGAAGCGGAATACACTCCTACATTCCGGGCAACGGCCGGCCCGGAGTTCTTGGCGAGCCGGATAATGCGCGCGCGCTCCCGGTGGCGCAGCAGGTGCTGATAGTCCTCGTCGCGCGATCCGTCGTCTACGACAATCACCTCCAGCGCCGGATAGGTCTGTGCGAAGACAGATTCGAGCGCTTCGTCAATAAAGCGCGCATCGTTGTAGTGAGCGATAACGACGGAAACCGTTTCATTCATGGATTTTTCACCTGACGCGCCCCAGTATACTTCACGACACGCAGTGCTATAATTCGTCATTCGATGAGTTCGCAACCGCAAGACCTTTGGACCGCTGCGGGAGCGGCGCTCAAATGGCAGGGTCAGGGGCCGCAACCCGGACCCACGCCCCGGCCCGAGACACTGGCTCTGTCGGCCGCCCAGGCGCGATTGTGGTCTCTCTGCCAAGCCGAGCCCGACTCGGTTTATTACAACATTCCGTTTGCGTGGCGAGTGACGGGCGCGCTCCGTGTGGACCATCTGGAAGAAGCTTTGAACCGGGTTGCGCAGCGCCACGAGATTTTGCGCAGCACTTTTGTCATGCACGCCGGACATTCCGCCGTCCGAGTCGCGCCGTCGCTCAAAGTTCCCGTCATCCAGGAAGATCTGCAAAACATTCCGGCCGAGAAACGCGAAGCGGAAGCCTTTCGAAAGGCGAGCCTGGCCTGCCGCGAACTCTTCGATCTTACGTTCGGGCCGCTCTTGCGAGTCCATCTGTACCGGCTGCAGCCCGAGGAATACCTCTTCGTACTCACTATTCATCAGATGATCTTCGATGGCGGATCGCTCCCGATCTTCATGCGCGATCTGGCCCACGGCTATCGCGCTCTCGCCGGCGAGTCTCCGGCGGCGCTCCCCGCGTTGCCGGTCCAATATGCCGATTACGGCGAGTGGCATAACAAGATCCTGCAAGAAGAAGCGCTGGCTGAGGAATCAGCCCACTGGAAGAGCACGCTGCAGGATCCGTACGCGCCGCTGTTGTTGCCAGTGGATTCCCGGCGGAAAGAGGGTCTGACGTTCCCAGGAGAGACAATCTTTTGGGAAGTCTCAAAACAGGAGACCGAAGCGATTGTCCGCTTCGCGCGCCAGGAGGGCCAGACTCCTTTTGCCGTTCTTCTGGCGGCGCTCCAGGTCTTGTTCTTTCGTTACTCCGGACAGACCGACGTCACGGTTTTTTGTTCCATGGCCGCTCGCAACCGGCCGGAATTCAGGAATCTGATCGGGCTCTTCGCCAACATCCTGCCGTTTCGAACCGACCTTTCCGGCAATCCCAGCTTTCGGGAAGCGCTCAAGCGAGTGCGCGAGGTAAGTCTGGACGTCTTTGCGCATCAAATGCTCCCCTTCCAGAACGCATTGGAGTTGTTGCCTCGCGCGCCCGGCACGGGAAACCTCCCGGTCTGCCAAGTGATTCTGATTCATCACACAGTCGCCGTGCCGACACTTACGCTTCCCGGCGCGCGGTTTACCCCGCACCTCGGAGTCGAGACCGAGACGGCGAAGCTGGATCTGATTCTCGACGTTGCCGAGACAAGAGAAGGGATCTTTGGCAACGTGAAATACCGCCGCGACCTCTTCGAGCCGGAGACGGTGCGCGGCATCCTCGCCGATTTCGTCGGACTCCTGACGAAGGCGGCGGCCGACCCCGATGGGAAAATTTCGGAGTTGCCTGTGGATCAGGGCCGGGCCGCGAAGAGCGCCGCCGGCGCCGCAGCCGCCGCGGCTCCCGATCGCGCTTCTCGCGAGCGCGCCGCTCCTCGCGACGATTTTGAGCGTCGCCTCCTTGCGATTTGGCAGGAACAGATGCATCTCGACGAGATCGGCATCCACGACGATTATTTCGATCTGGGCGGGATCTCCCTGGTTGCCGCGCAGATCTTCGAGCGGATCAATACCGAGTTTGGCGTAAGGCTGCGCTTGGGAACGCTGATCGAGTGTCCAACCATAGCGCAACTGGCGGAGGTGATTCGCGAAGGCCGCAAGCCGGTTTCGGCCCTCATCCCGATCCGTGCCAAGGGCAAGGAATTTCCCGTCATCTGCCTGCCGGGAGCGTTCGGGAACGCCATCGCTCTGAAGGACCTCAGCGACAGCATCGGCTCTGAATTTCCGGTCTATTCCATGGAGGCCACCGAGAGCACTCCCAGCGAAAGCGTGGAAGCGATCGCCGGCGCCTTTGCCGACGCCGCCCGGAGCTTGCAGCCCAAGGGTCCTTATTACTTAGTCGGACTTTGTTTCGGGGCGCTGGTGTGTCTCGAGATGGCCCGCGTGCTGCGCCATCAAGGCGAAGAAATCGGCCTTCTCGCGGTCCTCGATCCGCCGTTTCCAGGCTCCGCGCGCACGCCGCCTCTGAGCGCGTACCGGAAGGGACTTGGGCCTTTTCTGCAACGTCTCAAACAGGCGCCCCTGAAAGACCAGATCCGAGGCGTGGGCAACGGGATCCAGAAGGTCGCTTCTCTCAGTCGGCGCATCGTATCCCAGCGGTTGAGCGGCATCTTCCGGCCCTTTCGTCCGCAGGTGAATCCCGGCGCAAGCGGTTCGGTGGCGCTCTTTCACTACAACACGCAATTAGCGATGCGCTATTCACCCCAGCAGTATGCCGGCGATTGCGCGGTGTTCATTGCCGAGCAAAATGGATATAGCGTGAACCAGGCTCTGGAAGACAGTTGGCGAAAACTCACCGGCGGCAACCTCGCAGTGGTGTTTATTCCCGGCGGCCACGAGGATTTCTTCCGCCCGCCTCACGTCCAGGTGATGGGAGAGCGACTAACCCGGGTGCTCCGCCAAGCCCGGCGTCAATAGCCCGGCAGGCTCGACCTTTCGCATCACTTCGACGCTTCGCTGTCCCTCGAACGCAATCGCGGCCGCGTAGCCCGGCACGGATTCCAAATCGCAGACGGTCCAGCGTGGGTCAACCGAACCGGGCGGATCGGATAGTCCGGCGCCGGTCGCCTTGACGTAGGCCTCTTGGCGCGCCCAACGCTGGAGAGCGGATGGTTCGAAACCCGGGCGAAGCTGCTCGATGTCAACTCCGACTTCGCATGTCGCGACCGCCAACAGCGCCATCGGGCCGCAATGCGAGAGGTTGAACCGGACCTCTGTCGCGAACGAGAGACTGGGTTTGCCGTTGGCGGCGTAGCGAAACTCGATCCGCTCCGGCGGCACGCCTGTGTAGCCCGAAAGCAGGATGCGGACCGCGCCATGCGCCAGGATGTAGGATTGCTTCAGGTGCTCGAAAGCGAATCGCGCGGCCCGGTCTGTTTCCTCTTGCGAGAGTAAGGTCTGGAACTTTGCCATAACGGTCAGGTTGGTTACACCGTCCAGGTGAATCGGCCACACATGAATTTGTTGCGAGCCCAACATTTTCCTTCCTCAGGAGGATACATCACGCGGTCTTTCGTTGTTGTTTCATTAAAACCTTGTTAAACTGCCTCAACAGGAGGTGGGTATCCCATGGGAAAACGTCTTTGTGTCATGTCTTGTCTGTTGCTGTTGACGGCCGCCGTGGCCGGCGCGCAGCTCGCAACGCGCACGTCGCTGGTCGGCAACGTCGTGGACTCGTCGGGCAAGGCAGTGCCCAATGCCCGCGTCACCACGATCGAAACCGGCACGGGCGATAAGCACACCACCACGACGAATGAGCAGGGATATTACTCGGTGGAGTTCGTCCGCGTCGGGACCTACAGCATTACCGTGGAGAACCCGGGCTTTCAGACCGTCACCCAGACGAGCATCCAGGTCAGCATCAACCAGACGGTGCGCACCGATTTCACCATCTCTCCAGGCGCGGTCACGCAGAGCGTGACTGTTGAAGCGACGGCCGTCGCGATCAAGACGGACGACGCCAGCGTCTCGGAGAGCATCGGGACGAGAACCGTCTCCGAGCTGCCGCTGAACGGCCGCGATCCTCTCAGCCTGGCGGTCACAACGCCGGGCGTGCTGCTGGGCACGAAGTCCTCCATGACCGGCGTGCCCCCGGGCAACGATTATGTCGGCGCCGGGACTCGCGAGATCCAGAACAGCGTCTCGCTCGACGGCATCAGCATCATGAACAATTTGATCACGACGACTCCGACGCGTCCCATGGTCGAGACCGTGCAGGAAGTGGAAGTGCAGACGGGAACGTACTCGGCGCAATACGGCGCCTACCAGGGCGTGCATATCAACGTCGTGACGAAGGCCGGCACCAACGCCTACCACGGCGCGCTCGTCGAGTTCCTGCGCAACCAGGTACTCGACGCCCGCAGCTTCTTCACGCTCCCGACGCCGGCAAATCCCTTGGCCAAGAAACCTCCGCTGCGTCAGAATCAGTTCGGCCTGGAGTTCGACGGCCCGGTGATCATCCCGAAGCTCTACAACGGACGTGACAAGACGTTCTTCCTGGCATCCTACGAAGGCTACCGCCTGGTGCAGCAAACCACGTCGCTCTCCACCAGCATGCCGGCGGCGTTCTTCACCGGCGATTTCTCCGGCGTCCCGGCGGGCAGCATCACCGGCGGCGCGATCAAGGATCCGTTGACAGGCACGGCGTTTCCCGGGAACATGATCCCTTCGACGCGCATTTCGCCCATCGCCAAGAAACTGCAGCAATACTATCCGGCGACCAACCTCACGGGCCTGGCGAGCAACTACTCGGTGCCGGTGCCGACGAATCTTCGGTACAACCAAACCGTCGATCGCCTGGACCAGAACATCGGCTCGAGGATCCGCCTGTACGCTCGCGCGCACTGGCAGGAGTGGAACGCCTTCGGCGGTTCGGCGATTCCGGTGAACTCCTCCACAACGCCGACAACCGTCACTAACTATACGATTGGATACACGCACACGCTGACGCCGAATATGGTCAATGACCTGCGCGTTGGACGGAATTTCCTGAAGACCGCGACTGAGAACTATTTCCAGACCAACGGCCTGAAAACTGCAGGAACCGACCTAGGCATCGCCGGTTTCGATGGCGACACGCGCTATGGCAATGCCGGGATCCCCGATTTCAACATCACCGGCTTCAACGGTTTGTCGAACGGCGGAACCAACTGGTATCAGAACGACAGCACTCACCAGCTTTCGGAACAAATCAGTTGGGCGCGCGGGAAACACAACATCATGGCGGGAATGGAATTCCGTCGCCTGGCCACCGGCCGGGCCGCCGTGAACAGCGCGCGCGGGACGTTCAGTTTCAACGGGACGCAGTCCGGATATGCCGCGGCGGACTTCATCCTCGGCGCGCCGGTCAGCTTCGGCACCGCCGGCCCGGAAATCCGCGGGCGCGTGGCGGAGTGGCGCGACGGTTTCTTCGCGCTCGACAAATGGCAGGTTTCGCGCAAGCTCACGCTCACCTACGGGCTGCGCTACGAGCTGCCCACGGTGCCGTATACCATCAACGGAAACGCCAGCGAGCTGAATGCCGATCAGACCCAGCTCGTGGTGGCGACGCCGGGTTTCGGCTTCATCAATCCGCAGCACAAGGATTGGGCGCCGCGCCTCGGCTTCGCCTACCGCCTCAGCGAGAAGACTGTTTTCCGCGGCGGCGCGGGCATCTACTACAATCCTAACCAGACCAACAGCTTTACGTTCCTGAACACAAATCCGCCCTTCAGTCCCATCTTTTCGTGCACTTGGTCTGCGGGACTCCAGACGCTCAGTCTGACGAATCCCTACAACGTGCCGGCCGCTTGTCCAGCCACGGGAGGAAACAACCTCGGCGCGCTGATCGTCACCAATCTCTGGAATCAGCCGACGCAGCGGATGAATCAGTGGAGCGCGGGCCTCGAGCGTCAACTGTGGAACGGCGGAGGCGTCGAGTTGCAGTATCTCGGATCGCACTCCTACCACCTCGACCGCAGCTACTACAACAACACGCCGCTGCCGGGACCCGGCGCGGTCAACTCGCGCCGTCCGAACAAGACCTTCGGACCCATCCGTTCCATCGCGAACGATCTCATCTCCAACTACGAGAGCATGAGCCTCATCTACCGGCAGCGCTACTCGCACGGACTGCAGATGATGGCCAGCTACACCTGGGCGCACTCGCTCGACGTCAACACCGATTCGAACGGCGGCGGAACGCCGATGAATCCATATTATTGGAAGGGCGACTACGGCAACTCCAATTGGGACATCCGTCACCGCTTCCTGGCGACGTTCAATTACGACATCCCGTTCTTTGCGACCTCCAACAAAGCGTTGAAGATGGCCTTCACCAAGTGGCAGGCCAACGGCATCATCACGCTGCAGACGGGGCTTCCGTTCAACGTTTCCACGGGAACGGATACCGCGAACACCGCGTCGAGCGGCACGTACCGTCCGAACCTGGTGCACGAAGCCACGGCCGAGTGCGGCCGCGGGCATCTCATCGGATGCATCGACGCTACGGCCTTCACCGTCGCGAATCTCTATCCGGCGGTGGCCGCGAATACAGCCTACGGCAACGCGGGACGTAACCTGCTGCACGGCCCGGGAGCGGAGACGGTCAATTTCTCAATCTTCAAGAGCTTCCCGATCCGAGAGCGGCTGGCGTTCCAGTTCCGCTTCGAGACGTTCGCGTTGTTCAATCACACGAACTTCGGCAATCCTGCCGGTGGTTTCGGTACGGGCACGTTCGGAAACATCACCGGCGCGAGCGGAAACCGGAATATCCAGTTGGGCGGCAAGCTGCAGTTCTAGGATTTCTTCAGCAGGGCGCTTACGGCGCGGCGGTAGTGACGGCTCGATTTAGGCAGGCGCGACTTCGCGGAATTCGGGAGGCGTCAGCCGGCAATGAGGAATAGGACTCTGCCGATAACGTGCCGTTAACATACCGATAACGTGCCGATAAATCCAGCCCGTTATTGGGCGACCTTCGGGCGAGGCTTGGGGTTGAAACTCTCGAAGAGCAGACCGGTGCACTCGGTGCCGCTATTCGGGTGAAAGACCGGGTTGTTAAGCGAGAACGACTTGCCCGTTAAGGCCGTTCTCAGATTTCGCCGGCTGATCACGCAGGCGTTCTCCTTGCCCCGAACCTTCTCGAATTCGGGCTCGGCCTCCAGAATTCGCCTGGCAATCATCGCGCGCTCTTCCTGCGGCCGCTTGGCGGCTCTCTCCTCATTGATCACCACGCGAAACTCGTCGAGACGCACATTCACCGTGCACTTGTTGCCTTCGTAAGAAGTGACCCACCAGGCAATCGCCGCGGTGATGTCCGCGCTCAGTTCCGTCGAGTTCTCGCGGCGAGCGAGCCCGACCGGGATGCCTTTGTCGATCGCGTCCAGGAAACACTGCACATCTGCGCCGCAGAGCAGCATGCCGGGAAGGTGCGGCGGATCTCCCGGTGAAGCGTACTTCGCCAGATCATCCTGCGTGTAGACGCGCCTCGCCTTCGGCTGATCTTTGTTAGCCGCCTCTCGCGCCGCCTTCGTCCGCTCCGCGAGCGACGGCGTTTGCGCCATCGCCGCGATCGCCGCCATCAGAAGAATCATCGCTGCTCGCATGGCAGGAGTATATCGCGTTCGTTGTACAATCTCCGGTAGCGGAGGAGGCTCCATGCTTAACCGGCGGGATTTCCTGGCGGTTTCGGCGGCGGTGGCGGCGTTCT
>CAZRND010000112.1:0-14796 GCA_964601345.1 uncultured Acidobacteriota bacterium | reverse complement strand
TCGACGGTCCGGCTCACGACGCTCAGTCCGCGGAACGACGCCGTTGTGCCGCTTGACTGCGGAGTCCAGGTTTGCGCGAGAGCAGTGCTTGCGACAAGAAGAAGGGGCAGAAGTTTCATGGGCGATCTATTATGCTACACACGATGCGCGGAATCGGGCGAGTCAAGAACGCGTTGCGAGCTTCCTTGAGCCGTTTTCGAGATACGGCTGCCGTCCGCGGTCTCTACGCCGCCGGTTCCTTCGTCACCGCGGCGCGTGACAATACGTTCGGTTCCGGGGGCCCCGATCTTCGGACGGGCGGAGAGCTGTCTTTAATGGCGCGACTCGCGCCCGCCCGTTTCCGCACGGTCTTCGACGTCGGTGCGAACATTGGCGAGTGGACCCGCGCGGCGGCGAGCGCTTGGCCGGACTGCCGTTTCCACTGCTTCGAGCCGATTCCCGAGACTTGCGCCGTGTTTGCCAAGAACTTGCCGGATCGAGCCTGCCTCAATGGCTTTGGACTGTCTGATGAGGACGGCAGCGTGCCGTTCTTCTATTCGCCGGAGAGCCCGGACATCACCTCTGACCGGGATCACGGAGCTGAAACCGAGCGCCGCACCTGCGCTGTAAAGCGGGGCGATGACTACTGTCGAGAGAAAGGCATTGCGCGAATCGATTTCCTGAAAATCGACGTGGAGGGCGCGGAGCATCGTGTACTGAAGGGCTTCGCCGGAATGTTGGGAGGCAATCCGCCGCCGTGCATTCAATTCGAATACGGGGCCCACTCGATCGAGTCCCGCTTCTTGCTGCTTGACTATTATGCGATGCTCGCGAACCGCTACCAGATCGGTAAGATCCATCCGTACACCGTGGACTTCCGGCCGTATGACTGGATGATGGAGGACTTTCGCTTCGCAAACTATCTCTGCGTTCTCAAGTCAGAGGAACAGATCCTGCGGATGGCGCGCGCGTGCGCCCCAGCGTAAGGTCATCACTCTGTTCCATCGCGGCCAACAAACTGCTTGACAGGGAGGGGCGATCCTCGTATCGTCCTGGTATAGCTAGAGCGCTAACGTTGGGGTAAGGGTTTGCACGAGCAGACAACATTCCGAATCGAGAGAAGGGAGCTTCCACAATGAAATCGCCACTTCGTTGTTTCGTCCTTCTGACAGCCTTGACCGGTATCCTTTGCGCCCAGGAATTCCGCGCCACGATCGCGGGTCATGTCACCGACCCGAGCGGCGCGGCGGTGCCCAGCGCCAAGATCGAAGCCGTTCACGTGGGCACGCAGATCATGACCACGGCGACCACCGATTCGAGCGGCGCTTACACGATTCCCTACTTGCGCCCCGGGTCCTACAAGGTGACGGTGTCGGCGACGGGATTCAAGAATTCGATTCGCGACGACGTCACGCTCGAAGCGGCCAAGATTCTCGGTCTGGATGTCAGCCTGGAAGTTGGGTCTCTGTCGGAATCCGTCGAGGTCACGGCGACGGCCGTCGCGCTCGAGACGCAGAGCGCCACGCGCAGTTCCATCGTTTCCGAACGTCAAGTGGCGGACATGCCCCTGAACGCGCGGAACCCCTTCATGCTCGGCGCGATGATGTCGGGCGTCACCTTCAACGGCGCGGCGATCTGGCAGCGTCCCTTTGACAACGGCGCCATCGCGCAGTGGTCGATCAACGGCGGCCGCGATTCCTCTTCGGAATACATGCTGGACGGCGCCTCGAACAACGGCCAGATGGGCGGCAATAACATCGGCCTGGTCCCCACCGTGGATTCCGTCCAGGAATTCAACGTGATGGTGAATATGTACAACGCCGAGTACGGGCACACCGGCAGCGGCATCATGAACGTCGTGCTGAAGAGCGGAACCCGAGCGCATCACGGCACCGCGTACGAGTTCATGCGCCGGACTCCGCTCGATTCGAATACGTTCCAGAACAACGCGATTATCGCTTCGGCCGCGAATCCCAAAGGCGGCGCGCCGCGGCCGAACCATTACCTCGATCAGTATGGTTTTGAGCTCGATGGCCCAGTGATCATCCCGGGGCTGCTCCGAAAGGACAGCAGGGTCAAACTCTTCTACATGGGCGCCCTGGAACTGTATCGCGAGGGAACGCCAAACCCGTTGCTGGTCTCCTGGCCAACCGCGGAGATGAGGAACGGCGACTTTTCGAAGCTGACGGACGCGAACGGCGTGGCCATCAAGATCTACGATCCGTTTACGGCGACCTACGACGCCAACGGGAACGTGACGTCTCCGCGCCTGCAGTTTCCGAACAACGTGATCCCGACGGCCCGGCTCAACGCGGTAGCGCAAGCCGTCACGAAGTTCATGCCGTCGCCCAACCAGGCCACCGTGGCGGGTTTCCGTTACGGCACGAATAACCTCAGCCTGCCCGGCTACTTCGACAAGGACAAGTTTTACAATCTGGCCATGAAGTTCGATTGGAATTTCGGTGACAGGCATCGCGCCTTCTTCCGCCACGCATCGAACGATCGCACGGAAGACCGTTCGGTCAACGGGATCGACAACGCGCCGGGAACCGACGGGCAACAGCCGTTTCAGCGCATTAACGATGCGTATGTCGTGGACTGGGTGAGCACGCTGACGCCCACCCTCATTCTCAATGTTCGCGGGTCCTTCAACCGCTTCATCGAGAAGGGATTCGGCGCGGCCAACCAGAACTTTGATTTGACCAAGCTGGGCGTTTCCTCGTCCTTGATCGCGCAACTGCCCAATCCCGACAAGGCTTACTTCGGCCGTTGGAATTTCGAAAATGGGTATAACTCGCTGGGCCGCAGCCAAAGCAACAACTACACCGACACCTTCCAGTTGTCCGGCAGCATCAGCAAGGTTGCCGGATCGCACTCGCTCAAGGCGGGAATCGACGTGCGCCAGATCAACTACGAGATCCAGAACACCGGCGATCTCCTCAGTTTCACCGGACAGAATACCTGGACCGCCAACGCTTTCTCAGGCGCCAGCAGCGTCTCCGGCGACGGCTACGCTTCGTTCCTTCTGGGGATGGTGAGCGGTTCGTCGAACTATCCTCTCTTCCCGTGGTGGAAGCAGTGGTACGCCGCGCCCTATCTCAACGACGACTGGAAGATTTCCCGGCGCTTGACGCTGAATCTCGGAATCCGCTGGGATATTCTGACTCCGCAATATGAGAAATGGAGCCGGCAGGAAGGCCCCTTCGATCCGACTCTTGCGAGTCCGATCGCGTCCGCGGTCGCCGCCAGTGTAACTGCCCTGGGCTCGCAACTGCCGGCGGCGCTCATCCCGAATCTCATGAGCTTGAAGGGCGGCCTGACGTTCGCCGGAGTGAATGGACTCGGGCAGGATCCGTTCCCGGTGCAGAAGAACGCCATTCAGCCGCGCGTCGGCCTCGCGTATCAGCTCCGGGACCGGCTGGTGTTTCGCGCGGGATTCGGCCAGTACTACTCCGATCCCAACAACGATTTCCAGCGGACGAGCGGGTTCAGCACCAGCACGAGCATCGTGAATTCCCTGGACGGCAATCGCACGCCGATCCCCAACATCCTTTCGAATCCCTATCCGAACGGACTCTTGAAGCCGACCGGCTCGTCGCTCGGCGCCGCCACGTTCGTCGGACAGAATCCGAGCTGGTTTGACCCCGGGTTCCGTCTCCCGAGCGTGTGGCAATTCTCGCTCGGCTTCCAGTACCGGACCTCCGCCAATTCCACGATCGAGGCATCCTACGTGGGCAGCCGCAGCTACAACCTGAATATGGACGTGGGTTACAACATCATTCCCCTTGCCGTGCGCAAAGCGTGCGACTACTTGGAGGGTGGAGACGCCCGAGTCTGTAACCAGACATTCCCGAACCCATTCAAAGGAATCGCCGCTTTCAACGGAACCAGTTTCTTCACGTCCAACACTCTGAGCTATGGTCAATTGGCGCGTCCTTTCCCGCAGTTTAACGGCGACGTCCATCAATATGGCCGGAACGACTCCTTCATCACGTACAATTCCCTTCAGATCAACTACAACTGGCGGACCAGCAAGGGAGTCACCCTGCTCGCCAACTACACCCTGTCCAAGCAAATCGAAGAGTGGGGCTTGAACGATCCGCTGAACAAGGTTTATCAGCAAGGCCCGTACTTCCTCGATCGTCCGCAAGTCTTGAAGTTCAGCACCGTCTGGGCCCTGCCCTTCGGTAAAGGGCAGCGATTCCTGACGAATGCCAAAGGCTTTGCGAACAAATTGGTCTCGGGCTGGGAGGCCACGGGATTCTTTGTCGATCCGTTCTCGGGTTATCCCGCGAACCTGCCCAGCAACGCGATCATATTGAAGGACCCCCGGACGCCAGGCGGCGGTTTCAGCGGCCAAGTGAACTGGAAGGGATACATCGTTCGCGAGTGGAATCCCTGCGTTCTCAAGGTGACCGATGCTTCGGGAAGCGGAGGACCGGCCGCGACGATCGCGCCGACGCCGGCGAGCTTGGCGCTCGGCTGCGGCACCGACTTCAGCAACAACTGGGGCAATTACGCCTGGCTGGAGACGGGCGCCAACGCTCCGCGTTACACTCCCTACCGTTCCGGCAACATCCGGGTCCATCACGCGATCCAAACCGACATTTCGTTGTTGAAGAAGACCCAGATCACCGAGCGCATGTCCTTCCAGTTCGGATTCGAGGCCTTCAATATTCTCAACCACAATTATTTCGGTCGCGACAACATCAACACCAATCCGGAAAGCTCCAACTTCGGAGCGGTTGTCCCCTCAACCGTATCGACCCAGAACATCCTGCCGCGCCAGATCCAGGTGCGGTTGAAGTTCTTCTGGTAGATCGCAGAGAGATTCCGATCGGGCGGCGGTTCCTCGCAATCGCCGCCCTTTTTCTTTCTTCCAACCCGCAACCGGTCCGCGAACCGGTTCGTTTCGAAGATGTGGCGCCTCGCGCGGGGGTGAACTTCACGCTTCGCAACTCCCAGACCGCGGAAAAGCATCTGATCGAGACCATAACCGGAGGCGTCGCACTCCTCGACTACGACGGCGACGGCCGGCTCGACATATTCTTCGCCAACGGCGCCAGCCAACCCTCGCTGCGCAAGAGCGACGCTTCCTTCTGGAACCGTCTCTATCGCAATCGCGGCAATGGAACGTTCGAAGACGTGACCGAAAAGGCGGGCGTGCGGGGCGAAGGATATAGCATGGGCGCGGCCGCGGCCGATTACGACAATGACGGGCGTGTCGATCTGTTCGTCACTGGCGTACGAGGCAACTCGCTGTATCGCAATCGCGGCGACGGAACGTTTCAAGATGTGACCGCCCGGGCGGGCCTCCAGCCGGCATCGCCGGTATGGTCCGTAGCGGCGGGATGGTTCGATTACGACGGCGACGGCTGGCTTGACCTTTTTGTTGTGAACTATGTCCAGTGGGACCCGGCGAAGGAGCCTTATTGCGAGGACCAGGAACTGCACCTGCGTAGCTACTGCCACCCGCGCCATTACGAGGGACTCGCGAGCACGCTGTACCACAATAACGGCAACGGCACGTTTACCGACGCCTCGCGCGAGTCGGGCATCGCCGCGCACATCGGCAAAGGCATGAGTGTCGCTTTCGCCGATTACGACGGCGACGGGCGACCCGACATCTTCGTGACCAACGATTCGGTCCCGAATTTCCTGTTCCACAACGAAGGACACGGCAAGTTCACGGAGGTTGGTCTCGCCGCCGGCGTCGCGTTTAACGACGACGGCCGGGCGCCGGCATCGATGGGCGCGGATTTCCGGGACATCGACAACGATGGCCGTCCCGACCTCTTCTTTACGGCGGTGCGCAATGAGACCTTTCCCGTCTATCGCAACCTGGGCAAGGGCTTGTTCGCGGACATCACTTACCAGAGCTTGGCAGGAGCGGCCACCATTGCGCTCACCGGTTGGGCTGCGGCGATCTACGATTTCGATAACGACGGACGCAAGGATCTGTTCGCGGCCGGCGGCGACTTCGACGATTCCGGAGAGGCCCTGGGCAAGAGCGGACGACATCCCAGTCTGGTGCTGCGGCAACGTGCGGACGGCAAGTTCGACCGGATTGCAGCCACCGGCCCGGCCCGGCATCGAGGCGCGGCGTTCGGCGATTGGGAGAACGACGGCCGGATCGGCGCGGTGGTTTCACGCATCGGCGAGCGGGCGCTCCTGCTGCGGAACGTCTCGCCGGGCAATCACTGGCTGGGATTGAAACTCGAAGGAACCCGCTCGAACCGCGATGCGATTGGCGCAGTCGTACACTTGCGAACGGCGCAGGGCGAGCAGTGGAACCAGGTGTCGAGCGCCGCCGGCTATGCCAGTTCGAGCGACCTGCGCGTCCACTTTGGCCTTGGCCCGGAGACTCGCGCCACCGTCGAAATCCGGTGGCCGGACGGCCAACTGCAGAAACTCGGGGACGTGCGCGCCGACCGCTACTTGGCCGTCAAAGAGCCTTGACGAAGATGTTCCGCCGCCGCATCCGCCTTCCCTAAGCGCTGATAAACCCTTCCGAGCAGAAGGTGGGCCCGCGACGAATCGGGTTCCAGCGCGACCGCCTTTTCGAGGTGTGCCGCGGCCAAATCGAGCCGGTCCAGCGCCGCCAGCGATCGTCCGAGTTCCAACTCGGCGCGACTCGAGTTGGGATGCCGCTGCAAGGCCGCTTCGAGGGGCGCAATGGAAATCTCCGTCCGCCCCTGGCGGAAGAGGAATACGCCGTAATCGATGCCCGGATCTTCATTCGCGGCCGTCGGCCCGCCTGCCGGGAATCCGGCAAGCCGGATGGCCCCGCGGTACTCGGTCTCGGCGTCCGCTGTGCGACCCAACCCTTCGAAGGACAAGGCGGTCAGACGGTGCGTCTCCACGATCGAACCGCTGCCCGCGGGCACGGTTCGGAGCGTTTTCAAAGCCGCGTTGAAGCGATTCAATAGATAAAGCGTACGTCCGTAGTAGAGGCAGGCGTCGGGCAACCGAGGCTCGGACTCGCACGCTGCGTGAAAGGGCCGCTCCGCAGCATCGTATTTCCCCTGCGCCGCGTAGACCACACCGAGCGCTTTCCAGCACCGCGCATCCGCGCCCTGCTGGACGGCCCGCTCGAGCAACGCCGCCGCGTCGTCCAGTTTCCCCTCAGAGAATCTCCGGCTTCCCGACTGGCAGAGATCCGCCGGATCGTCGCCAAGGGCGCCAAACATCACGAGCAGGATCATCCATTGCATCGTTCACAACATCCAGCCGCTGGATACGTTCAACGCGCCCCGAGACGCCTTCCTCTTGGAATGGGTCTTTAGCGTGTGATCGCGATTTGCACGGCGCGGCTAACCCGGCCTTCCTGCGAAATGGTCAGCGACTGCGTTCCGCCCGCCACGCTGGACGGGACGCGGAAATTCACTTGGTAAACGCCGACGAAACCTGGAGCAAGTCCGGCAAAGGACGCGGAGATCGATTGTCCACCGAGCGACACGGTGACCGGCTGCACCGTATTGTAGACGCCTGCGGGCGCGGTCCCGGCGGGCGGGGCAGCGGGAGTTACCGATCCAAGCGCCGTGCCATAGAGCGACAAGATGTCGTCGGCCCGAGCCGGGTTTTCCGCTGTGACCAGGACAGCAAGAAATTCTTCCGGTGCGCGACATTGCCCCTTCCTGCGCGTTCGTCGTCAAAAGCAAGGGCCGCGTCTGGTACGCGGCCCCTGTTGATTCCGTAGCTTGATTGGTTGCGGGGGTTGGATTTGAACCAACGACCTTTGGGTTATGAGCCCAACGAGCTACCAGACTGCTCCACCCCGCGGATCAAATATATCACAACATCCAGCCGCCGGATACGTTCAACACCTGGCCGGTCATGTAGCCGGCTTCGTCGCTGGCGAAGAAGGCGACGGCCGCGGCTACGTCCTCCGCGGTCGGGGGACGGCCCACGGGGAAGCGCGCGTCCTTGACGCGGGCCGCTTCCTCGACGGTCATGTCGGTCCGGTCGTGCACCGCCGGATTCACCACGTTCACGGTGATGCCGTGCCGCGCCTCTTCGAGCGCCAGCGAGCGGCTGAACGCGACCATGCCCGCCTTCGCCGCCATGTAGGCCGAGATCTTCGCCTGTCCAAAGCCGCGTTCCGCGCCCACTGCGCCCAGATTGATAATCCGTCCCCAGTGCTTGGGACGCATCCACACGAGCGCCGCTCGGCTGGCGTAGAAGACGCTGAACAGGTTCGAGACCACCAGGTCCTGCCACTCCTGCGGAGTGCTCTCGGCGACGGATTTCCAGGCGAACTCGCCGACGTTGTTCACCAGAATATCGATGCGTCCGAAGCGCTCGCCCACCGCCCGCACCATTTGTGCGGCCTTGTCGGCGTTGGTCACGTCTGTAGCGAGCGTGAAGGCGCGGCCTCCCGCGGACTGGATGGCGTGCGCGGTCTTCTCCGCGTCCATGCGATTGGTGCGGTAGATAACGCCCACCGACGCGCCCTTGCGTCCCAGGGCCAGGGCGATCCCTTTGCCGATGCCGCGCGACGCTCCGGTTACGATCGCCACCCGATCCTGAAGATTTGCCATTGGGCTCGGAGTATAGCAAAATCCCCCCATGGCAGGAACGGCCGAAGGGGTTTTGCTCGCCCAGCGGACCGCGCGCTTGAACGAAGCTCGCGGACTTACCGACGATCTGTTTGCGCTCCTCCGGCCTGATGCGCTCTACGAGCGCCCGATCGCCGAGCGTCACCGCCTCATCTTCTACCTGGGGCATCTCGATGCTTTCGACTGGAACCTGATCTGCCGCGGGGCCGGCGAGCGCGAGTCCTTCCATCCAACTTTCGATAGGCTTTTCGCCTTTGGGATCGATCCGGTTAACGGCAACCTGCCGAGTGACCAGCCGTCTGACTGGCCGTCGGTGCACGAGGTGGAGACGTACAACCGCCGGGTACGCGACATTGTGGATCGCGACATTTTCGCGGACCGGCTGGACGATGGGCTGCTCTTCAACGTCGCCGTCGAGCACCGTTTGATGCACGCCGAGACCCTGTCCTATCTGCTGCACCGCCTCCCAGCGAAGAGCAAATCGGGTCCGCACGACCTTCCGATGATCAATGCAGCCCCGGTCCAGCCGCATCGAGTCGCGATTCCGGAAGGCGATGCGACGATGGGCCTGCGCCGGGACGCAGACACCTTCGGCTGGGACAACGAATTTGAAGTGCATACGGTGCACGTGCCGGCCTTCTCGATCGATGCCTACAACGTGACCAACGGCCAATATCTCGAATACATGAATGCCACGAACGCAGGGCCACCCAGTTTCTGGATACGTCGGGACGCCGCCTGGTTCTATCGCACGATGTTTGCCGAGATTCCGCTGCCGCTCGACTGGCCCGTGTATGTGAGCCATGCGGATGCTTCCGCATATGCAAAATGGAAAGGCCTGGCGCTGCCCACGGAAGGTCAATTCCATCGCGCGGCCTTGGGAGCCAAGCCGGGGAATGCCGATTTCCGCCACTGGGATCCCGTGCCGGTGGGGGCCTATCCCGAGTGCCGCAGTAAATACGGCGTCTACGATCTGGTCGGCAACGGATGGGAGTGGACTTCCACCCTCTTCGAGCCGTTCCCGGGATTCACGGCGTTTCCGTTCTACGCCGGCTACTCCGCCGATTTTTTTGACGGCAAGCATTACGTCTTGAAAGGCGGCTCGGCGCGCACCGCAGCTTGTATGTTGCGTCCAAGTTTCCGCAACTGGTTCCAGCCCAACTACCCCTACATCTATTCCACTTTTCGGTGCGTGGAGAACTAGCATCCAATGTACACAGAGAGCATTGCCACGTATGCGGCGGGGGACCTGGCCCGCGATGTGTCGGCGGGTCTCACCAAGGTGGGCCAGAAGGAACTGCCCTGCAAGTATTTCTACGATGAAGTCGGCTCGGCTCTCTTCGAAGTGATCAGTTGCCTGCCGGAATATGGACTCACGCGGGCCGACGAGCGCATCCTGCGTCATCACGCCCCGGCCATTATCGACGCAGTGCTTGGCGAGGGCGCGGGTCCGGTGTTGGTGGCGGAGCTCGGATGCGGAAGCGGCCGGAAGACGCGCTTCATCCTGGAAGCTCTCTGCCGCCGCCAGCCGACGATGTACCATCCCATCGAGATTTCCAGCTCGGCGCTGGCTCGATGTGAGCGCGAGCTCGGTTCGATCGACGCGATCAGCATCGTCGGTTTCGAGCAGTCTTATCTCGAAGGCCTGCTGGCGGCCGTCGCGCGACGTCGAGCAGGCGAAAGAGTGCTGGTGCTCTTTCTCGGCAGCACCATCGGGAACTTCGACCGCCCCGCGGGCGAACGTTTTCTCAGCCATGTGCGCGGGACCCTCGCGCCGGGCGACGCCTTGCTGATCGGCACCGATCTGGTGCAGTCGGTTCCGGTCATGCTGGCGGCTTACGACGATCCGCTGGGTGTGACGGCGGCGTTCAACCTGAACCTGCTGGCGCGCATCAATCGCGAGCTGGGCGCGGACTTCGATCTCACGCGCTTCCGGCACGTCGCGCTATACAACGAAGCGGAGCGGCGCATCGAAATGCATCTGCGCTCGACTGAGGATCAAGTCGTGCGCATCCCACCGGCTGACCTGGAGGTGTACCTGCGTAAGGACGAGACGATCTGGACCGAGAATTCCCACAAGTACACAGTGCAGGAAGTCACGGAGATGGCGGCCGACGCCGGATTCCGGTGTGAAGGTCAGTGGGTGGATCAGGAATGGCCCTTTGCCCAAAGCCTCTGGATCGCTGGATAGCCGCGCGTGCGCAATGCCGAGAGCAGGATCATCGCGGCCGTGATCTCGAGTAGTCCTATCCAAGCCTGCTCGAGCGAGCTCCCCAGCCTCGCCTCGATGGAAAATCTTCCGTAGACAAATTCAATGTGCACCCAGTAGGCCAACAGCGAAGTAGTTCCGAGTTGCTCGACGGGGCTCCATAGCTTTGCCGGTTTCACGGCGCACCAGAGGTAGCAGCCGCCAAGGATCACCAGCAGAATCCCAAGCCGGGCAAGGAAGAAATTGGGGCTCGTGTGCCAGTAATCGTAGACGGCATAGAGCTCGACAGGCAGGTGGTCGAAAAACCGCGCCAGCACGAAGATCGCCACGCCCGCGGCGGTCATTGTCGCCACGGCGCGAGCTTCTTTCTGGACCGAACGAGCGCGCATCAGGAGCAATCCGGCGGCGCATCCGGCGAAGGTAAACGCCATCCACGGGAAGAGCGGAAAGAGCCAAGACTTCGGCTGGTAATCGGTGTGTCCTCCATTGATGTAGCTGGCCAGCCACCAGGGAAGAAAATCGGGCTTGTGAGTGGTCCACAGCGGCGGCGTGACCATCGCAACGGCGAGCGCCGCGGCCGCGGCGAGCGCGGCCCGCTGCCATGTGCCCGTCACGATCATGGGCAGCAGGCCGGCAATCATCAACGAGAGACCGATCATGTTGAGCACGTCCACCCGGAAGAGATCCGAGGTGGGGGCCCATCCCCAGACAATGACGAATTCCTGCAGACGAAAGAGCAAGCCGAGCGCGAAAATCTCCAGGCCCCGCGTGGCGAACGCTCGGGAAATTCTCGGCCCGGAGATGCCCTTGGCGGTCATGCGGTCGATGCCCAACGCCAGCGAGACGCCGGCAAGAAAGAGAAATAGCGGGGCAGGGAAGGTTCCCAGCAGTTGGGACCAGCGCATGAGCTCGCCGTTGCGATCGGCGGGCGCCAGCCAGGAATCGAAGCAATGCGTCTGGAACATCAACAGACACGCGAGCCCGCGCATCCAGTCGATGTAAGAGAGCCGACCCATTAAGAGTCGATGATTACATCAGGATCGACCGATACTCCAAACGCATCCACCCTGTACGCGTAAAACTTGCCCACGGTTCCGTTCGTGACTGGACCGGACTTCGGATGGTCCTGATCGAAGTGCCTGTGGCGGAAAGCCGAATCGACTTTGAATTCGACGTCAAACGGCAGTCCGGGAGGCTCCGTGTCCCAGACGACTTGTTCCGGCGGGTGGCTGATGTGGCAATGCCTTGGGTCCGGATCGATGAGGAGCGTTCCGTCGACCTTCAGGCTGATTGTGACAGGAACGGATTGCAGGCCCGTTGCTTTCTTCTTGGGCTTCTTTCCATGCTTCTTTTTCTTCTTGGTACTTTTCTTCTTTGCAACTTTCTTTTTCGCCGCTTTCTTTTTGGCGGCTTTTTTCTTGGCGCGTTTTTTCTTGGCCATCGTGTCTCCTATTTTGGCGGGGATGCTTTCTTCAGCATCGATTGAAACCGCTCCTGCCCGCGCAGGGTATCAAAAACCGGGTTGTCACGCACTGAAAAAATCGAGTAGCCGGCGGTCAAGGCTTTCTCCGTCCAATTCAGGGCCTGGGCGGTGTCACCCAAAGTGTTATGGACGAGAGCCGCTTTGAATAAGACTTCTTTTTCGGCCGGCGCCAGTTCCAAGGCCTGCTTCAGGCTCGCGAGCGCATTCTCCTTTTCTCCCAGCTTGGCGAGATATTCGGAGAGACCCGCGAGCACAACGGCATCTCGTGGATTCACTTTCAGCGCCTGCCGGGCCATATTCGCCGCCTGCTGGTATGCGCCGCGCGACTTCGCGCGTCCCTTCGGATCGCCATAGGAATAGGCGTCCCCCAGATTGGCCCAGACTACGTACGTCAAGTCGCCCATGTGGATCGCGGACTCGTAGTTGGTGACCGCGCGGTCGAATTGCCGCTGGAAGAAATACGCGGTGGCCAGATTCGAATAGGCCCGCGCGGTGGGCTGAATCCCGAGCGACTTCTCCAGCACCGGAATCGCATCGGGGTACCGGCCTTGCAGGATGTAAACCGCGCCCAGACTGTAATAACCGCGATAGCTGTCGGGCGCGAGTTCCACCGCCTTCTCGAACATTTGCGCCGATTCGGCGTATCGGGAGCCGGAGGCCAGGAACCTCGCCAAATTGGTATAGCCCGACCAGTAGTGGGGGCGCAGGGCGATGGCGGCGCGGTAGGTCCGCTCCGCGTCTTGCGGCTTGTTCGATTTCTCATAGGCCAAACCGAGTCCACGGAAGGCGTCGTCGCTGGTGGGTTCGAGATTGACCGCTTGCGTGAATTCCTCGATGGCCTCGGCGTAGTGTCCGGTTCCATTCAGCACCGTGCCCAGACAAACGTGTCCGGGGGACTGGCGCCTGTCGAGCTTCACCGCCTCGCGGCAAGCGCCGCCGGCCTTCTCGGCCCACTGCGCGGCCTTGGTATGATTGAATTTTTCCCAATAAGCCGACCCGAGGCCGGCGTTAGCCAGGGAGTAGCGCGGATCGTGCCCGAGGGCCTGCTGGAACATGGCGATGGCCCGATCGACGTTTTCGAGCTTGTCATAATTGCGCAGATAGCCGCGTCCTTGCAGGTACTCGTCTTCCGCTTCGGCCACCTTCGTCCCTCGCGTCACGAGAACCTGGCGTTCCGCGGCCGGCACATCCACGTTCAGCATGTCCAGCACCAGCTCCACAACCCGATCCTGAAGCGCGAACGGGTCGCGGAAGGGGGCGTCGAAAGTGGCCGAGCGCAACTGACGGCGGGGCTTCACGTCCACGAGATTCACGGTCACGCGCACTCGTCCTTCGGCCTGTTGCAGGCTGCCGGTGATCACCAGGTTCACGCCCAGCTCCGCGCCGGCCTTGTCGATTCCGTCCACTTTGCGTTCCCGCACGAGTCCGGCGGGAGCGACTTGCAGCGATTGATTGCGCGTGAGCTGCGTGAGCTTGGCGGTGACCGTCTCGATGAGTCCGCCGCCGAAGACCGCCGTCTGGGCATCGCCGTCGGGCACGGTGAAGGGCAGAACGGCGACGTGCTTCCCGCCCGGCGCAGAGGGAGGAGTTGGAGAGGACGCCTTGCGGAACGGGATTGTGAGCAGCGCCACGACCACGAGTATCGCCAGGACGCCGATCCCCGCTGCCGTCACCCCGCGGCCGGTCTTCCGCGGCGCTGGGATCGGCCACGGCGACGTCGGCGTCGCCTGGCGCTGTAGCGTGTGCAGATCCACGAGCAGATCGCGGGCCGTGGCGTAGCGATCGTTCCGGGCTTTGGACAGCATCTTGGTCACAACGCGCTCGAGTTCCGCGGACACGCGCGGGTTCCGCTCGCTCAGAGGAGGCGCGTTCTCATGCAGGATCTTTCCTGCCGTACCCAAGAGCGACCCGGTCTCGAACGGATGGCGACCGGCCAGGCACTCATACAGGACAAGGCCGAGCGAAAAGATGTCCGCGCGCTGATCGGGCGGCTCGTTCATCATCACTTCCGGAGCCATGTAAGCTGGGGTGCCGGAGGCGCCCTCGCGGCCCGCGCTGCGCGTGGCGGTGAGGGCGCTCGCCTCAATGTCGGGCAGCAAACGGGCGACGCCGAAGTCGAGGACCTTCACTTGTCCGGCGAGCGAAATCATGATGTTTTCCGGCTTGATGTCCTGATGGAGGAGTCCTTTTTCGTGGGCCGCGACGAGCGCCCCGGCGCATTGCTCGGCGATGCGCAGGGAATCCGCGATCGTCAACCCTCCCTTCAGGCGGTCCCGCAGCGTTTGCCCCTCGACGAATTCCATCACCAGGAACAGCTCGCCCTGTTCGTCGACCACGTCGTAGAGTCCGGCAATGTGAGGATCGGAAAGCTGCGCGGCGCGCTCGGCTTCCTGCAGAAAGCGGCGATGATACTCAGCGTCGTTACGCAACCGCGGCGCCAGCCGCTTGAGCGCCACGGCGCGCTTCAAGACGGTGTCGGTGGCCCGGTAGACTTCCCCCATCCCGCCCGATCCGAGAAGGTCGCCGATCACGAAGCGGCCGACCGTCCGACCGGTGAGACTCTGGCC
>CAZRND010000111.1:0-14883 GCA_964601345.1 uncultured Acidobacteriota bacterium | reverse complement strand
CCGTTCATCATCTTCTTCAACCCATCCTCGGTGAGTTCGAAGTTGGTGAGGCGCAGGGCCGCGTCCTCCAGCGTGTTCGAAATGATGATGGGCACATCGGCCGACTCCGGGGGCGCCGCAGGTTCGAACGGATGATGCGGCAGAACCGTCCCGTCGACGACGGGCGTGAACGACGCCGTGGCGCCGAGCGCCACTTGCGCCTCGAGAATCTGCTGCCACGGGACCTTTTGGATTTCGGCGATGTTGCTCTTCGCGATCCCCAGCTTGCCGAGCAGCGCTTCGGCGGATTTCGTGGCCGTCTCGCGCGTCGCCGAGCGGATCGTCGAGCCGCTTTGGATTCCGGCGCTGTGGAACAACCCCTTCGCCGACGGAATCGCCTGCATGGTCGAAGTCTTCGCGCCGCCGCCCGATTGTCCGAAGATCATCACCCGCGACGGGTCGCCGCCGAAATTCTCGATGTTGTCGCGCACCCATTCGAGCGAAGCGACCAGGTCCATCATCCCGACGACGCCGGCTTGCGCGAACTCCGGCGGCGCGCCCAAGTCGGCGAGATGCAAATAGCCGAGACTCGCCAGCCGGTGATTCACCGTCACCACCACGACGTCGGCCAGGCGCGTCAACTGCGTGCCGTCGTACTGGGGGCCGTTGCCCGATCCGGTGGCGAATCCGCCGCCGTGGACTGACCAACGACAGCCGCCCTTGCCGCGGCTTTTACCGGCGGGCGTCCAGAGGTTTAGCGTCACCACGTCCTCGCCCATGCCGTGGCCTTAGTGCAGGTCCCACTGGATCAGTTGTCCGTAGTCACTCGCGGGATTGGAAATCGTCTGTGGCGAGATCTGCCCGTAGGCCAGGCATTCGCGCACGCCGGTCCACGCGGCCGGTTTCTTCGGCGGCATGTAGCGGTTCTTCCCCGCGGTCGAAGCGCCATAAGGAATGCCTTTGAATTCCTTGATGCCCGCGTTCGACATGCCCTGCACTTTGCCGTAACGCGTATCGGCAACCGGGAACAGAGGACCGGTGGAACCGGCGGGACTCTGCGCCTGCCCGAGGCATCCCGCTGCGTACCCAAGACCCAGAGCGGTGAGGAACGATCGCCTATTGGTGTTCATGCGCGGAGTATACTGTCAAATCTGCTATTTTGACAGACAGGAGTTTTTGCCCACATGAGAACAACCCGATTGCTTCTGGTTATCGCGCTCCTTCCCGCCGTGGCTCTGCCGCAAACGCTGCCGAACATGGCGTCGACGCGGCTCGCCTACACCGTGCGCAAGCGCACCGTGAATCCAACGGGCGAGCTCAAAGAGAAGATCGACGCGAACGACAAGGAAATGGCCGAGGCCGCGCGCCTGGGCAAGAACGGCGAAGTGCGTCGCCTCGTTGCCAAAGGAATGACGCTGCTCGCGGGCAACGAATGGACCGAGACGCTCGACTTCAGCAACTCGATCGTGCTGCGCTCCGAACGCACCATCGTGGACTCATCCAATCCCTACGCCGTCCGGCTCGAGCAGATCTACACGCCATCTACTGCGCTCGATCGTTCGCTGGCAGCGCGTGTATCACTGCGAAAGCCGGGGCAGCAGCAACAAGTAGGCGAGGTCGTCAAGGACCTCGGCTCATTCGACGAAATCAGCCGCGATCTGCGGGAATCGCCGTACCTCATGGAGCTTGACCTCTCGGGCGTCGCCGACGGCGCCTACGTCGTGCGCGCCGACGTGCTCGACGGCGACAAGCCTCTGGGGTCCGTTTCGCTGCGCATCTTCGCGCAAAAAGGACTCGACCCGTCGGTGAGCCGCCTCGAAGCGGCGGCGGCCCAGGCGCCCGAGGCGATCCGCGCCGATATCCTTTATCCCGTGGACTTCATGCGCAATGTCAATCGTGGACGCGTCGACCGGGGCGCGTTCGATGTCGCCAAGGAGATCGCCGGCGCGGAGCAATTGCTGGCCGCCGCGAAGTCCGGCAAGGATCCTTTTGCCGGGCGCACCGGCGACATCAAGCGCCATTACTTCTTCAAGGCCGCGGGCGAGATCATGCCCTACCGCACCTACATCCCGACCAGCTACAACGGGTCGAAGGCCTTTCCCATGGTGCTCGCGCTCCATGGACTCGGCGGCACCGAAGACTCGATGTTCGGCGGGCTCTACAACATCATCGAGCAAGCGGAGAAGCGCGGATACCTGGTGGTCTCACCGATGGGCTACCGTGTGGACGGCGGCTATGGCAGCGGCGTCGGTTCAGCCGGCCGCCGCACGCAGTTGAGCGAGCAGGACGTGATGGAGGTCTTCGAGCGCTTCCGCAAGGAATACAAAGTGGATGACAAGCGCATCTATCTGATGGGTCACTCCATGGGCGGGTTCGGGACATGGGCGCTCGGCGCTAAGTATCCGCAATATTGGGCTGCCCTTGGGCCGATCTCCGGCGGCGGCAACCCCGCGACCATCGAGCGGATGAAGAGCATTCCGGAAGTCGTGGTGCACGGCGACGCCGACAACGTTGTACCGGTCGCAAGCTCGCGCGTCATGGTCGCCGAGATGAAGAAATTGGGCGTCGACGTGAAATACATCGAACAGCCCGGCGGAACACACATGAACATCGCCGCCCCCAACATGGCCGCAATGTTCGATTTCTTCGACGCGCACAAGAAGAACTAGCTTGACGAACCTACCTACCGGGCGGTAGACTTGCCCCACGTTTCTTTGCTTGGGAGGCTTCTATGGGTAAGTCCCGCACGGTGGTTCTGAGCATTTTCCTCTTCTCCTCTTTGGCTTTGGCGCAGACCGCCGCGAGCGTCTCCGGCACGGTGACCGATCCCGCGGGGGCTCGCGTCGTCGATGCTCTGGTCACGGCGGTGAACGCTTCGACCGGCTCTTCGACCCTGGCGCACAGCAACGAGGCGGGCGTCTACGTCTTTGCGTCGCTGCCGCCGGGGCACTACCGCTTTACGGGGGAGCACGCCGGGTTCCGCAAGGTGGTGATCAACGACGTCGACTTGGAAGTGGGTGCGAGCGTCACCGTTAACCTGTCGCTCAACCTCGGGGCTACCAGCGAGTCGGTCGAAGTCACAGCCACGGGAAGTGATGTAAGCGCGTCGAGCAGCTCCGTAGGCGACGTAATCAATGGAACCAAGCTCCTGGCCCTTCCAGTGGCCGGCCGAAGTTCCTACGATCTCATTGTCACCCAGCCGGGCGTGATCCAGGGAAGTGGATACAACATCAATGGCAACCGGTCGGGCCTTGTCAATTTCACTACGGACGGCATCAATTCCTTGGATAATCTCCTCCCAGGCTCGTTTCAGCTCTACAGCAACTTGGTGAGTGTGGACCGTGCCGAAGAATTCCGCGTGGTCACATCTCCGGCGGACGCCGAGTTAGGCCGCGGCACCGGTCAGGTCCAAATGATCACGCGCTCGGGCGGCAACTCTTTTCATGGTAGCTCCTGGGAGGAGTTTCGCAACACGGACCTCAACGCCAACGACTTTTTCCGAAATCTCCAGGGTACCAACCCTGCCACCGGTCAGCCGCTGGCGCCGCGCAATGTGCTTCATCAGAACCAGTTCGGAATCCGGTTCGGCGGCCCGGTGAAACGCAACAAGACTTTTTTCAACGGGATCTACGAAGGGCAGACACAACGCCAAGTCTTGTCCACAACGGCAACGGTTTACACTCAAACCGCACGCACTGGAGTCTTCCGGTTTTATCCCGGAGTTCAGAACGCCAACGCCAGCGCAACGGTCAACCCCACAGTGGACTCGCAAGGTAACCCGGTGCAGCCATCGAGCGCGACGGGCCCGCTGCAAAGCATCAGCGTTTTCGGCCGCGATCCCAATCGTCTAACCGCCGACACCAGCGGCGTAATCACTAAGCAACTCGGTTTGCTCCCGTTGCCCAACAATTTCCGAACGGGCGATGGTCTGAACACTGCCGGTTATACGTGGTCGCGGCCGATCATCTCGGACGCTGGTCTGTACGAGGGACGGGTGGATCACATGTTCAACGACCGACACCGGCTGAGCTTGGTCCTCACGCACCAGGCTTATGACAGCTACAACGTCGCTTTCCCGCAAGCCTATCCGACTGTGCCCGGTAGCCCGGATCCGACCGAGACCACCCAGTACAGCGCCGCGCTGACCAGTACTCTGCGTCCCAATCTGCTGAACGAAGTCCGCATCGGCGCGTTTCGCCCTCGCACTGTGGTGCTCACGCCTGAGGATGCCAAACCGGAGCTCCTTCCCGCGGCAGGTAGCGTGCCCTACATCCTGAGCTTCGCCGGCGTCACCAGCCCCTTCCCGTCTGCTGCGGGCGGCGCCAGCAACCGCATTACGCCCGTGTATCAATACGGCGACAATATTTCGTGGGTCAAAGGCCGCCACTCCTTCAAGGGCGGAGTGGAAGTGCGCTTTGTTTCGGACGCGGGCTATGATGCGTTCGGAGCCGTGCCGGGCGCCACCATTGGCGCGGGCGGCGTGCCGGTGACAAATATCAGCACCGGAGCGAACCCGATTCCTTTCATCGGGACCAACTCAGGCGTGGCCACGAACTTGTTGAACGATCTTTCCGGTTCGCTCAGTTCGGCCTTCCAGGTAAATAACTCTCCCGGCGGCGCGAACCCGGCGTTCCTGCCGGGGCAAACTCGCTTTCGTAATTGGCTCCAGCGTGAGTATAGTTGGTTCTTTAAGGACGATTTCCGCGTGACTCCGTCCTTTACCGTCAATCTTGGCGTGCGATATGAGTGGTACGGCGTGCCCACCGAAAGCCAGGGCAAGATGCTGGCGCCTGTGGGCGGCGGAGCCGGTGTCTTTGGGATTTCCGGGACGAATCTTGCCAGTGAGTTTCACCCCGGCGTCCAGAACGGCTCGCTCACCCGCACGCAGGTCATCGGAGAGGGCACTTCGAATCCGGGAGTCCAGCTCTATCCCAACGACAATAACAATTTTGCTCCCGCCGTGGGCATCTCCTGGTCGTTGCCCTGGTTTGGCAAGAACAAGACGGTCATCCGCGCCGGCTACGGCATTGGATACGAGCGCTTGCCAATCTATTTGATCCACAACAACTCGGGTCTGGAGCCGGGCCTCTCAGAGACCGATACGTTGATTTCCGCGTCTTTACTGAACGTCGCTAACCTCAAGCTTCCAGTCGCGCCCGCTGGAGCGCCGCTTGCCGCTGTTCCGGTAACCGGCACGGGCTCGCATACTCAGAACCTATTCGCGTTCGACAACAACCTGCGCACGCCGTATACCCAGAACTACAACTTCTCGATTCAGCGTGCGCTCTCGGGGACAATGTCTCTCACTGTGAGCTTTGTGGGCAGCAAGGGCACCAAGCTTGTTCGTTCGATTGACACGAATGAAGTAAATGTCTTCGAAAACGGCATCTTGCAAGCGTTCCAGACGTTGCAGGCCGGCGGAAACTCGCCTTTAATCGATCAAATCTTCAGCAGTGTCGGCGGCTCCGCAGCCCTGCGGGCAAACAGCTCCATTCAGGGCTTGCTGGCCAACAACAATGTAGGCGGTTTCGCAAGTTTTATCAATACCACTACGCTTTACGTGGCGACGGGAGGAGTTGTCGGCGGGGCGCTGAGCAAAGCTGGTTTGCCGGCGAATTTCATAGTCGCCAACCCGCAATTCAATTCGACCTATCTGACGGGCAATTTCGCCAATTCCAGTTATAACTCCCTTCAAACCGTCTTCACCAAACGCGCCACGCATGGCCTGACTCTCCAAGGCAGTTACGTGTTCAGCAAGGCGCTCGGAGAAGACGAGGGCGATAGCAGCACAGAGCAGAGCAGCTACTACACGCTCCGAAACATGGCCCTCGACAAGAGACGTATGTCCTATGACCGCACACATGTCTTCAAGACCAACGTGATTTATGAATTGCCCTTCGGTCGGGGCAAGATGTTTGCGGCAAATGCCAACGGCTTTCTCGATCGCCTGATTGGCGGATGGCAATGGAGCGCAATTTTCAACAAGTTCTCAGGGCAGCCGCTCACCATCAATGGGCAAAACACTTTCAACGCCTTCGCCCCATCGCGCGGATTCACGGCTGTGGCTCTTGGGCCGCTTCCTGGCGGCAGCGTGCAGCGGCTCGGCAATGGCGTGACCTACTTTCAGGATCTCACACAGGTTAGGGATCCCATCGCGAACACATTCCCAACGTCCACGCTTTTTTATGTCGCAGGGTCGAACGGTGCTCCTCTATTGGTGAACTCCTCGCCTGGACGTTTAGGCAGTCTCGGTCAGAGCGTCATTACGGGCCCCGGCACTTTCCGGTTGGACATGAGCCTCAGAAAGACCATCAAGATCAACGAACGGTTTACTGTGGAAATCGGCGCGACCGCGCAAAACATCTCCAACACAGAGCAATTCGGCAATCCCAGTACGAATATCAACGCCGGGAGCGCCGGATTCGGAAAGATCACCTCTAGCGCGGCGTTCTCCAACGCGGGCGTCGGAACCAGTAGCCCGGCCCGCGTCGTGGTGCTGCTTGCACGCGTGAATTTCTAGCGCTTCGCGTTAAAGCGATCGAAGAAATCGAGCGCCGGCTTGTTGACGTCGCGCTGCACAGCGGTCTGGTCCCCAAAAACCATCGAAGGATCGCTCTTCGCGTCATACACCGGCCACTTCGGAAGTCCCTTGCCGTTGGGATTGCCTGTCGTCGCGAAATTCGTCCAATAGCTCGACATGGTGTCGGCCAGTTTCCGGTCGGCATCTTCCCACGGCCGCGGCGGAGCGAGATTGCCGAAGGCGTACTGGATCTCGGCGGCGTGATAAGAGCGGTATTTGTCACGATCTTTACCGGGCGGGATGCGCGTGAAAAAGTACAGATAAGCCGGCGACTTGCCGGACTTGCCTTGCTCGCGCGCCCAGGTGCGCATCTGCCATCCCATGCTCTGGTCGCGCCAACTGGTGTAGTGCGCCTCGGCCGCCTGCTCGTCCGATCCCGCGGGGTACAGCTTCAGGAATTCCTCGGCCATGTCGGTGAAGCGCGTGCGGACCTGGTCGTTGAACGACTTCGCCGTGCCGTTCGCGGGCCACGGCGCGAGCGTCCGCGCTTCGTCGGCGTTGTATCCGGCGATGAGCGGAACGTCGCTTTGCTTCCCATGATCGAAAATGTTATGGACGCTTTCCGGCAAAATCCATCCGTCCACCGAGGGCCGAAATGCCCCGCCGGCCTTGAGCAGCTCGTCGGAGGACTTGGCGCGCAGGTCGCCGATCGCGGCCGCGCCGAGGCGTGTGGCGAAGCGCGTGCCTTCCTGCTCGACGTCGGCCAGCGCGATTTGCCGTCCGAAGCTTGCGCCGCTCTCACCGATCACGCGATGGAAGAGTCCCTTCGCGAGCGGAGTTGCCATCATCAGGTTGACGGCCCACGATCCAGCCGATTCGCCGAAAATGGTAACGCGCTTGGGATCGCCGCCGAAAGCCGAGGCATTCTTCTGCACCCACTGGAGCGCCGCGATCATGTCGAGCAGCGCGTAATTGCCCGACGAGCGAACGTCTGATTCCTTGGTCAGCTCGGGATGCGCGAAGAATCCGAAGATGCCGAGGCGGTAGTTGATGGTCACCAGAACGACGCCCTTCTTGGCCAGGTTCTCGCCGTCGTACGTGGACACCGCGCCCGAGCCGCGCGTAAACGCGCCGCCGTAGATCCAGACCATCACGGGCCTGCGTTCCTTGGCGGACTTCGCCGCCGTCCAGACGTTCAGGTAGAGGCAATCCTCGCTCACCGGCTCGGGCGGCCGGTAGTAGATGGAGCTTTCCGCGTAGGGCGATTGCACACACGCTGCTGAAAAGTCCGCGGTGCGACGGACGCCTTCCCATGCGGCCGGCGCCTTCGGCGCCTTCCATCTCAAGCTTCCGACCGGAGGGGCAGCATACGGAATGCCCTTGAAGACGCGGACCTCGGGACTGCGTCCGGCCGTGCCGGAGACGAGTCCGCCGTCGATGCGAATCGAATCGTCCGCCGCCACGAGCGGCAGAGCTAGAGTGAACAAAGCAAGGATCGACAATGTACGTTTCATTTCAACTACCCCTTTCCTGGATGCCCCAAAGGATACAACAGTTGTTATGGCAGGTCGAAGGCCGTTTTCAACGCTCGTTCCAAATCGTCCATCTCATCCCTCGTTACGCGATTGGCAAACGACTCCTTGTCACCGTGTCGAGTCTAAAACATCCCAGTCTCGCAGGGCCGCCAGGCGCCGTTTGTCCTTGCTGGCGGCCAGATACTCCTCGTAGAGCGCTCGATGACTGGACTTCAGTGTATCGTCCGGAGGCTCCGAAGTCAGACGGCTCATCTTGCGCGTTCCCGCAGTCCGCTTCAGGCGATCAAAGGCGCTCATTGTCTTGGTGCCCATAGTTGACCTTACTCAAAGCCGCGCGACAGCACCTTCTGCTCGATCAGCGCCTCGATCGCCGCGCCGTCGTGACCCGGGACCAGGTGCAGTTGCGGCTCGGCGTTCTGGAGCCGGTGCAACTCGGCGAGTTGCGCGAGCACCGCGATGCGGTCCTCGCCGATCATCAGCGACGACGTCAGTCGCGCGCGTCCGCGCACCACGTCCACGTTTCTCATCTTCCAGGCGACGTCGCCGAGAAAAAGCAGCTCGCGACCATCCTCCATCTGCACGAAGACCATCTGGCTTCCGGGGGTATGTCCTGGAGCCTTGATCAGGACGACGCCCGGCGCGACGGCTGCATAGCGGTCATACACGAGCGGCTGATATCCGGCCAGGGTCGCCGCGGGAATCGCCGCGCCTCCGGATTTCTCCGGGTGTGAGATCTGCTCCTGCGTCAGCCGGGCGACCTTGAGCAACTTCGGCAACTCCGCCTGCATGCTGAGGCCGCCCAGGTGATCGCCATGCTCGTGGGTAATCACGATCAGGTTGGCGTTCCCGAAACCCAGGGCGCACATCCTCGCGAACGCGGCCTTGTCAAAAGATGAGGCGTACATGGCACTCGCGACCTTTTCGTCGAGGGCCGTGTCAATCACAACCGTGCGATTGGAGAACAACAGTTCATAGGAGAAGACCTGGATCGGCAACAAGCCCCATCCGTCGCCGGCCGTCACCACCACCGCGGGAAACGAAAAGGTCGCGACGTGCTCGACGTGCGCGGTTTGCGCTTTCGGTCCCGGGATCGAGTCTGCCAGGCGTCGCACTTCGGCCATGTCAATGGTGAACAGGCCCACGATGGGCGCGGGACACTGCACCAGCAGGTAGTAATAGGTAGCGCCCAAGACCGCTGCGAGAACACCGAGCACAATTGCGATTCGGCGCATGGGCCCTATAGTATCCTTTGGCTATGTCCTCCGAGAAGCCTGACTGGAAAAACCATGGCGTGCGCATCATTCGCTCCGGCGAACTCGATTGCAACACTCCCCAGACTCCCGGCATGACGCGCGCGGAAGCCATCAGCCACGCCCGCGTCGGCGCGAACAAACTTTGGGCAGGCACGGTCGTCGTCCAGCCCAATGCCAAGACGGGCGCGCATCATCACGGCGAACTCGAGAGCGTCCTCTATGTGATTCGCGGGAGAGCGCGCTTCCGTTGGGGCGACCGCCTGGAGTTTGTGGACGAAGCCGGACCGGGCGATTTTATCTATGTGCCGCCCTTCGTTCCGCATCAGGAGCTCAATGCCAGTCCCGATTGTCCTGTCGAGGTGGTCGTCGTGCGCAGCGGGCAGGAGCCGATCGTCGTGAACCTCGATATTCCCAGCCCCGAGCCGACCAGCGACGTGAAATGGGTCGACGGAGTACACCCCGCGTAGTTATTTCTTCTTCGTCTTTACGAGCGATGGGAAGTGTTTCTTCAGCTTCTCGAGCTTCGGCAACGCATTCACCACCACATAGGGATGCGAGGGATTTCGCTGCACGAAGTCCTGGTGATACTCCTCGGCGGGATAGAAGGCTTTGAGCTGGCTGACTTCGGTGACGATCGGCGCGGAGAAAATCTTCGCCGCCTGGATTTGCTGGATGTACGCTTCAGCGATCTTTTTCTGCTCGGCATCTTTATAGAAGATGGCCGAACGATATTGCTTGCCCCAGTCCGGACCTTGCCGGTTCAGGGTCGTAGGATCGTGCGCCACTTCAAAGAAAACGTGGAGAAGCTGGCCGTAGGTGATCTTCGTGGGATCGTAGGTGATCTCGATGGACTCGGCGTGATTCGTTTTTCCAGAGCTCACCGTTTCGTAGTGAGCGTTGCTCGCGTCGCCTCCGGAGAAACCGGAGACGACTTTGTCCACGCCGGCGAGGTGCTCGAAGACTGCTTCCGTGCACCAGAAGCAACCTCCCGCCAGCACGGCGGTCTGCTTGCCTTTCGCGGCGGCTCGGTCCTGGTCGACGGCGGGTTCGGGCAGCGTCACTTCCGCCGCCATCCAACTGGAACTCGCGAAATAGGCCAACGGAAGCAGGGCCACCAGGGCCAGAAGGGAAATCCGAACCAAGCTCTTCAACATAAGACCTCCTTCAGAACCAATCGCTCTTGTAGACAACCCACCAACTGAAGATAAAGATCGGTATGGTCGCGACGAGCGACCATACGAAGGGCAGCAGCATATCCGCCGCCACGCTCAGGACGATGAAAATCAGCCAGAAAAGCCTGCCTTGCATGAGTCAGGACCGAATTCTTAGTATAACGCAGGGCCCTGGCATGGATTATGCTGTTTGGGCGTACATTATGAAGCCCGCACTTAAATTTCGAGTCGTACCATCGCTGCCTTCGCGGTTAGCGCGCATCCGGGACGTCGCTTACAACCTCCGTTGGGCCTGGAATCACGACGCCATCGAATTGTTTCGCCGCCTGGATCATGAGATGTGGGAAACGAGCGGCCACAATCCGGTCCTGTTGCTCGGACTCGTCAGCCAGGATCAGCTCGCCGCCGCGGCCACCGATGAAGGATTCCTCGCGCATCTCGACCGCGTGGTAGACGATCTCGATGCGTACATGGGCGGTGATTCGTCCTGGTATCACCGCACGCATGGAGCGGCAAAGGGTCCGCTGGTGGCCTACTTCTCGGCCGAGTTCGGTCTGACTGGATGCCTTTCCATTTTCGCCGGCGGCTTGGGAGTATTGGCCGGGGACCATTTGAAGTCGTCGAGCGACCTGGGTGTGCCGCTCGTAGGCGTCGGTCTGCTCTACCAGCAAGGATATTTCCGCCAATACCTCAACGAAGCCGGCTGGCAGCAGGAAGCATACGAGGACAACGACTTTCACAACCTTCCGGTGACGCTGGAGCGAGGACTCGACCGCAAACCTGTCGTCGTCGAGGTGGCGCTGCCGGGACGGCGCGTGCAAGCCCAAGTGTGGAGCCTTCAGGTGGGCCGGCTGACGCTGTATCTGCTCGATACCAATCTCTCGAGTAACAGCCCGGCGGATCAGAACATCACCGACCATCTTTACGGCCGCCACCTGGGGTATCCGCACCATGCGGACATTTTCCCCGGCATCGGCGGATACCGCGCCTTGCAAGCACTGGGAGTCGAGCCATATCTCTTTCACATGAATGAAGGCCACTCCGCCCTGCTCTCTCTCGAACGCATCCGCGATCTGATGACGCGCCACCACATCTCCTTCATGGAGGCCCGCGAGGCCGCCAGCGCCGGATTGATCTTCACCACGCACACGCCGGTAGCCGCCGGACACGATTTTTTTCCGCCCGACTTGATGCAGCGGTACTTCTCCGATTACGCCACCGAGCTCGGCATCTCGATGCCGCAGTTCCTGGGCTACGGCCGCACCGATCCGAGTCCCGATCCGCGCAACAACGAACAGTTCTGCATGACGACGCTGGCCATGCGCCTGTCCCGGCACCGGAACGCGGTCAGCGCCCTGCACGGCGAAGTCACGCGAAGCATGTGGCAACAAATCTGGCCCGGCGTTCCGGTGGACGAGATCCCGATCACTCATGTCACGAACGGCGCGCACTTCCGCTCCTGGGTCTCTCTGGAGATGGAACAGCTCTATGACCGGTTTCTCGGATCGCGCTGGCAGGAAGAACCGGCCGATCAAAAAGTGTGGGCCAAGGTGGCGCGCATTCCGCCGGAGGAGCTTTGGAATTGTCACGAGCGCCGCCGTGAGCAACTGGTGGCTTTCGCGCGTCGCCGGCTCCGTGAACAACTCGAACGGCGCGGCGCCACCATTTCCGAGCTCACCGCCGCCGACGAGGTGCTCGATTCCGAAGCCATGACCATCGGCTTCGCCCGCCGCTTCGCGACCTACAAGCGAGCCACGCTACTGCTGCGCGACCCGGACCGCTTGGCGAAACTGCTCAACAATCCCGAACGCCCCGTGCAGATCGTCTTTTCCGGCGCGGCTCACCCCAAGGACCATCAAGGGAAAGAGCTGATCCAGCAGATTGTCACGCTGTCGCGTCAGGAGCGATTTCGCAAGCGACTCGTTTTCCTGGAATCGTACGGGATTTCCCTCACTCGTTACCTGATCCAGGGCTCCGACGTTTGGCTCAACACTCCTCGGCGCCCGCAGGAAGCGAGCGGCACCAGCGGCATGAAAGCCACCGCCAACGGCGTCCTGAACTTGAGCACGCTCGACGGTTGGTGGGACGAAGCGTGGTCGGGAAAAGGGATGGGAATCGAACATCCAACGGGAACCGACGCCCAGGGAGATCCCATCGGGTGGGCCATCGGACGCGCCGAGAGCTACGACAATCCCGGCTATCAGGACCAGGTGGAATCGGCAGCGCTCTACGATTTGCTCGAGCGCGACGTCGTTCCCACTTTCTACGATCGCGGCGTCAACGGCGTTCCGCGCCGGTGGGTCATGCGGATGAAGGCCTCGCTCGGCACGCTCTGCCATTTCTTCAACACGCACCGGATGGTGCGCGATTATACCGAGCGCTTTTACGTGCCTTCCGCGAGTCTCTGCACGCAACTGCTCGAGAAGGACCTGGCGCGCGCCAAAGCCCTCGCGGCGTGGCGAAAGCGCGTCGAGGAGAATTGGAAGGACGTCCGCGCCGAGGTGGTTCACAAGGGGACGCCCTCGGAACTGCCGGTGGGCGGCGAGGTCCGCGTGCAGGCCCGCGTGCGCCTCGGGCCGCTCAAGCCGGACGAAGTGGAAGTGCAGTTTTATCTGGGACAAGTGAATGCCGACGATGAAATCGTCCACGGGCAGGCGACGCCCATGAAGGCGTTGGGCTCGATCGAAGAGGAGATGCAGGAAGCCGGATGCTGGCTCTACCAGGCGGCGGCGCCCTGCGTGAAGAGCGGCCTGCACGGATACACCGTGCGCGTGTTGCCGCGCCATCCCGATCTCGGGGCTTATTTCCTGCCGGGCCTGATCGCCTGGGCCAAGAGTTAGGGGAAGGGTGGTTGGATGGGTGACGCAAAAAAGCGCAGCCTGACTGCTGAAGAGTTGCGCCTCGAAGAATCCCGCGAGCACAAGGTTCACTGGAGCCGTTGGGGTCCGTTTCTCAGCGAGCGGCAGTGGGGCACCGTGCGCGAGGACTACAGCGCCAAAGGTACGGCGTGGGATTATTTCCCACACGACCATGCGCGTTCCCGCGCCTACCGATGGGGCGAGGACGGGCTCGGCGGCATCTGCGACCGCCATCAGCAAATCTGTTTCGCGCTGGCGCTTTGGAACGGCCGCGATCCCATCCTGAAGGAGCGCCTCTTCGGCCTCACCGGCAACGAGGGCAATCACGGCGAGGACGTCAAGGAGTACTACTTCTACCTCGACTCCACGCCCACGCACTCCTACATGAAGTATCTCTACAAATATCCGCAGGCCGAGTTCCCCTACGGCCGCCTGGTGGAGGAGAATCGACATCGCGGCCGCGACCTGCCGGAATTTGACTTGATGGACACCGGAGTCTTTGACGACGATCGCTACTTCGACGTCTTCGTCGAGTACGCCAAGGAAGGCTCCGAAGACATTCTGATCCGCATCACCGCGCACAATCGCGGGCCCGAGGCCGCCGAACTGCACCTGCTGCCGACTCTCTGGTTTCGCAATACATGGTCGTGGGGATACCGGAATCTCCCGCCGTATTCTGTTCCGAGCGTGAGCGCGGTGAAGGACTCCGGGAAGCACGCCGCAATGCTCGCCGAGACCGACAGGTATGGCCAGCGCTACCTTGTTTGCGAGGGTTCACCGGAACTGCTCTTCACCGAGAACGACACGAACAATGACCGGCTCTTTCAAGCGCCCAACCGAACACCGTATGTAAAGGACGCCTTTCACAACTACGTCATCCACGGCGCGAAAGACGCCGTGAATCCCGCAATGACAGGGACGAAGGCGGCGGCGCATTACGTCACAAAAGTTCCGGCACACGGACATGTGGTGGTGAAGTTGCGCTTCACACCGACATCTCCCGAGTCCGGAATGCTGGGTAAGGAATTTGATGGCGTCTTCGAGAAACGCATTCGCGAGGCGGATGCGTTCTACCGCTTGCGCATCCCGGACACAGCCTCCGACGACGCGCGCAACATGCAACGCCAGGCCTTCGCGGGAATGTTGTGGAGCAAGCAATTCTATTTCTACGACGTACGCACCTGGCTGCAAGGCGATCCGGGCACGCCGACTCCTCCCGCCGACCGAAAGAAGGGCCGCAACAGGGATTGGACGCATTTGTACAACTCCGACGTCATCTCCATGCCCGACAAGTGGGAGTATCCGTGGTTTGCGGCGTGGGACTTGGCGTTCCACTGCGTCACCCTGTCCCTGGTCGATCCCGATTTCGCCAAGGGCCAGCTCATCCTGATGCTGCGCGCGTGGTACATGCATCCGACCGGGCAGTTGCCCGCCTATGAATGGGCGTTTGGCGACGTGAACCCGCCGGTGCATCCCTGGGCGGCGTGGCGCGTCTACAAAATCGAAAAAAGAATTCGCGTGAAAACCGCCGGCACGTCCCCGGCCACAGGCTTTGACAAATTCCCC